>DYSB01000133.1:4841-8487 GCA_020726405.1 Acetofilamentum sp. | reverse complement strand
GCGGTTGGCGGTGTTGCGCTGCAGGCGCAGCGGCAGGCCCTGCAGGGAGGGGCGCAACTGGTGGTTGCCACGCCCGGACGCCTGCTCGATCTGGCCGAACAGAAGGTGCTGTGCCTGTCGACGGTGCGGATGCTGGTGCTTGACGAGGCCGACCGGCTGCTCGACCTGGGGTTCTCCGAGGAGATCAACACGCTGCTGAGCCTGCTGCCCGCGCAGCGCCAAACCCTGATGTTCAGCGCCACCCTGCCAGACGCCGTCGCGACTTTGGCCAGGGCTGTGTTGCACGACGCGCGCCGGTTTGAGACGACGACTGCGCACTCCCCGGCCATGCCGCGCATCCGCCAGCGCGTGATCGAGGTGGACGCCGCGCGCCGCACCATGCTGCTGCGCCACCTCATCGCCGCTGAAGGGTGGGACCGCGTGCTGGTGTTCGTCGCCACGCAATATGCCACCGAGCATGTGGCCGAAAAATTGCGGCGCGCCGGGCTTGCCGCCGCCGCCTTTCACGGACAGCTCAGCCAGAGCCGACGTGCGCAGGCGCTGGCCGATTTTCACGACCGCAGGCTGGCGGTGCTGGTCGCCACCGATCTGGCCGCGCGCGGCATCGACGTGGCCCAACTGGCCGCGGTGGTCAATTACGACCTGCCACGCTCCGCAGTCGACTACACCCACCGCATCGGCCGCACCGGCAGAGCAGGCGAGCCCGGCCTGGCGGTGAGCTTCCTCTGCGCCGACGCACCGGGCAGCGCCGCACAGTTCCGCTTGATCGAAAAGCGCCTGCAGCAGAGCGTGCCGCGCGAGCAGGCGCCCGGGTTCGAGCCCGCCGCACAGCCCGCAGCGCCCATGCCACGAGACGCAAACGGCGGCATCAAGGGTCGGCGCAAAAGCAAAAAAGACAAGCTGCGCGAAGCGGCAGCGGGCGTGCTGCGGAGCTAGATCTGACCCCGTGCGGGGTTCCAGATTATTCCGTTTGCTGCGCTGCAGCATGGCAGGAGTAACCCGGCTTTTTGCATTTTGTCGAAGGCAAAGCTGTGTTGCGCAAAAGTCAGGGCGCGCAAGGGTACGCGCCTGAGCCGGGCTGGCGTCAATGCGTAGGTCTGCTTGTCATGCGGGTCTGAGTAGACTGCCGCAGCGGTTCAACAGGGAGACTCACATGATCGACCATACGGGTGTCATCGTCAGCGATTTTGAGGGTGCCAAAGCCTTTTACAGCGCAGCGCTTTCGGCGATTGGCTATCAACTGCTTGCCGAATTTCCCGCGGCGGTCACCGGACATACTGATGTGGCGGGTTTTGGCGCGCCACCCAAACCCGATTTCTGGATCAGCCGAGGGAGCCCAAACAAGCCGCCGATTCACGTGGCTTTTCGGGTGGATGCCCGCGAAAGGGTCGATGCGTTCTATCGTGCCGCGATGGCCGCGGGCGGGCGGGACAATGGCCGCCCTGGCTTGCGCGCGCACTACCACCCGAACTATTACGCCGCCTTCGTCCTCGACCCAGACGGACACAATATTGAAGCCGTGTGTCACGAGGCGGGGTAGGGCCTGCTCAGTGCCTCTCAAGGAAACGTAGGGCCGCCCCAAGTTTTCTTGACCCCCGCGGGGGGCGGGCTGGGCGCAGCCCGGCCCTGGGGGCGCTCCTCAGGGCGTGTTCGCGCCTTTTTTCAGTGAACAGGCTGATGTCCGTTTTCGGCCAGACGGCGGCGCGCTGCGCGACTAGAGTGAGGGCATGCAACTTGATCCCGACACCTGTTACCGCGCGCTGCTCACCCGCGACCGCCGCTTCGACGGCTGGTTTTACGTCGGCGTGTCGTCCACCGGGGTGTATTGTCGGCCGGTGTGTGCGGTGCGCACGCCGCTGCGGCGCAACTGCAACTTCTATCCCAGCGCAGCGGCGGCGGAGCAGGCGGGTTATCGGCCCTGCCTGCGTTGCCGTCCCGAACTGGCGCCGGGGCACGGCGTGCTCGATCTTTCGGGTCAGCTTGCCCGCGCCGCTGCCGCGCTGATCGACCAGGGGCTGACCGATCCCGCCGGATTGAGCGCCGTGGCCCGCCGCGTGGGCATCACGCCGCGGCATTTACGGCGCATCTTCGAGGCGGAATTCGGCGTCTCGCCCGTGGCGTATGCGCAGACGCAGCGGCTGCTGCTGGCCAAGGGCCTGCTCACCGACACGGCGCTGCCGATGGCGGCGGTGGCCGACGCGGCAGGTTTCGGCAGCGTGCGGCGGTTCAATCATCTGTTCCGCACCCGCTATGGGTTGACGCCGCTGAGCCTGCGACGGACGGACGCCTGCGGGCAGGAAGACCTGCTCACCGTGTCGCTCGCCTACCGGCCGCCCTACGCCTGGAGCCAGATGGTCGATTTTCTCGCCCGCCGCGCGGTGGACGGTGTGGAGCGCGTCAGCGCCGATCGCTACAGCCGCGCGGTGGCGTTCGCCGCCGAGCCGGGCTCGGCGCCAATCACGGGCTGGATCACGGTGACCCACGAACCCCAGCGCCACAGCCTGCGTCTCACCCTGCCGCCGCGGCTGGCACGGCACATCGGCCGCATTCTGGCCGGCGTGCGGCGGCTGTTCGACCTCAGCGCGCGCCCGGATCTGATCGACGCCCATCTGCCAGAGTTTGCCGCCGAAGTGCCCGGCCTGCGCGTGCCCGGCGCCTTCGATGGCTTCGAGATCGCGCTGCGCGCCGTGGTCGGCCAACAGATCGGCCTGCCGCAGGCGCGCCTCATTCTTGGCCGCCTGGCGCAGCGTCACGGCACCTCCGTGCCCGATGCGCCCGGCGGTCTGTGCCGCACCTTGCCCGACGCGCCCACGCTCGCCGCCTGCACCCCCGAGGCGCTGCGCGCCTGCGGCCTGACCGGCGCCCGCGCCCTCAGCCTGCACGCGCTGGCGCTTGCCGTGGCCGAGGGACGTGTGGCGCTGCAGCCGCTCGCCCCGGTCGAACCCACGCTTGCGGCGCTGCAGGCCTTGCCCGGCATCGGCGACTGGACGGCGCAGGTCATTGCGCTGCGCGGTCTGGGCTGGCCGAATGCCTTTCCCGCCGGCGATTTGGTGTTGCGCAAACAACTTGGCCTGACCCGTCCGGCCGATGTGCTGGCCCATGCCGAACGCTGGGCGCCGTGGCGGGGCTATGCCGCGGTGCATCTGTGGCGCCGCGCGACTGAAGGAGAAACATCGTGAAAGCCGTCTTGGTCATGGACAGCCCGCTGGGCGCGCTGCAACTCACCGCCGTGGAAGACGGGCTCACTGCCCTGAGTTTTCTCGACGACGCATCGCCTCCAACCGCAACCGCCGCCGACGCCACAACCCCTTTGCTGCAGCGTGCCCGCGTGCAACTGCAGGCCTATTTCAGCGGCGATGCCATCGCCTTCGATCTGCCCTTGCGACCCCAAGGCACGCCGTTCCAGCAGGCGGTCTGGCGGACGCTGCAGACCGTGCCCTACGGACAGACGACCAGCTATGCGCTGCTCGCGCAGCGTCTGGGTCTGCCCGCCGGCCATGCGCGCGCCGTGGGTGCGGCGGTGGGGCGCAATCCGCTGCTCATCATCGTGCCCTGCCACCGCATCATCGGCCATGACGGCAGCTTGACCGGCTACGCTGCCGGCCTGCCGCGCAAGCAGGCGCTGCTCGATCTCGAACGCGCGGCC
>DYSB01000133.1:0-4741 GCA_020726405.1 Acetofilamentum sp. | reverse complement strand
ATCACGCCCATGCCTTTCATCGAACTGTTTCTGCTCGCCGCCATCTGGGGCGCTTCTTTTCTGTTTCTGCGCATCGCCGTGCCCGAGTTCGGGCCGCTGCCGCTCATCGCGCTGCGCGTGGGCATTGCCTCGCTGGTGCTGCTGCCGGTGCTGCGAACCGCTGCGGCGCGCGCCCAGTTCCGCCGCAAACTCGGGCCGCTGCTGGTTGTGGGGGTGACCAACTCCGCGTTGCCGTTCACCTTGTTCGCGGTGGGAGCGCTGCACTTGGGCGCGGGCTTCGAGGCCATTCTGAATGCCACCACCCCGCTGTGGGCGGCGGTGCTGGGGGCGACGCTGTTCGGCGCGCCGATCGGCCGGGCGCAGATTGTGGGGCTGGGCGTCGGCCTGCTCGGCGTGGTCGTGCTGGTGGGCGATCAGCCCGGCCTCTCGCAGGGGGCTGCACCCTGGGCGGTTGCTGCGGTGCTGCTGGCGCCTGTGTCCTATGGCTTTGCCGTGCATTACGTCCGCAGCCATCTGGCCGGGGTCGATCCGGCCCTCACCGCTTTCGGCAGCCAGTTCACGGCCACGGTGCTGCTCGCTCTGCCCGCTGCGTTCACCTGGCCCACGCACGCGGTGCAGGGCGACATCTGGGCCGCCGTGGTGGCGCTGGGCGTGCTGTGCACTGGCCTGGCCTATGTGCTGTACTTCCGCCTCGTGGCGCAGGTAGGCGCGGCCTACGCCGCCTCGGTCACCTTCCTCATTCCGGCCTTCGGCATGCTCTGGGGCGCGCTGTTCCTGCAAGAAGCCGTCACCAGCGCCATGCTGGCGGGCTGCGCGATCATCCTGTTGGGCACCGCGCTGGCGAGCGGACAGTGGAAGCGGCTGGTGGGTTTTCGGGTGTAGAAGCGGTGTTGTGATGCCTCGATCCTGAATCCGAATCGATTTGCGCCTGTCTCTACAACGGAGGGAGGCGCCGATCAACCGGCGTCGTCTTGACGATGGAGGTATGCGTATCCGCTTTGCCGTGCAGTCGTTCGAGCACCTCATCCAGATGGGTGACCGAGCGCAGGTACAGATGGCAGACGAAATCATCTTCTCCAGTGACCTTGAAGCACGTCACGCACTCCGGGGTGTCAGTGATCAGTTTTTCGACCCGTGAAAACTCGCCAGGCAGCGACTTGACGCGGACGATGGCTTGCAGGGCATAGCCCAGCGGCACGCCATCGAATTCGATCGTGAATCGGCGAATCGCGCCGCAGTCTTCCAAACGCTTCAGCCTTTCGCTGCAACTCGGCGCTGAGAGCCCGACCTCTGCTGCGAGTGTGCGTATGGAGATGCGGGAGTCACCGTGAAGCCTGCGGATCACATGACGATCGATGTTGTCGAAGAGCAGTTTGGCGGATCGTAGGATTTTCATGCCACAAACCTTAAATGATGAGGTATTTTCAATATATCACTTTACGAAGGTGATGGTGTTTTTCAATCTACTCAGACTACTATCAAATTAATCGTTTCGCATTTGGAGTGAGAGTGGTCGATTAGTTTCAATGAGATCGTCATAACAGCGTGCCAAAACTCAGAAATGGTGAGCTGTATTTTTTTGCGTTGAATCGAGGTGACTGTGAAATGTTTTTGACGAGTGCGGAATTTCAGGCCGTTGTTTCGTATTCTCTGGCCGCGATTGCTCTGCTGGCGAGTCCGGGGCCTGCGACTGTGGCGCTCGCAGCAACTGGAGCCTCTTTTGGCCTTCAGCGGTCACTGAATTTTTATTTTGGAATCGTTGTGGGCCTGGTGCCAGCACTCGCATCTGTCGCGGCCGGTCTCTTTGTGGTGGTGCGGACAGTGCCCTTCATTTCGTCGGCGCTACTTGTTTTGTCTGTAATCTACATTTTGTATTTGGCTATCCGAATTGCCATGGCGCCACCTTTGACCCATTCAGGGCAGGTTGCATCCCCTGGATTTCTGGCTGGATTCATTCTCGGGATCACGAATATCAAGGCATATGCAGTATTCGCAGCGCTTTTCGGAGGGTTTTCCTTGGGGATTTCAGCGCTTTGGGATATTGCAATCAAGGCGGCAATCTGTATGGTGGTTATCGTGATTTTCGATTTTTTGTGGCTGTTCATGGGCAGCAATATGCACCGATTTTTTTCGCATCCGGTATTGAATCGAGCTGTGAATATCGGCCTCGCTGCCCTGATGGTGGTCATGGTGGCTTGGTCACTCTGGAAGTCCTGAAACCTGGTTCGCCGATCCGACCGAATTCGGCCCCTCGATTGTTGTTCGAGCACACGCCCACTTGAAGGATGCACGGCGACGTGCCGGGCAACAGCGTCTGGGCGAGACCTGCGCCGACCCGCATTGCGCAATGGCCGGCACTGTGAAATACTGAACATAAAAACAGTATTCGAGCGTGCCCCCATCGGCACGAAGTGCCATGACGCTGCGTTGCCTGCTGGTCGATTTCAACTCCTACTTCGCCTCGGTGGAGCAGCAGCTTTGCCCTGAGTTGCGCGGGCGGCCGGTGGGCGTGGTGCCCATGATGGCCGACACCACCTGCTGCATTGCCGCCAGCTACGAGGCCAAGGCTTTCGGTGTGAAGACGGGCACGCAGGTGGCCGAGGCACGCCGGCTGTGTCCGGGCATCGTGTTCGTGGTGGCGCGGCATGCCGAGTATGTGCGCATCCACCACCGCGCCGTGGCCGTGGTGGACACCATCGCGCCGGTGGAGCAGGTGCTTTCCATCGACGAAATGGCCTGCAGCCTGCCCATGGGCTGGACCAGCCGCGAGCGCGCCACGCAACTGGCGCTGCGCCTCAAGGCTGCGCTGCGCGAGGCGCTGGGCGAGTGCATGCGCGTCTCGGTGGGCATTGCGCCCAATGTGTTTCTCGCCAAGCAGGCATCCAATCTGCAAAAGCCCGACGGTCTGGTGGTGATTGACTCCGGCGACCTGCCCGGCCCGCTGCTGCGCATGCAGCTCACCGATCTCACCGGCATCAATGTGCGCATGCTGGCGCGGCTGCAGGCGCAGGGCATCCACAGCGTGGAGCAGCTCTGGCGGGCGCGGCGCGAGCAACTGCGCGTGGTGTGGGGCGGCATGGCGGGCGAGGCTTTCTTTGATCGTCTGCACGGGCTGGCGTCGGGTGTGCAGGCTGCCAATCCGCGGCGTTCACTCGGCCATTCGCATGTGCTGCCGCCGGAGATGCGCAGCGCCGAAGGCGCGCTGGCCGTGCTCGACCGCCTCACGCAGAAAGCCGCGATGCGTCTGCGCCGCGAGCACCTGCTGGCCGGCGCCATGACGGTGATGCTCAAGCTCACCCGTCGGCACGGCGAGCGTCTGCGTCCCGAGCGCGGCGCCCGCTTCGCGCCGACGGCCGACACCCGTGCCCTGCTGCACACCCTGCGCGAGTTGTGGCCCGGCATGGTTCCTGCGGGCTGGGCGCCCATGAAAGTGGCCATGCTGCTGCACGATCTGCGCCAGCCCGGACAGACCAGCGCCAGCCTGTTTGCCGACGATGTGCCCGGCACCGATGCGGAGCAGGCCGCGCTGTGGAGCGCGGTCGATGCCCTCAACGTGCGCTACGGTCGCCACACCGTCTATTGCGGCAGCGGCCACCAGGGGCGGGAGGAAGCCCCCATGCGCATCGCGTTCAACCACATTCCCGATCTGGAGACGGAGGGGTGAGCCCGGCGGCGTTGGCGCTGGGCGGGGCGTGTCTGCGCGGTCAGGGCAAGCTGGGCTGCGCTTGCACGGTGGTGAAATGCGTGACCACCGGCGGCTGCGCGAAGTAGGGGCCGACAATCGCCCGCCACTGCGAGAACGCCTCGGATTGGCGAAACCCCACAGTGTGGTCTTCCAGGGTGGTCCAGCGAATCATCAGCAGGTAGCGCTCGGGCGCTTCAATCCCTTTGCGGATCTCGTAGCCTTCGAATCCCTTGGCGTGCGCGATGACGGTGTTCACGCCATGGACGATGGCGGCTTCGAATTCAGCCTGACTGCCGGGCCGGATCTGAATATCGGCGAGTTCATGAATCATGTTGTGGAGTCTCCAGAGTTGGGTTCAGCGTTCCTGATCGGTGGGGCGCATCAAAATTTCATTGATGTTCACATGCGTGGGCTGGCCGCACAGAAAACGATGGCGCGGGCGATATCTGCGCTCTGCAACTGGCGCATGCTGTCGGCCCAGTTGTTGAGCGCCGTCTGCGTGGGCGCGTGGGCGATATGGTCTCGCAGCTCGGTCTGAGCCACGCCCGGTTCGATCACGGTGACGCGGATATTGTCTTTGTAGGCCTCGCGCCGGCCTGGGCGAACAGTTCGGCGGTCGCTTCGCCGAGGCCGGACGAAGCGCCCGTGATGAGGACGACGCGGTCTTTGAGCGATGCAGGAGCGAGATTCAGGGGCATGTTTTTTCTCCTTGGGCAAAGCCGAAGACTTTACGCGCGCGGCGTCTTTCCTGCAGGCGCTGGCATGGCGCGCGAGGCCGCGCACCCCTCCCCAGCCCTCCCCACAAGTGGAGAGGGAGAAAACACACCTCCCCTACGCGATAGGGGAGGTCGGGAGGGGCATCCGAAGGAAACGCGCAGCGCCGTCCTCTCCTCCCCCACTTGTGGGGGAGGTCGGGAGGGGCATCCGAAGGAAACGCGCAGCGCCGTCCTCTCCTCCCCCACTTGTGGGGGAGGTCGGGAGGGGGAGTCCGTTGCACGGGTTTGCCCATGAACGCTGCATCCTGCGCCATTCCCGATCCATCAGGCATCGAGTGTG
>DYSB01000132.1 GCA_020726405.1 Acetofilamentum sp. | reverse complement strand
GTGCCAGAGCGGTGCCAGAGCAGTGCCAGAGCGGTGCCAGAGCGGTGCCAGAGCAGTGCCAGAGCAGTGCCAGAGCAGTGCCAGAGCAGTGCCAGAGCAGTGCCAGAGGGGTTGGACAGTGGACTCGGCGCTGGGCGCGAATCAAATGCCCTGTCCGTGACGCTGGACGCCGGACATCGCGGCCTCAGCGGTTGCGCGGATGCCGTGCCGCAACGCCTTCATTGCCTCGCCGGTAGTTGCCGGTCAAGCGGGCCAGCAGCTGCTGGACGGCGGACGCTTCCAATCCAACCAGTTGAGCCAGCGCACGCCGGGCGGCGGTGCCGCGCAACACCGTGACCGTGCGGCCATGGCGCTGGAGGTTAGCTCCCCGTCGCCCTGCTCGCGCCAGCTGAAGCCCAGTTCCTCAGACATGCCAAACCAGCGTGGCGCCCGGGACACTGGCGCGGCAGATCAGCTGGAGCTGGCGGATCATGCTGGATTCTCCTTCTGGTAGTGGCTGTGCGACTCGTCGCCCCGGCTGCGGGCCACGCCGGACGCCCAGGCGGCGGCTTCCACGGCGCACGCGATTTCCGCGTGTACGGCGCGGTCCAGGATGTTGGGCGTCAGGTCGCCCTCCAGCGCGTTGCGGGCGATGGTTTGGGCCGCGGCGATCTTCATCTCGTTGTTGATGGTGCGGGCCCGCGCGGCCAGCGCCCCCTTGAACAACCCGGGGAAGGCCATGGCGTTGTTGACGCCCTTGCCGTCCGCGGCGAAGGAGGCGCCCGCCGCCAGCGCTTCGTCGGGTTCGATCTCCGGGTTGGGATTGGAGAGGGCCAGGATCACCTGTCCCGGCCGGACCTGGGCGGGCTTGATCAGCCCAGGCACGCCCGTGGTGGCAATGACGATGGAGGAGCGGGCCATCACGCCGGCCAGATCCGTGGGCTGGCCGCCCTTGGAAGCGAAGCGCTCGCTCATCAGCGGATTGATGTCGGCGCCGTGGATGGTCTGCACGCCGTAAGCGCTGAGCAGCTGGTGGATGCCCGCGCCGGCGGCGCCCAGCCCGACGATTCCCACCTCAGCGTGCGCCAGATCCAGCTCTTTCTGACGCGCGATGCTGAGCAGCGCGGCCAGCACCACGGTGGCGGTCCCGTGCTGGTCGTCGTGCATCACGGGGATATCCAGCAGGGCGTCCAGCCGGGCTTCGATCTCGAAGCACTCCGGGGCCTTGATGTCTTCCAACTTGATGGCGCCGAACGTGGGGGCGATGGCCTTGACGGCGGCGATGATTTCCTCGGGGTCGCGCACGTCCAGCAGGATGGGGATGCCGCTGATCCCGGCCAGCAGGTGGAAGAGCAGGGCCTTGCCCTCCATCACCGGCATGCCGGCCACCGGCCCGATGTCCCCCAGCCCCAGCACGGCGGTGCCGTTGGTCACGATGGCCACCGTGTTCTGGATCCCCGTGTAGGTCAGGGCCAGCTCGGGGTTCTGGTGGATCTCCAGGCAGATGGAGGCCACGCCGGGTGTGTAGACGATGCCCAGATCGTCCACCGTCTCCACCTTGACGCGCGGGGTCATCTCCACCTTGCCGCCCAGGTGGCGCTCGCGCACCACGTCCGTGATGCCCAGCAGTTCCACCCCCGCCATGGCGCGGATGGCCTCCAGGGCCTGTTCCAGTGCCGCCGCGCTGGGCAGCAGCACGTCCAGGTCGCGGATGCGGTCGCGCTTGCCGATGTGGACGGTGTGAATCTCGCCGAAGCGCACGCCCAGATCGCCCAGGCGGGTGGCAAACTGGCCCAGCCAGCCCGGCGCGTCGGGCAGCTTCACGCGCAGACGCTTGATGAATCGTCGTCCGGTCTCGTGGCGCATGGGGTCTCCCTGCTCTGTGCAGAGGGCAAACTGGCAATTCACGGGCGCACTCGGACTTGCGGGCCCACTGCGCCCGCGGCTGTCGCAGCTTCGCGCTCTCTGTTTGGATGCAAGCCTTCAAAGGTGAACCGTTCACGTTGTTAACTTCTTGACTGTTGTCGGGGTCAGCGCTACCTTAGGCGGTCGTGACTCGCCGTGGGAGTTCACGCGGCGGAAGGGATTTGTCGCCGTACTCGGGAAGGACCAGCCGTGATGCAAGCGCAGGCCATCCGTGTGCCCGCTGTCTGTTCCCCCCTGGAAGGCGTCTACCTGCTGGCGGTCCTGCTGCACCGGCAGGAGGAGCGGCTGGAGGATCTGCGCTCCAGACCGTCCGCCCGATTCCTGAGCGAGCTGGATTCCCTGGAGGCCGACCTGCGCGAGTTGCACTGGCGCGCCCGGGTCATTCTGGGCGCCGCGGAGGGCGGGCCGGGCGTGGACGTCGTGTTACAGGCCCTGCTGCTGAAAACGGGGCTGGAACTGGAGCCGGCCGCCGCTTCAGACCGACCGGCGGAGCGCCTGGAGCGCGCGGAGCAGAACGCGGCCCTGCTGGGAGAGATCGCCCGGCAATGCCGCCTGCAGTTCGCCGCGAGCCCCTACACGGATGAATTCCGCCTGTGCCAGGAACTGTCCGAGCAACTGGGCCAGCAGCTGGCCCGCCTGCGGAACTAGGAGGAGCGCATGCAATTCGCATTTGGCGTGGTGCTGGTCTTTCTACTGATGGGCTTGCTCATCGGCATCGCGGCGATCACCTTCTCCTCGCTGCTGCGGCCGAGCAAGCCCACCGCACAGAAACTGCAGGTCTACGAGTGCGGCGAACTGCCCACGGGCACGCCCTGGATGCAGTTCAACAACCGCTTCTACACGGTGGCTCTCGTCTTCCTGCTTTTCGATGTGGAAGTGGTCTTCCTCTTTCCCTGGGCCGTGGTGTTCAAGAGCCTGGGCCTGTTCGCCTTCGTGGAGATGTTTGTCTTCGTGGGCATCCTGGCGCTGGGGCTGGCCTACGCCTGGGCGAAAGGGGATCTGGATTGGGTGCGCAGCCGCCGTTTCCTGAGGCCGGCCGCCGCCGTGGAGAAAGGACAGCCCGCGTGAACCTACCCATCGAGCGTCACGAAGGCGGCAACATCATTCTGACCAGCGCCGAATGGCTGGTGAACGAGGCCATCGCCCGCAGCCTCTGGCCCCTGACCTTCGGCCTGGCCTGCTGCGCCATCGAGATGATGGCCGCCGGCGCCGGGCGCTTCGACATCGCGCGCTTCGGCAGCGAAGTCTTCCGTCCCTCCCCGCGCCAGGCGGACTGCATGATCGTGGCGGGAACGGTGACCATGAAAATGGCCAGCCGCGTCAAGCTGCTCTACGAGCAGATGCCGGAGCCCAAATTCGTCATCAGCATGGGCAGCTGTTCCAACTGCGGCGGCCCCTACTGGCAGCACGGCTACCACGTGCTGAAGGGCGTGGACCGGATCATTCCCGTGGATGTCTACATCCCCGGCTGCCCGCCCCGTCCGGAAGCCCTGCTGGAAGGCATGGAACTGTTGCGTGACATCATTCGGGGCAAGAGGCCGCGCCCGGACGCGGCTGCCCGGACTGCCTGAGGTACCGATGGAATTCGCCGAACTACTCGGGCACATCCGTGCCGCCCTGCCGGGGGCCGTGCTGGAGGAACATCCGGAGGCTTTCAGTCCCTGGATCCTCGTGGCGCGCGCCCAGCTGCCGGCCCTGGCTCTGCTGCTGCGCGACGATCCCGCCCTGGATTTCGCCCAGCTGATGTGTCTGTCGGGCACCCATCTGCCCGCCAGCGCCAGCGAGAGCGACCGGTTGGCCAGCATCTTCCACCTGTTCAGCCCGCGCCACCGGCACAAGCTGGGCGTCAAGGTCGTGCTGGACTCCGCGGACCCCGCCTGCCCCAGCGTGGCCGGCGTCTGGCCCACCGCGGACTGGCATGAGCGCGAGGCCTACGACCTGCTGGGCATTGTCTACGAGGGCCATCCCGACCTGCGGCGCATCCTCTGCCCGGACGACTGGGAAGGGCATCCGCTGCGCAAGGACTACGTCACCCCGGCCACCTACAACGGCATGCCGCTTGACTAGGACATCCATGGACAATCACGAGCTCTTCATCCAAGGCAGCCGGGTCCCCGATCGGGGTCCCGACGGCGACCTGATGACCCTCAACATGGGCCCCCAGCATCCATCCACCCACGGCGTGCTGCGGCTGGAACTGTTGACTGACGGCGAGGAGGTGGCCTCCATCCGGCCGCACATCGGCTACCTGCATCGCTGTTTCGAGAAGCACTGCGAGAAGCTGACCCCGCCGCAGATCGTGCCCTACACCGACCGGATGGACTACTTGGCGTCCATGAACAACAACCTGGGCTTCGCCGTGGCCTGCGAGCGCATGCTGGGCCTGCAGGTGCCGGAAAAAGTGGAGTACCTGCGCGTGGTGGTGGCCGAGCTGAACCGAATCGCCAGCCATCTGGTGGCCATCGGGACCTGCGGCCTGGACCTGGGCGCGCTGACGCCCTACTTCTTCTGCTTCCGCGACCGGGAGATGATCCTGGACTTCTTCGAGGAGATCTGCGGTGCGCGCCTGCTCTACAACTACATCTGGGTGGGCGGCCTGAGCCACGACTTCCCGGAGGGCATGGACGACAAGATCCTGCGCTTCTGCGACTACTTCGAGGCGCGCATCGACAACGAACTCAACCCGCTGCTCTCCTTCAACAAGATCTTCATCGGCCGCAATGCCGGGATCGGCGTGGTGAGCGCGGAGCAGGCCTGGGCCTTCGGCCTGTCCGGCCCCAGCCTGCGCGGCAGCGGTGTCGCCTTCGACCTGCGCCGGGATGATCCCTATTCCATCTACGACCGCTTCCAGTGGAAAGTCTGCGTGGGCGAGGGCCTGGTGGGCCAGCTGGGGGACAGCTGGGACCGCTACTGGGTGAAGGTGCTGGAGATGAAGGAATCGCTCTCCATCATCCGCCAGGCCCTGGCGGCGCGCCCGAAGGACGGCGACGTGCGCGAGGCCGTGCCCGGCCGCGTCAAGCTGCCCGTGGGCGAGCTCTACTGCCGCACGGAGACGCCGCGCGGCGAGCTGGGCTACTACATCGTCTCGGGTGGCGGCAACCTGCCGGAGCGGGTGAAAGTGCGGGCCCCGGCTTTCAGCAACCTGTGCATCATCGACGAGATCTCCCGCGGCGCATTGATCAGCGACGTGGTGGCGATCCTGGGCTCCCTGGACATCGTGCTGGGCGAGATCGACCGCTAGCCCGCTCGTTGGCGGACAAGGAGAAGAGGGATTCCCGTGACGGAACTCATGCAGACATTCTGGTTCTGGGCGCCCTTCAGCGCCGTGGTGATCGCCATCGTGGTCACCGTGAACGCGCTGTTGTCCGTCTACATGGAGCGCAAGGTCTCGGCCTGGATGCAGGATCGGCTGGGCCCGATGGAGAACGGCCCCCACGGCATCCTGCAGACGGTGATCGACGCCGTCAAGCTCCTGTTGAAAGAAGACATCATCGCCCGCGGCATCGACCGCCCGCTCTTCAAACTGGCCCCCTACATCGTGTTCGGCGCCAGTTTCGCGATTTTTGCCGTCACGCCTTTCGCCGACGGCCATCCCGCCGCGGACCTCAACGTGGGCATCTTTTTCGCGCTGGCGATCTCGGCCTTCGTGGTGGCGGGAATCATGATGGCCGGCTGGTCCAGCAACAACAAGTGGTCGCTCTACGGCGCCATGCGCAGCGTGGCCCAGGCCGTGAGTTACGAAGTGCCCATCTCGCTGGTGGTGCTGGCCGTGGTGATGGTCTCGGGCTCCATGTCGATGCAGGAGATTTGTGTCTCACAGGCGGGCGGCTTCTGGAACTGGCACGGCCTCAGTCTGCACCACAATCCCTTCCTGGTGCTGGGTTTCCTGATCTACTTCATCGCCAGCCTGGCGGAGGTCAACCGCACGCCCTTCGACCTGCCCGAGGCCGAGAGCGAGCTGGTGGGCGGCTACCATACCGAGTATTCGGGCATGCGCTTCGCCCTCTTCTTCCTCTCGGAGTACGCCAACATGCTGGCCGTGGGCATGCTGGCCACCGTGCTCTTCCTGGGCGGCTGGCAGCCCCTGCATCCGGCGCTGGGCTTCATCCCGGGCCCCCTCTGGCTGTTCGGCAAGGCCTACGGCTTCGTGCTGCTGCAGATGTGGATCCGCATGACCCTGCCGCGGTTGCGCGTGGACCAGTTGATGCACGTGTGCTGGAAAGTGCTGGTGCCGGCGGCCATGGGCGTGCTGGTGCTGGGCGGCCTCTGGGAATTGTTGATCGGCTAAGTGGCGCCGCGCCTGGCGCGGCCGGAAAGGACACGATGGGCTACTTCGGGGACATCGCGGACAGCCTGCTGACAACGGTCAAGGGCATGGCCGTGACCTTCTCCCACCTGGGCGAGAAGGCCAACACCGTCCAGTGGCCGCACGAGCCGGCCACCACCAAGCCCCGCACGCGCGGCGAGCTGTTCAACAACATCGACGACTGCATCGGTTGCGGCAACTGCGCCAAGGCCTGCCCGGTGGACTGCATCGGCATCGACACGATCAAGAGCACCAAGAGCGTGGACCTGGGCCGGACGAGCAACGGCAAGAAGAAGACCCTGCTCCTGGCGCGCTTCGACATCGACATGGCGAAGTGCTGCTACTGCGGGCTGTGTGTGGATGTCTGCCCCACCGAGTGCCTGATCATGACGGAGAAGTTCGACTACAGCTCGGCCGCCGTGAAGGACCTCTACTTCCGCTTCGCGCAGCTGGACAGCGGGCAGATCGCCGCTGCCCAGGAGGCTCTGGAGGAGGAGAAGCGCCAGGCGGCGGCCGCCGCGCTGGCCAAGGCCGAGGCCGACAAGCTGGCGGCGGAGCGGGCCAAGGCAGAGGCCGAGGCGGCGGCTCCAGCTACCGGTGAAACTCCGGCCGCGCCCGCGGGCGAGGCCCCGACCCCGGAGACGAACACGGACGCGGGCAGCCAGGCCTGATTCAGGGAGGCGGGATGGACGTGAAAACCCTATTGGAGCTACTCTTCGGCTTGCTGACCGTGGCGTCGGCGGCCTGGGTGGCCTTCTCACCGAAACTGCTGCACGCCGGCTTCAGCCTGCTCTTCACCTTTTTCGGGGTGGCCGGGCTGTACGTGACGCTTGGGGCGGACTTCCTGGCGGTGACCCAGGTGCTGGTCTACATCGGCGGGATTCTGGTGCTGCTGCTGTTCGGCATCCTGCTGACCACGGCCATGCCCACGGCCGAGCTAAGCGTCGGTCCCAGCCGCCGCGGCCAGGGTCTGGCGCTGGGCGCTTTGCTGCTGGGCCTGCTGCTGCTGGCGGTCTTCCGCGCCGGCTGGCCCCTCTCCTTCCCGCCACTGCCGGAGAACACGGCCCGCGGCCTGGGCACGGGCTTCATGACCACCTGGATCCTGCCCTTCGAAGTGGTCTCGATTCTGCTGCTGGGCTCCATGCTGGGAGCCCTCCATCTGGCGCGCCACGCCGGGGGGGAGAAATGAGCTTGCATTTCTACCTGGTGGTGGCGGCGCTGCTCTTCGTGCTGGGCCTGGTGTGCATGATCACCCGGCGCAACGCCGTGGCCCTGCTGATGGGCGTGGAACTGATCCTCAACAGCGCCAACCTGAACTTCGTGGCCTTCTCGCGCTTCACGGAGGCCCGCGCCCTGGACGGCCAGGCGACGGCGATCTTCGTGATCATCCTGGCCGCCTGCGAGGCGGCTGTGGCCATGGCCATCGTGCTGAATCTTTATCGCCAGCAGCGCGGCATCGACGTCGATGCGGCGCGCGAACTGCAGGGTTAGCCCATGACGCCGATTCTCGCCGCGACTCTCATCCTGCTGCTGCCCCTGGCCGCCTTCGCCGTCCAGATCTTTGGCGGACGACGCCTGCCGGGGCAGGGCTGGTACGTGCCCACCGCCGCCATCCTGACGGACCTGGCGCTGGCGCTCTGGCTCTTCCTGGGGCACATGCTGCCCGCCGCGGACCCCGCCTGGAGCGTGACCACCACGTGGGACTTCATCCGCATCGGCGACTTCGCCATGCCGCTGGGCCTGCGCATCGACAACATCAGCGTGGTCATGCTGCTGGTGGTGACCACGGTCTCCAGCCTGGTGCACATCTTCAGCACGGGTTACATGGCGGACGATCCGCGCAAGGGCCGCTTCTTCGGTTACCTGGGGCTCTTCAGCTTCTCCATGCTCTGGCTGGTGCTGAGCGACAACCTGCTGGGCATCTTCACCGGCTGGGAGCTGGTGGGTCTCTCGAGCTACCTGCTGATCGGTTTCTGGTTCGAGCGCAAGGGCCCGCCCGAGGCCGGCATGAAGGCCTTCATCGCCAACCGGGTGGGCGACCTGGGCTTCCTGGGCGCGTTGATGATCCTGATGTGGCAGTTCGGGACGTTCAACTTGAGCGAGCTGGAGGCCATCGTCACGGGCTTCGGCCCGGGCCTGCCCGCCGACTTGGCGCTCTGGATGACCCTGGCGGGGATCGGCCTGTTCTGCGGCGCGGTGGGCAAGAGCGCCCAGTTCCCGCTGCACGTCTGGCTGCCCGACGCCATGGAGGGCCCCACGCCGGTCAGCGCCCTGATCCACGCCGCCACCATGGTCGC
>DYSB01000131.1 GCA_020726405.1 Acetofilamentum sp. | reverse complement strand
GAAGTCGATTAGGCGGTGCTGGTCTTCCGGACCGATGCCGCTCTCCAGCCGACGACCTTCCAGCAGACCGGGAAACTCCGCCTCCAGCAGATCGCAGCGCAGGTCGAAATCGTGGGTTTCCAGCTCCTGGCCCTGGGGCAGGTTGAGCTGGAGGGCCAGACCCGCGGCGGCCTGGGAATACCCATGCTCGGCCTCGCGCAGGGCAGGGATGGAGTTCATGTACTCCACTTCGCTGCGCAGCAGGTCGAAGCGACTCAAGGCGCCGATCTCATGCAGCAGGCGGGCGTCATCCAGCCGCGCCTGGGTCTGCGTCACCATGGCCTGGTTCAGGTCGGTCAGGTCCTCCAGCATGCCCATCTGGGCGTAGCCGGTGAGGTAGGACTTCAGCAACGTCGCCCGCTCCACAATCAGCGCCGCGTCGGAAACCCGCTCGTAGCTGCGCGAGACGCCGATGGCCTGGAACGCGCTGCCGGAGAACAACAGCTGGGTCAGGTTGATTCCCAGCGTGTAGTTGTCCTCGGCGGCCACCTTCAAATTCGCCGTCTCCGTGCTGTCCACTTCCCAAAGAAAGCTCTGGACATTACCCAGCCGCGTGCCCGTGGCCGTGGCGGACAGATTGGGCAGGGCGGTGGAGGCGGCCTCCACCACGTTCATGCGTGCCTTTTCCCTCTCGGCCAGCGCCTTCTGGTAGTCCCGATTGTGTTCCAGCAGCCAGGCCACCGCTTCGCCCACGGGCGGATCGAAGGTGGCGGCACGGGGCGCCGTCCCCGGCAACAGCAGACAACCCAGCAGCAGCGCGACGGGCCGCGCTCTCTTAGTGTTCCTCATGGAAGCCTCTCTCGCAGATCTGGATCCCCTCGAACAGAATGCGCAGCAACTCCCGGGTGAAGACTTCGTCGTCCAGCTCGATGAAGCGCTGCTTTTTGTTGTACAGATGGATGTGGAAGATCGAGATGACGATGGACGCGGAGGCTTCCACGCTGAGGTCCGCCCGGAACAGCCCGCGCGCGACCCCGCGCTGCAGGGCCTCGCTGACCACGACCATGATGTCGCGATCCTCGTTGCAGAGCTCCAGCAGCCGCTGCTGCAGTTCCGGGCCCAGGCCCATCTCAGCGTCACCGGTCATCAGCCGGCCCATCAGCGGCCGCTCCTCCAGGCCCTGCAGGAAGCGCCGCACCAGGGCGCCCACCGCCTCGCGTGGATCCTCGTGGCCGGCCGCCGCCTCGCGGGCCGCCTCGGCCATCAATTGGCGCTCCCGCAGCACGGTCTTCAGGAAGAGATCCTCCTTGCTGACCGCATGCAGGTACAGGCTGCCCTTGGCGATGCCCGCGTCCCGCGCGATGTCGTCCATCACCGTACGGCGGAACCCGAAGAGGGCAAAGCGCTTAGCCGCCGCCTCCAGGATCAGGTCCGGTTTTTCCATTCCACCCTCGCTTGTCTATCGATTGACCAGTTGACCTGTTGACTCATCTGACGCATTTGGTCAATCGGGTCACATGGTCATATTGAGCCGGCAGAGATGCAAGCGCTGAAATGGAAAAATGCCCTGCTCCGTCGCCGGGTCGGGATGCAGACGGATGCCGCAACCAACTGGCGCTTCGGGGAGGAGAATAATCCGGGGTTGGGACAGCGGCGGTGTAGGCAGTCAGGGACCATGAGAAAGGCCGGCTCAGGCCGGCCTTATCAGCCAAGTCAGCGGGAGGATCCCGCTTGGGAGAGTGCGATTGGTGCTAGAAGATCATGATGAACATCAACAGAATCAGCAAGAACAGCGGACTGGAAAACAGCATGTCGCTCGGGAGCCCCAGCAACCGTTGCCGATTCAACACACGGGTAAGTTTGCGATCCGCAGTCATGGTGTTACTCCGCTGTGTTCTGTTTCAGGGCTATGTGCGGGCGTGGCCGCACGACAGATCCCTTCTGAGCAAGAGGTGGGCCAATCCCGCGCTTCCCCGCACTTAGCTTCAAAAAGCCTTGATCCTCATTGGAAATACTGCGTGTTTGGCGACGCGGACCCGGTTCGAATATCGATCCTGCTGCACGATTTCAGGCGGGGCTGTTCAATTCCCGACAGCTCGGCGCGCCTCTGCCAGAGCGGCCGGATCCATTGTCGTGGTGGCGGGCCAGCCAGCGCAGCCAATGGCGCTCCTCCCAGGCCACAGCTTCGGAATACCCAGGATAGGTTCGTTCCAGTTTCCTGAACTCCGCGTGGTGATGGACCAGCCGACTGCCTTGGCGGCTGCCGCCCAGCAAGGCGTGGAGCAGTTCATGGTGCAGCAGGTTGTCCAGGACCACCTCCGGCACGCCTGGATGGCGCAGGGCGCCGTGAATCTCGATCCGCCGGGCCCGGCTGTCGTAGCGCCCCAGCACGCGCCGGCTGCGGCTGATGGTCCAGATCACGGCGGGCAGCTGGTCGCGTGACAGCTCGGGAAAGGCGAGGCGCGCCACGGCGCCCAGCCGGGCCTCCAGCCGCGGATCCGCCAGCAGGCCCTGCGGACGGCGGACGGGCCGCACCTCGCCCCAGTCGGCACGCAACTCGGAGAGACGCAGGCCCAGGTCCCGGGGCGGCCGTTTGCGGCGGGCCCGGTGCATGAGCAGCAGACCCAGATCCAGGGCACCGCGGGGATCCCGTTCCAGCAAGCCGGCATCCACCGTGAAGCGCCAGACCGCGGGCGGGCCGGCGCCCAGCCGCAGGCTGCCCAAGGTGCTGCGATTGCGTCGGGTGCGCACCAGCACGGGCGGCGGATCTGCGGTTCCCAGCGCGTGGTCCAGCTCACGCAAGCGCCGCGCGATCTCCTCCAGGCCGGGGAGGGCTTCCAGTTCAAGCTGCAGTTGCTGCGGGTTCGCGCGCATGGGTTCCAGCATGGTCATGGTTTGAAATGTAAGTTCATGGTGCCCTCTCCGGCCGGTGGAGCGCAGCACTCTACGCGGCGTGCCCGAGTCCGGGTTCCAGGAGATGGCCACACAGGGGCGAAGCGGACACGCCGCGTCCAACCTGCCAGACAACACAGCCAAAGGCCCGGCGCGCCCGGGTGGGAAAGGACGGCATGGCCCTCAATCGCGACGAAATCCTGGACCTGCTCAAGCAGGTCAACTACCCGGGTCTGAACCGGGATCTGGTCTCCTTCGGCATGGTGCAGGACGTGGAAATCCTGCCTGACGGCGTGAACATCTACCTGGAAGTGGCCAGCAAGGACCCTGATATCCCGCGGCGCCTGGACGCGGTGGTCAAGCGCGGGCTGGAGGCCAAGGTGCCGGGACGCCTGCAGGTCTTCACCAAGCTCAAGACTGGCGGCGAAAGCGAAGCCGGCCCTGGCCATGGTCACGCCCATGCCCAGGATCCCAATCAGCTGCCCAAGCTGCTCAACCAAGTCAAGCACGTGGTGGCCGTGGCTTCGGGCAAGGGCGGCGTGGGCAAGTCCGCCGTGGCCTCCAATCTGGCCGTGGCGCTGGCGGCGGCGGGCTACCGCACGGGTTTGTTGGACGCGGACATCTACGGCCCCAGCGTGCAACTGATCATGGGCACGCTGGAGCGGCCCTTCGTCCAGGACAATAAAATCATTCCACTGGAAGCCCACGGCGTGCACATGCTCTCCATCGGTCACCTGATCGAGGAGGATGCGGCGATGATCTGGCGCGGTCCGATGGTCATGCAGGCCCTGACGCAGCTGATGCAGGACGTGCTGTGGCCGGAGTTGGACTTCATGGTTGTGGACATGCCGCCCGGCACGGGCGACGCGCAGCTCACCATGGCCCAGCGGGTGAAGCTCTCCGGCGTGGTGGTGGTGACCACGCCCCAGGAAGTGGCGCTCATCGACGCCCGCAAGGCAATCACCATGTTCCGCAAGGTGGAAGTCCCCATCCTGGGGATCATCGAGAACATGAGCTGGTTCCAGTGCCCGGACACGGGACGGCGCCACCACATCTTCGGCCAGGGCGGTGGCGCCCGGGAGGCCGTGCGCCAACAGGTGCCGCTGCTGGCCGAGCTGCCCATCGACATCCGCATCCGCGAGAGTGGCGACCTGGGACGGCCCATCGTGACCCAGGATCCCGTCTACGCCGAACTGTTCGACCAGGTGGTGCAGGCGATCTGCCGGCAGCTGCCCTGACAAATGGGCAGACAGACGAGGTAGATTCCAAGCCCCTGGGATGGGCATGATCCTTGCTTGTCAAGCCAAGTTCCGGCTGTTGGCTGGTTGACAGCACTCCGGGGCCTTCCTACTTTGTGTGCGCTTGTCCGAAACCCGGAGGAATCATGCTGCGCGCGTCCTGCCTTGCGGTCACCTGCCTATTTGCCCTGTCCGCCGCCCACGCCCAACCTGCTGCGGGGCCGCTTCACGGCTTCACGTTGCGGCTTCACGGGGGCCTGGATCACATGGCCGGGCTGGGCGACCTCAACGACCAGATCCATTCCATGAACCAGTACTTCGGCACCACCGGCAGCTGGGTGGAGGATGCCCAGGGTCAGGACTTTGGCACTGGCTGGGCTCCCTATCTCAAGGTGCCCGAGCTTAACAACCGTCCGGACATGGGCCTCACACTGGAAAAAGATCTCATCAACTGGCCGCACAGCCGGCTGGTGGCCGGATTGGAGTATTCCGCCGGCGCCTCCTCCTCTTCCAACACGTTTGAATTCTCACCGGGCGCGGGCTTACCGGCTTCGATCTCCGGCAAGGAAAGCGTGGACGTCAGCAACTTGCTGGCCACCTGCCGTTACAGTCTGCGGGATCCCAACCTGCCGCTCTTCGCCCATGTGGGTCTGGGCCTGGGCTTCGGCTCCATCGAGGCCACCGGCAGCTACATCCAGATGCAGGTCTCCCAGTATGACGCCGACGCGCTCTTCGGCGGGGTGGTCACCCACACGGTGCTGGCGGACTACGACGGCAGCGCCCTGACGGCCCGCCTGTTCGTGGGCGCCGAGTACGACATGGGACCCATGGCGATCATGCTGGACCTGGGCTACAACCACATGAATTTCGACGAGTTGGATGGCAACACGACGGAGCAGCTCCGCTCCAACGAAGGCGTGATGGAGAGCTGGCAGGTGACCGGTGCCCCGGACACGCGCTACGAGTTCGTGCCGTTGATCTCCGAGTCCCTGCAGCGCGCGGCGGAGAACGCCCGCAACGAACTGCTGGGTCGCCCCGTGGACGAGAGTCCCATCGATCTGAGCGGCGACGTCAAGTCCATCGCCTACGATCTCTCCGGCGGCTACGCGCGCCTGAGCCTGGGCTACCGCTTCTAGCCCTTTTGATGAATTGTCGAGGGGCCCCGCGGGGCCCCTTTTTTTATCTCCGCTGGCTCGGGGCATCAGAGATCCGCTGACGGGTGGAAGTCGATGCCAAGCATTTAATCACCCTTTCTCTTTGCTGTGCCTCTGTGCCCCTGTGGTTGTTCTCAGGGTCCCACCCGTGTGACCGAACAGGCTTCGCCATCTTGGCGCCCGGCATTCTCATCCGCCCTTGGCAGAAAGGCCATCATGCGCAAGCTTTTCCTCGTCGACCTGATGTCGGTTTTCTTCAAGTCCCACATGGCCCTGGAGCGTCGCCACCTGACCACGGGGGACGGCCTGATTGTCAGCGGCATCCACGGCGTGTTGTTGACCCTGGCCCGCATCCTGAAAAGCGAGCGGCCCGACGGTCTGGCGATCATGACCGACACGCCGGCGCCCACCTTCCGGCACAAACTCTATCCCGCCTACAAGGCGAACCGGCCGCCCATGCCGCCGGAGATGGCCGCCCAGCTGCCGCACCTCTACGAGCTGCTGGCCCTGGCCGGCCTGCCCGCCCACAAGCACGAAGGCTGGGAGGCCGACGACCTGCTGGGCACCTGCGTGGACCGTGCCCGGGCCACGGGCTGGGACGTCTTCGTGGTGACAGCGGATAAGGATCTGATGCAATTGGTGGGGCCGGGCGTCAGCCTGTTCAACCCGCAGAAGGGCGGCGAAATCGACCTGGTGGGCGTGGAGCGGGTACGCGAGAAATTCGGCGTGCGGCCGGATCAGGTGGTGGACGTGCTGGCGCTGATGGGCGACAGCTCGGACAACGTACCCGGCGTGCCCGGCGTGGGGCCCAAGACGGCGGCGGAACTGGTCTCCAAACACGGCGACCTGGACGGTGTCTACGCCCACCTGGACGAGATGGGAACCAAGTCCGTGCGCGCCAAGCTGGAGGCCAACCGCGAGCTGGCCTATCTCTCCAAAGAGCTGGTGATCATCGATCGCCACGCGCCCTGCGCATTCGACCCGGAGCAATTGCCCGAGCCCGGCTGGACTTCGGCGCCTTTCTTGCAGAAGCTGGGTGAGCTTGGCCTACGCAGCGCCATGCTGCAGTTCGCCGCGCTGGGCGGGACCGCCAGGCTGGAGCCTGGCGGTCCCGCCCTTCTGGCCGACATGCCCCTGCCCGCCGCGCCCGCCCAGCCCCGCGCCTACCACTGCGCGGCCACGCGTCCCGAGGTGCTCGCACTGGCAGCCAGGCTGCGTGCGGAAACCGGACCCGGCCGGCCCGCCGCCTTTGATCTTGAGACCACGGACCTGGACGCCCACGCCTGCCGGATCGTGGGCTTTTCCTTCAGCTGGGAGCCCGGCGTGGCCTGGTACGTCCCAGCCCGCCTGAAGGATGGCGCGGGCGCCGGGATGGGCGGCGGCCTCTTCGAGACGGATGCCGCGGCGGCGGAGCTGGCCTGGGTGCTGGAGCAGTTGCGCCCCTGGTACGAGGATGCGGCTTTCCCCAAGCTGGGCCAGAATGCCAAGTACGACCTCAACGTGCTGGCGGCCCACGGCGTCACCGCGCGCGGCACGGTCTTCGACACCATGCTGGCCAGTTACGTGTTGCGGCCGGCCGGGCGCAAGCACGATTTGGACTCGCTCTCGCTGCAATACCTGGGGCTGACGAAGATCCCCACCGAGGCGCTGATCGGCAGCGGCGCCAAGCAGATCAGCATGGCCGACGTGCCGCTGGAGACCATCAGCGAGTACGCCGGCGAGGACGCGGACTGCGTCTTCCGGCTCTGGCCGCTGCTGGAGGAAAGCCTGCGCGAGGCCGGCCTGCTGGAGTTATACCGCCGCATCGACCTGCCCATGCTGGAGGTGCTGGCTAGGATGGAGCAGGTGGGCGTGCAGGTGGACGTGGGACTGCTGCGGAACCTCTCGGCCGAACTGGCGGAGAAGCTGGCCACGCTGGAGCGGGAAATCCACGAGCTGGCCGGCGAGACCTTCAACCTGAACTCGCCCAAGCAGCTGGCGGGCATTTTGTTCGACAAGCGCGGACTGAAGCCCGGCCGCAAGACGGCCAGCGGTTGGTCCACCGACGTGGACGAACTGGAACGCCTAGCCCAGGTGGACGACCTGCCGCGCCAATTGTTGGACTATCGCCAGCTGGCCAAACTCAAGGGCACCTACTCCGACGCCCTGCCGCTGATGGTCAACCCGCGCACCGGCCGCGTGCACACCAACTTCAACCAGACCATCGCCGCCACCGGCCGCCTGAGCAGCACGGATCCCAACTTGCAGAACATCCCCGTCCGCTCGGAGTGGGGCCGGCGGATCCGCAAGGCCTTCACGGCCCCGGGCCCGGACTTCGTGCTCATCGACGCGGACTACAGCCAGATCGAACTGCGGCTGCTGGCGCACATTTCGGAGGATGCGGAGCTGGTGCGCGCGTTCCGCGAGGGGGCGGACATCCACACCCGCACGGCAGCGGCGATCTTTCACGTGGACGAAGCTGCGGTGGATTCCGAGATGCGCCGCCAGGCGAAAGTGGTCAACTTCGGCGTGATCTACGGGATGGGCGCCTTCGCGCTGGCGGGCAACCTGGGCATCCCCATGGGCGAGGCCAAGCGCTTCATCGAGGACTACTTCGCGCTCTACAAGGGCGTCTGGGACTGGACGCGGCAGGTGATCGAGAGCGCCCGGGAGCGCGGCTATGTGGAGAATCTCTTCGGTCGTCGGCGCTATCTGCCCGACCTGCTCTCCCAGAACCGCCAGCTGCGCGAGGGCACGGAGCGGATCGCCGTCAACACACCGATCCAGGGCAGCGCGGCTGACTTGATCAAGCTGGCCATGATGAAGATCGACGTGCGCCTGGCCACGGACCTGGCCGGCCTGAAGATGATCTCCCAGGTGCATGACGAGCTGCTCTTCGAGGCCCCGCGCGCCCGCGCCGCCTTCTTCGTCGAAGAGATTCGCCGCGAGATGGAGACGGTGGTCCCACTGGCCGTGCCGCTATTGGCCGAACCGGGAATCGGCGAGAACTGGCTGGACGCGAAGTAGCCCCCAGCGCTCCCACGGCAGCAGTCGTCATCCCCCAGTTTGACAGAGGGATCCATGACCTCGCCAGTCATCCCGGCAAGGGCGCAAACCCTTGTTTGCCACCTTTCTGATGGCGCCAGAAATGGGCACTGCTCTGGCACTGCTCTGGCACCGACCTGGCACTGCTCTGGCACTGCTCTGGCACTGCTCTGGCACCGACCTGGCACTGCTCTGGCACCGACCTGGCACTGCTCTGGCACCGACCTG
>DYSB01000011.1 GCA_020726405.1 Acetofilamentum sp. | reverse complement strand
GCCCAGCCCGGCCGGGCTGTGGGGCCGGCCCGTGGCGGGATCCGTCAGGCCGGCCAGCGAACTCTCCACGGCGAAAGCGGGAGGGAAAGGCCGCCTGGCCTGCTGGAACAGCCTGCGGAACCAGTCCAGCCGCGCGGGCAGCAGGCGGGCCGAGGGCCGGCTGAAGAGCAGCACGTCGGCGTCCAGGGCGGCGGCGGGATTCTCGCGCAGGCGGCCGAAGGGCAGCACGCACTCCCGGGCCGGATCCAGCTGGCAATCCCAGAGCAGCAGATCGAGATCCCGGCGCAGGGCCAGGTGCTGGTAGCCGTCGTCCAGCAGGATGCCGCCCGCGCCCAGTTCCTCCAGCCGCCGGGCTCCCGCCCCACGATCTTCGCAGACCGCCACCCAGGCTTCGGGCAGCTGGCGGGCCAGCATCAGGGGTTCATCGCCGGCCTCCTCCACCTCCAGCAGCGGGCCGTCGCCCCTGGACACCAGACGCCAGCCGCGGCTGTCCCGGCCGTAGCCGCGAGAGAGGATCGCCACGGGAAGTCGCAGTGCAGGCAGCAGCGGACTGAGTTCATGGGGCACGCCCTGCAGCAACGCGCGGGCCAGCGAGCGGATCAGTGGACTCTTGCCCGTGCCGCCTAGACTCAGGTTTCCAACGCTGATCACCGGAATGGAGACGCCGACCGAAGGCAGCCAGCCGGCGTGGCTGACCCGCCGCCGCAGGGCCATCAGGCCTCCCCAGGGCAGGGAGAGTCCCCGGGCCAGGGGACTACGCATGGCCCCGCGCTCCGCCCGGAACCCAGGCATCGGCCTCGGCATCCAGGCGCAGCAGGGCCGCGCGCACGATGGCGCACTGCTCGTCCACGTCGCCCTCCAGCGGGCAGACGATGGGTTCGCCATAAAGCACGACGGCCCGGCCAAAGGGCCGCCAGAGTTGGAAGCGGTCCCAACTGTTGAAGCGGATGGGCCGGGGGCAACCCCAGGACATGGGGATGATCAGCGCGCCGCTCTCACGGGCGATGAGCACCACGCCGGGTTTCAGCTCGTGGCGCGGCCCGCGGGGACCGTCGGGCATGATGGCGCAGACCGTCCCCGGTTGCCGCAGCTGGGCGGCCATGGCCAGCATGGCTTCCCGGCCCCCGCGGGAGCTGGAGCCGCGCACGGTGCCGTAGCCCAGTTTCTCCACGGTGCGGGCGATCATCTCGCCGTCCCGGGAGAGGGAGATCATCGGGATGATGCCCTGCTGGCGGTGTTCCAGGATGGGCAGCAGAATGCGGCCGTGCCAAAGCGCGATGAGCACGCTGCGCCCCGCGCGCCGGGCCTGCTCCAGCCGCTCGCGCCCCACGGGCGTGACCCGGACCAGCGCATGCAGGATCCGCAGCAGCAGCCAACCGGCCTGGACCGCCAGCCAGGCCACCACCCGGCGCCGTAGGGTTTTGGCGTTCACGGCTGGACTCCCGCCGTCCGCAGCTCTTCCACCAGCAACTCGGCCACCCGCTGGGAAGCGCCGGGCCCGCCCAGGTTCTCCCGTGTCACACGGGCCAGCTCGTCGCCGGCCGCGGCCAGCCCGCCCTGGCGCAGGCTGCGCACCACCCAGTCCGCCATCAGCACGCCGCTGGCCCGGCGGTTGAGCAGTTCGGGCACCAGCTCCCGGCCGGCGGCCAGGTTGACGGGGGAGGCGTAGGGCGCCTTGACGATCCGCTCGGCCAGCCAGGCGGCCAACTCGTCGAGTTTGTAATACACCAGGTGGGGCAGACCCAGCACGGCGGCCTCCAGGCTGGCCGTGCCGCTGGCCACCAGGCCCAGATCGGCAGCGCGCAGCATCTCGTGGAAGCGGCCCTCCACCACGCGCACGTTGACCGGGAATCCCGCCGTCCGCACCAGCTCCCGGGCCTGGATGCGCTCGGGGATCTGCAGGATGAGGCGCAGAGGCTGGTCGGCCAGCACGGAGGCGCAGTCGCGCAGGAGGGGCAGGTGACGACGCAACTCGCCGGGCCGGCTGCCGGCGAACAGGCCCAGCACGGTCTCGCCGGGGGTGAGTCCCAGCGCCGCCCGGGCGGCCTCGCGCTCGGGCGCGTGGTCCACCAGATCCAGCACGGGATGTCCGACGAAAAGCGGGTGCCCGCCCACGCGCCGGTAGTCTTCCTCCTCGAAGGGGAAGATCAGGGCTTGGCGGTCCGTCAGGCGGGCCACGCTCTCCAGCCGGCCGGCCTTCCAGGCCCAGTACTTGGGGCTGATGTAATAGACGAGGCGCGGCAACTCGGCGCGCACGGCACGGGCCAGCCGCAGGTTGAAGCCCGGCGCGTCCACCAGCACCAGCAGTTGGGGCTGTTCCCGGCGGATGGCGCGGCGCAATTTGTGCCAGGTCCACCAGATGACGGGCAGGCGCAGCAGCACGTCCTTGAGGCCCATCACGGCCAGGGACTCCATCGAGGCCACCAATTCGGCGCCCGCGGCGGCCAGGGCGGGCCCGCCCACCGCCAGCACGCGTGTGCGCGGGCTTACGGCCCGCAGGCAGGTCACGGCCCGGGCGGCGATCTGGTCCCCCGAGGCCTCACCGGCCACGATCATCAGGCAGGGCGTCGTGGAGGAAGCGGGACTCATGCCTCGTCGGCGTACTTCTGGCGCAGTTCGGCCATGTCGCTCTTGACGGAGTCGAGGATGCCGTTGACGAACTTCCCGCTGTTCTCGGTGGAGTACTTCTTGGCGATCTCGATGGCCTCGTTGATGGAGACCTTTTCGGGGATGTCTGGGAAATGCAGCATCTCGGCGATGCCGATGCGCAGGATGATCCGATCCAGGCGGGCGATGCGCTCCAGGTCCCACTTGTGGGCGCGCTGGGCGATGATGTCGTCGATGACCTCCGTGTCGCGGATGGTCTTCAACACGATGTTGCGCAGGAAAATCGCGTAGACGGAATCCCGGTCCAGCTCGTTGGCGGGCAGCGCGTCGCCCACCTCCAGGTCCAGTTCCACCTTGCGCTGCAGGGTGCGCACCCGGTCCATTACTTCACTCAGGGGGAGCCCACTGGATTGCTGGGCGTAAAGAATGAGCACCGCCGTTTCTCGCGCCGCCCGCCGGGATATCACAGACCACCTCCGCGCACCGTCTGACAATTGATGGCCGAAAACGTAGGGAATGCCAAGGGGATCCCCGAGCACGTGCCGCGGGCCCACCTGGACCGGACGGTGCGTTCAGCCCTTGCGGCTCAACCCAGACTGGCCTGGCTCAGGCCCAGCCACTGGCCGGCCACGGCCTCGCGCAGGTTCTCCACGCCGCCGCCCACCAGCTCCATGCCCCGGGCGTCGCGCATGAAGCGCTCCGCGTGATACTCGCGCGAGTAGCCGTAGCCGCCGTGGATCTGCACGCACTCCCGTCCGCAGAAGCCCGCGCCCTCGGCTCCCATCAGCCGCGCCAGGTCCGCCAGGCGGGCGAACTCGGTGGGCTGGCCGGCGTCAGCGGCCGCGGCGGCACGCCAGACCAGGCTGCGCGTGGCCTCCAGCTTGACCTGCATGTCCACAATTTTGAAGCGCACGGCCTCGAACTGATCAATGGTGCGGTTGAATTGCTCGCGCTGGCCGGCGTAGTCCTGAGCCAGCCGGGCGCTGCCCTCCATGATTCCCAGCGCCACCGAGGCCCAACCCAGCGAAGCCGTGGCGCGAATCAGCATGAGGCCCTTGCCGCTGGTCCGCGTGTCCAGCCGGGCCTCCTCGTCCACCCGCACATTGTGGAATTCAACCCGGCCGATGCCCGCCCCGCGCAGGCCCAGGCTCTTGGGCTCGCGGGCGCGACTCACGCCCTCCGTGGCTGCCTGGAGGGCCAGCAGCACGCGCCGGCCGTCCAACTGGGCGCTCACCAGTAAGAGGTCGCCGATGGCGCCCGCGGTCACCATGCGTTTGACGCCGTTCAGCACGAGGAAGGGACCGTCCTCCAAGGCCAGCAGCGGCTGCTGCAGGTCGTCCATCCGCGTCCAGGCCGCCAGGGCCTGACCCGTGGCCAGCCGGGGCAGCCAGGCCTCGCGCAGGCGCAGCGTGGCGTGGCGCATCCAGCCCACGCCCAGCGCGTTGTGGTTGGAAAGCAGCTGGCCCATGGAGGGATCCACCCGGGACAGTTCCTCCAGCGCCAGGGAGAAGCTCAGGTGATCCAGCCCCAGCCCGCCCTCGTCCTCGGGCAGCAGCATGCCGCCGAAGCCCTGCTCGAATAGGCCGGCCCGCTCCCGGCTCAGGTCGGGCCAGTCGCCGTCCACGGCCGCGGCCTCCTCGCGGGCCTGCATGCCGGGCAGCAGCCGGTCCTGGGCGTAGCGACGGGCCAATTCCCGCACGGACTGTTGCTGATCGTTGAGCGCGAATTCCATGGCGTCTCCTGCGTGACTGGTTCACTAGCGACGGCTCCGACCTGCACGCCTTTACCTGTGTGGAAGGCGAGGCGAAGCCTACCCTTCCCCCGCGCCCCGCGGGGGAAGGGAATCAATACTCGTAGAAGCCGCGCCCCGTCTTGCGGCCTAGATGGCCGGCGGCCACCATCTTGCGCAGCAGCGGGCAGGGCCGATACTTGGGATCGCCCAGGCCCTGATGCAGCACGTCCAGGATGGCCAGGCAGACGTCCAGCCCAATGAAGTCGGCCAGGGTCAGCGGCCCCATGGGATGGGCCATGCCCAGTTTCATGATCCCGTCGATGGCCTCGCGCGTGGCCACGCCTTCCATCAAGGTTTGGACGGCCTCGTTGATCATGGGCATCAGGATGCGGTTGGCCACGAAACCCGGGTAGTCCTCGCTGGCCAGCGGCGTCTTGTCCAGCCTGGCGCAGACGTCCAGTACCAACTGCAGCGTGGCCTCGCTGGTGTCGTGCCCGCGGATCACCTCCACCAGTTTCATCATGGGCACGGGGTTCATGAAGTGCATGCCGATGACCTGGGCCGGGCGGCCCGTGGCCGTGGCGATCTCCGTGATGGAGATGCTGCTGGTGTTGCTGGCCAGCACGGCCTCCGGCGCTGTCACGACGGCCAGCTGGCGGAAGATCTCCAGCTTGACAGCCTTGTTCTCCGTGGCGGCCTCGACCACCAGGAAGGAGTCCGCCGCCCGGGCCAGCTCCGTGCCGCCCTGGATGCGCGCGAAGGCCGCGTCCGCGTCCGCCTGGCTGATCTTCTCCTTCTTCACCTCGCGGAGTAGATTGCCCTGGATGGCTGCCAGGCCCTTCTGCAGGTAGTCCTCGCTCACATCCACCAGCCGCACCTGGAAACCGGCCTTGGCAGCCACGTGGGCGATGCCGTTGCCCATGGTCCCCGCGCCGATCACCGTGATACAATCGCTCTTCATCTTCAGACCTCCCGATCCACGATCAACGCCACCGCCTCGCCGCCGCCGATGCACAGGCTGGCCAGCCCGCGCCGCTTGCCCAGATCCTCCAGCTCGTGCAGCAGAGTCACCAGCACGCGCGCCCCACTTGCGCCGATGGGATGCCCCAGGCTGACGGCCCCGCCACGCGGGTTGACTTGGGCCGGATCCAGCTCCAGCAGGCGCTCGTTGGCCAGGCTCACCACACTGAAGGCTTCGTTGATTTCGAAGAGCTCGATGTCGGAGAGGGCCAGGCCGGCCTTGTCCAGGGCCTTGCGGATGCTGGCCGCCGGCGCGGTGGTGAACCACTCCGGCTTCTGGGCCGCGCCCGCCTGGGCCACGACGCGCGCCAGGGGCTTCAGTCCCAGCTCGCGGGCCTTGTCGGCGCTCATCAGCAGCAGAGCGGCGGCGCCGTCGTTGATGCTGCTGGCGTTGCCCGCGGTCACCGTGCCGGTCTTCTCGAAGGCCGGATTCAGCCCCGCCAGCTTGTCGATCCGGCCCTTGCCGGGCTCCTCGTCCGTGTCCACCAGCAGCGGATCGCCCTTGCGCTGCGGCACGGGCACGGGAACGATCTCGCGCTTGAAAGCGCCGGCCTCGATGGCGGCCAGGCTGCGCCGGTAACTCTCGGCGGCGAAGGCGTCCTGATCCGTGCGGCTGATGCTCAATTCCCGGGCGCAGATCTCCGCTGCGCTACCCATGTGGAAATTGTTGTAGACGTCCCAGAGACCGTCGTGCACCAGGCCGTCCAGCACCTTGCCGTGGCCCAGGCGCAGGCCATTGCGGGCCTCGGGCAGGTAGTAGGGCACCTGGCTCATGTTCTCCATTCCGCCTGCCACCACCACCTCGGCGTCGCCGGTTTGGATGGCCTGGACGGCCAGCATCACGCTCTTCAGCCCGCTGCCGCAGACCTTGTTGATCGTCGTGCAGGCCACGTGCTCGGGCAGACCGGCGAAGATCGCGGCCTGACGCGCGGGGGCCTGACCCTCGCCGGCGGGCAGCACGTTGCCCAGGATCACCTCGTCCACCAGCTCCGGCCGGACGCCGGCGCGCTTCAGCACTTCCGCCACCACCACGGCGCCCAGGCGCGGGGCCGGAACGGAGGCCAGCGCCCCGTTGAAGGAGCCGATCGGCGTGCGCGCCGCGGCCACGATCACTACTTGCTTCATCTGCCCTCCGATTGCTGCTCGGCACCGGCCAACTGCGCCGGCGTCAGGTTCATGATTGCGGGTCCGAGGAACGGGATTCCGGCCGCCAGAAGCGCCGGCCCGGGGTTCCGTGATACAAATAGCAGATCAGGCCGCGCGCCGCCGCCGCGCCCAGATCCGCCCGCCGCGCCCGCGCTCGCTCCGGCTCCACGTCGGACGAGGTGCGGAAGTCGGGGTGGAAGCAGGCCTTGAGCGAGAGCAGGTCCCCGCCCAACAGCAAATCGCCGTGGCCTTCCCCGGCGGGTTGCCAGCGCAGGCGCTCCTCACCGCCGGCGGGATCCTCCACCCGGCGCAGCAGGCCCTCGCCCGCCAGCGCGATCTGTACCGTTGGATCCACGACCAGACGTTGCGATTGGCCAATCACGGTCACGTCGCCACCGAGATCGCCGAGGTGCTTACCCCGCCAGCGCGATCTGGTGGCCCGGCGTGTGGCCGCCCGTGTGGGTCACGGCCAGTTCGTCGCAGAGGCGCCAGTCGCCGTGGTGATGCACGGCCTGGGGCGTCTGCAGCAGCCAGTCCAGCAGCACGGGGGAGACGAAGCGCTCGCCGCCCCGGGCCGCGCGGTCCAGGCCCTGCCAGAGCGCCAGCTCCTGGACGTGCAGGCGGGCATTGGGAAAGACGGGCGCCTCGCGCCGCCGGTCGAAGACCCCGCCGCCGTGGTCATCGTGCAGGTGCGTCAGCACCACGTCGCCCACGTCGTCCAGGGTCAGGCCCAGCGCTTCCAACTGGGCCGCCAGGTCCCGGACGGGCCGCTGCCACTCCACGCCCTCCACCCGGTCGGCCAAGCCGGGATCGAGGCCGGCGTCCACCAGCACCACCCGCTGAGTCAGCCGCAGCATGCAGGGTGCCACCGGCAGCAGCAGGCGGCCACCGTTGGCGCGCTGGATGAGCAGTCGGCCAAAATCCAGTTCGTGGGCTTCGCCGAAGGGAAACACGTGACTCGCAAGCCGGGAATGGTCTGCGTGTGTCAAGCGGCGCCCAGACTTCGCAAGATCTTGCGCGCCAGTTCGAGTTTCTTCACCGGATCACCAACGGTTCCCGGATGGCTTCTGCCGGCAGGCCGCGCAGGAAATCGTCCAAGCGGTCTTCCAAGATCAGATCCACGGCCAGGCGCAGACCTTCCTTCGCCTCAGCCACGGTTTCGCCCTGCCCGTTGGCGCCGGGGATTTCAGGACACAAGGCCCAAAATCCACCGTCGACCGACGGTTCGATGATGGTGGTCAATTCGCCTTTCATGCGAGGCTCCGTTGCTATGCTGGGCGATTTCCTCCAGCCACGGGGAGGCGGCCGGCTGTCAGGCGCAAGTTGGCATTGCTTGGGGGGCGATGGAACCCGCCGCGGCCCGGCCAGGAACGAAAAACGCCGCCGGGAACGAATCCCGGCGGCGCCAATCCAGCCTGCCCGCCCGCTGAATAAGCGGACGGACGTGTGTGCCGGTGCTACCAGCGATTGCGGCCGCCGCCGCCGCCGCTGCCGCCGCCACGACCCTCTTCGCGCGGACGGGCTTCGTTGACGCGCAGATTGCGGCCGCCGAGGTCCGTCTCGTTCAGCGCATTGATGGCCGCAGTGGCCTCCGCCGCGTTGGGCATGGTGACAAAGGCGAAGCCCTTCGGGCGGCCGGTGTCCCGGTCGTTGATGACCGCCACGTCTTCAACGACGCCGTAGGCCTCGAAAGCGGTGCGCAGCTGAGGCTCCGTCACCGAAAAGGCCATGTTGCCCACATAGATCTTCATGTCCACTCCAATCAAACAGTGAAGGTGACCCGGGACCCCTCGTGGCTCCCGCAAGGCACCCAAAAACGCGTGTGAGTCGCCAGCTGGCTGAACTGCCCTACAGCAAAACAATCCCGGGAAGATCCTCGGGAGGTGCCGTCCAGTTGATCCAGGGAGGTGCGAGAGCCAATCCGGCGGGCGCGATCGCTGGGTCCACAGGCAGTCCGACGGTGAGTGTAGGACAATTTTTCTCTTATTTGTACCACTGGCTGAAAAAATCGTGGAATTTTTTGCGCCGGGCGTTTCCGCCCCGTGGGACAAAGAAGAAGGCCGCCGCGAACCAGTCGCGACGGCCTTGAAGCGTTGATGCGCCGGAACGGGTCCGGTGCCAGGCTAAGCCTAGTAACGCCCGCCGCTGCCCATTTCAGCCTTGGGCTTGGCCTCGTTGACACGCAGATTGCGGCCGTCGAGGTCCTTCTCATTCAAGCCCTGGATGGCCGCGTTGGCCTCCTGAGCGTTGGGCATCGTGACGAAGGCGAAGCCCTTCGGGCGACCGGTGTCACGGTCACTGATGACGGCCACATCTTCTACGGTACCATAGGCCTCAAACGCGGTGCGAAGCTGGGAGTCCGTCACCGAGAAGGCCATGTTGCCCACATACAATTTCATTTCGATCTCCAATCCAAACAGATGATGGGTGGCTCAGGAACCCGATTGGCTCCCGAAGGGCACCCGCAAAACGCGAGTCCAGGGTCCGGGCCGCCGCACGGCCACCGGCCGAGCCGGTGAGCTGCGGGATACATACCCTCTACGCTCTAATGTAGGGTAGCAAATTCCTTTTCGCACCACCAAAGGAGATTTTATTTCCAGGCCCACCGAGCCGGGGGCGGAGGTATCAGCGGCTTAGCCAATGCGTCACCGGCTGCAACAGGAAATCCTTGATTGAGATGCCGTCGGCCCCGACCAACAAGCGGCGAGCGGACGGAAACGCCGCCATGAATGCGGCCATGCCCGGCAGGCGATCCCGGCGCCGGCTGCTCTTCACTTCAATGGCGCTCAGGCCGGCCGGGCTGCGGACCACGAAATCCACCTCGTGGTGCCCGTCGCGCCAGTAGAACAACTCGCAATCCCCCACAGCTTCGGCGTTGGCCAGATGCGCGCCCACGGCGGATTCCACCAGCCGGCCCCAGGTTTGGCCGTCCGCGCAGGTGTCTTCCAGCGGGCTGCCGGCAGGAGCCGTTAGCAAAGCCGTGTTGTACACCAGGAATTTGGGGCTGGCAGCGCGACGCCGATGTTCCGCCCCGGCGTACTTGGGCAACCCGGTCAACACGCCGGCGCCCCGCAGGAGATCCAGGTAGTGGGCCAGCGTGCTGGTATTGCCGGCGTCCTGGAGCTGCCCCAGGATCTTGTTGAAGGAAAGCTCCTGGCATGAGTGCCGGCAGCCCAACTCGAAGAGTCGGCGCAGTAGGGCCGGCTTGTCCACGCGGGTCAACAGCAGGACGTCGCGTGAGATGGTGGTTTCCACCAACACATCGAGGATGTAGCGCGCCCAGCGCGGAAAATCGTCCACCAGGGCCGCCGAGCCCGGATAACCGCCGTAAAAGATCGACTGCTCGACGCTCCAGCCGAAAGCCTGACGCATTTCAAGCGCCGACCAGTGGGGCAGGCGCAGGATCTCGAAGCGCCCGGCCAGGCTCTCCGTCAGGCCGTGCCGGACCAGCAAGGGCGCGGAACCCAGGATGACCACTCGCAGCGGCAGGGCGCGCCGGCTGTCCTCGTCCCAGAGGGCCTTCACCGCCTCGGACCAGCCGCTGATTTTCTGCACTTCGTCCAGAACCAACAGGGCGCCTGCGCCGCCGCATTCCAGCCGCGCGGCTTCCCATTGCTGGGCCAGCCATTCCGGACCGCGCAACGTGGGTTCGTCAGCGCTGGCGTAGCGCCAGGGCAGGCCGCAGGTTTCCGCCGCCTGGCGGGCCAGCGTGGTTCTGCCCACTTGGCGCGGCCCCGCCACCACTTGAATGAAGCGACGTGGTTCGCGCAAGCGCTCCACCAGCTGGCTAAGTTGTTGACGCTCAATCAGCATGGCACTTTTCCCAATTCACTGCGTAAATTTACGCAGTGCGTTGCGAAATTTCAAAAGGCTGAGGTAGGGTTGGACCGGAGTCAAGTAATCATCCAAGAAACCAACGGAAGACTATCTAGGAGTCTGTCGGGCTTGGACCTTGGATGGGATTCGCGTCCCAGTCGAGGCCGGTTTTTCGGAGATTTCGCAGCGCATACTGGGGGTATGTGCAAGAAAGCTCCGGAAAATCCGGGCCGGCTGGGACGATGAAGCCCGCCAAGCGGCCCAAGCCCGACAGACTCCTAGCCACAGTTTGATAGGAATTGTTCAAACCGATGCTGAAGTGCGACGGGATCAGGGTAGTGAATTTGTTTACGTGGAAGTTCGATTAAGCGATTGTTCATAGCTTGGATCCCGTGAGCCAAGGTTGGACCATCCTTCTCCTTCAATACATCCGGTCGCACATGGATAATATAGTCGTGACTTACACCTAGAATGTTGTGGTCAAAGGCTCGATGATGCAAAGAACAAAGGGATAAACCATTCCTCACAACAGGTTCGCCATCCGGATGTGAATCAGGAATGATATGTGCGGCATCCAACATTTCTTCATGTCGAAAGTGACAAAAGGCACATTGTCGCTGATAGGCCGCCAACACACGTTCCCGGAATACTCCTTGGTGAACTCGCTGTCTCGTAAGACGCGTTATATAGGCTCGTTGGTGATCCCGAGAATCGGCGGCCAAAGAATCATCAAATCCCGCGTTGTCATGTTGGTAGTGAGTCAGTGAGTCCATGGAATCGCACTGAACAAATACCTGTTGGTTGATTCGATCATCTCCGACAACAAATACCGGCCAAATTGGCATGTATGTTCCTTTAGACACCCCAAGGAAATATATTACCGGCTCGCGTGTTCTACGCAGTTCACGCATCCAATTGTTGTCAAACTGATCAGGATTCTTCCCCTGGTATTTATACTGTAACATATTACTTTGCGCAAATCCATCGCTATATATTTCTTTGACTGAAGTTAGCAACGAAATTGGTAACCCCATTGACTTGGGCTTCCAGATCCCCCGGCCGGCACTGCTGACAAGTGGAACCGTACTACCAAGAAAGGTGAAACCAGAGACGAGTTCTTTCCAAGGCAGCATGTCCCCTTCGATAGCGGTTCGCCGAGCCAGCCATTCAAATGCCGCAAGGCGAATGGGCAAATCAGACATAGGTACACCCAACAGGGTTGATCATCTCAATGCTTCCCACTCTTGGTGGGAAATGCCGGCTTGGCGCAGGATCCGGATCAACAGATTTGGGCCAATGTCGCCACAACAAACGTCATGCTGCTGCGTCTGTGGAGATCAGCAAGCGCTCGCCATCGATCTCGGGAATGGGCAGGTGCTGATGCACCCGAAGCAATACCCAGTCTTCGAGCGTGGAGGCCAACTCTTCGCGACAGGCCTCAAGGGTGGAGGCCGTTGCATAGACCCCGGGACAAGGTGGAACCTCTCCGTAGATGAGGCCATCCTCCACCAGCAATTCGTAGTGAGCCTTGCAAAGGGCGGCTTACAGCCATCTGGTCAGCATGATGCCTCCTCTACCGTGCTTCCAACAACCTGCGACCGATCACCAGGCGTTGGATCTCGCTGGTGCCCTCGCCGATTTCGCAGAGCTTGGCGTCGCGCCAGATGCGCTCGGCGGCGTGGGCGCGCGTGTAGCCTTCGGCGCCGAGGATTTGGATGGCGCGGTCGGCGCACCAGCTGGCGGTTTCGCTGGCGAAGAGTTTGGCCATGGCGGAGAGGGTGACGTAGTCGCGGCCGGCGTCCTTGGCGCGCGCGGCGTCGTAGACCAGGTGGCGGGCGGCCTGGATGCGCGTGGCCATGTCCGCCACGTAGAAGGCGTGGCTCTGGCGCAGGGTGACGCCGCGGAAAACATCGAGGATCTCGTCCAGCGCGCCCTGGGCCAGGCCCAGCGCCATGGCGCCGATGGAGATTCGACCGCCGTTCAGGGTCTTCAACATCTGCTGGAAGCCTTGGCCCAGTTCGCCCAGCAGGGCGTCCGCGGGCAGGTGCAGGTTTTCGAAGGCCAGCGCGTGGGTGTCGCTGCCGCGCAGGCCAAGCTTCTTCTCGCAGGCTCCGATGGTGTAACCGGGCGTGCCCTTCTCCACCAGGAAGCAGCTGATTTCGCGCTTGTCGCGGTCCGTCAGCGCGGTGAAGACCAGCACATCGGCGTAGGCCGCGTTGGTGATCCACATCTTGCTGCCGTTGACAACCCAGCCGCCGGGAGTGCGCGCGGCCCGGGTGCGCGTGCCGCCGGCGTCGCTGCCCGCGCCGGGCTCCGTCAGGCCGAAGGCGCCCAGGGTCTGGCCGGAGCAAAGGCGCGGCAGCCAGTGTTCCTGCTGCTCCGCGCTGCCGAACAGGTGGATCGGATTGGTGCCCAGGCTGGTGTGCGCGGCCAGGGTGATGCCCGTGGAGCCACAGGCTCGGCTGATCTCCTCCACCGCCAGGGCGTAGCAGACCGTGTCCAGCCCGGCGCCGCCCACGGCCTGCGGATAAGGAATGCCCATCAGGCCCAGCTCACACAGCCGTCCCACTAGGTCCTCGGGAAACGCCTCGGCGGCGTCCACGGCGGCGGCCCGCGCTTTCACTTCGCCCTGGGCGAAGCTCCGCACCTTTTCCAGAAATGCCTGCTGAACGGGAGTGAGCTCCATGACGCCTCCGATGGCTGGTTTCCGAATCGTCAGTCCATTGCCGTCTACAACCTGCCCAGCTTGGCGCTGGCCAGCCGATTCAAGCTGACTCCCTGGAGAGTCGCCTCCAAGGCCAATTGCCGATGCACTTCCGGCGGAACACGCACCATGAATTTGCCGCTGTAGATCTTGGCGGACAAGGGTTCAGGCACCGGTTCTCCCTCCTGTCCCAGATCGAGCACCACGTCGGCCACCAGCTTGCGAATCCCCTTCAGCGCGACTTCAGGTGTCGTCGCCAGCCAGGACAGGCTGGGAAACTCCACGCACAGGCCCACGTGCCGCTCGTCCTCCTCGGACCAGCTGACCCGGTAGGTGTACTTGTCAACCTTCATTGTCCGCCTCCTTGGCCAGCCGGTCCAGTGCCTTCAGCACTTGTCGGACCTGGTAGGCTTTGGCAGTTCCGGGTTCTTCAAGAACCATGACCTGGCAGTTTTTGGCTAGTCGTTCTCGCGGCCGGGATCCCGGGCCACCAGGCGGCGGCGGCCGGCGTGGCTGACATCCTTGATCTGGAGCTGGATGCAGCAGGCGCCGCGCCAGGAATTCTCCATCACGGCGTAGACCAGGTCCACGCTGCGCCCGGCGGGCTCCAGGCTGGGCAGCAGATGCCCCAGTCCGTACCCGATGGCGTCGAACTCGATGCCCTCTTGCTCCACGCGCAGCATCAGGTGGCCGCTGCCCACCACGCGCGGGCCGACCACCAAGTGCACGTCGCGGGTGAGGAAGTGTGGCTGCTGGTTGCGGGAACCGAACGGCGCGAAGCGCTGCACGTGCTCCAGGAAGCCCCGGTTGACGGCGCGCAGGTGTATCTCGGCGTCGATGCGCAGGCGTGGCCGCAGGTCGTCGGACTCCAGCCGCGAGCCGCACCAGTGGCGCAAGCGCTCGCGCAGCTCGGGCACCTTCTCGGCGCGGATGGTCAGGCCAGCGGCGTACTTGTGCCCGCCGAACTGCACCAGCAAGTCGGCCGAGCTGTGCAGGGCCGAGTAGATGTCGAAGCCCGGGATGCTGCGCGCGCTGCCCTTGCCCATCCCGTCCTCGTCGATGGTGATCATCACGGTGGGGCGGTGGTAGCGCTCGATGATCCGGCTGGCCACGATGCCGATCACGCCGCTGTGCCAGCCCTCGCGGGCCAGCACGATGACGCGGTCGTGCTCCAGGTCGCAGACCCGGGGCACCTCGGCCATGGCCTCTTCCAGCGTGTCGTGGTCGATGGTCTTGCGCTGGCAGTTCTCGTCCTCCAGCACCTGGGCGATGCGGATGGCGTTCTCGCGGTTGCGCGTGCAGAGCAGGTTGACGGCCCGGTCGGCGCTGCCCAGCCGGCCCACGGCGTTGATACGCGGCGCCAGTCCGAACACGATGCTCGAGACGTCCACGTCCCGGCGCAGCAGGCCGGCCACGTGGAGCAGCGCGCCCACACCCACCATTGGATCGCGGTTGATCTTGCGCAGGCCGCGGCTGACCAACACGCGATTCTCACCCACCAGCGGCACAATGTCCGCCGCCGAGCCGATGGCCACCAGGTCCAGGTAGCGTTCCAGCAGGCTGTCGCCCACCCCCAGGCGGTTCACCAGCGCCTGGCAGAGTTTGTAGGTGACGCCCACGGCAGCCAGTTCCTTGAAGGGATAGGGCTCATCGAGCAGTTTGGGGTTGAGGATGGCCGTGGCCACGGGCAGCATGTTCCCGGGCTGGTGGTGATCGCAAATCACCACCTCCAGGCCGGCATCCCGGGCATAGGCGACCTCCTCCAGCGCCGTGATCCCCGTGTCCACGGTGACCAGCACGGAGGCACCCCGGGCGCGGATGCTCTCCACGCCCTCCACCGAGAGACCATAGCCTTCACTGTTGCGGACCGGGATATGCGTGAACACGTCCCCGCCCACGTCCTTGAGAAAGAGATAAAGCAGCGCGACCGAAGTCACCCCGTCCACATCGTAGTCTCCGTAGACCGCGATGCGCCGACGGGAGATAAGGGCCTCCGTCAGGCAATCCACCGCCTTTTCCATGTCCCGGAAGCGTGCCGGATCCAGCAACTGGTCGGCATCCGGGTTGAAAAAGGCTTCCGCCGCTTCAGGCGACGCAACGCCATTGCCAACCAGGACGGCGGCGATGGCGGGGGGAAGGTTCAGTGTCCTGGCGACATGGGCAACTCGTGGGTCCTGCTGCAGATCTCCCGGGTGTTCCCACAGAAGATCCATGACAGCTCCGTCCGATATTTCATTGTTCTTGCCTTCGAGAAGTGGTCCCGCGCGAGACGCGGCGGGAAGCGGTCCGTCATGAGAGGAAGCCGGAGCAGGTCATAAGCCGGATTCTGTCCCCGCTGATCACGGGGGATGGTCATTGATCTGCGCGACCGACCCGGTTCCTGTTCCGCCGGCCGAAACCGGCTGAGCGGGCGGGCCACCCCTGGAACCTGCTTGGTCTTGCTTCGGATGGGGTTTGCCCTGCCGCGACGGTTGCCCGCCGCGCGGTGCGCTCTTGCATTAAGCCCGGTTGATCCCAGGCCGCACCTTTTCACCCTTGCCCGGCGCACGGTTGCCCGCGGTCGGGCGGTTTGTTTTCTGTGGCACTTTCCGTCACCTCACGGTGCCCGCGATCGGCATCCTGCCCTGTGAAGTCCGGACTTTCCTCCGCCCGTCCATCCTTGCGGATCCCGGACGGCGACCATCAGGCCTGCTCCGGCCCCCTGTCACGATCAGAGTTTGGTGTCCAGCGTGTCCGTGATCAGGATGCGCCCGCAGATCTCGCAGAGGACCAGGTCGTCCATCATGCGCACCTTGTTGATTTTCTGCGGAGGCAGGGCCTGATAGCAGCCGCCACAGCTGCTGTTGCGGTAGACTGCGACCACGCCGCGGCCGTCCTTGGCCTTGCGGATGCGGTCGTAGTGGCTCAGCAGCGGCCGGGGAATGCTCTCGCACAATTCCGCGCGCCGGCCGTCCAGGTCCTGGATGCGGGCGGCGGAGGACTGGTTGTGCTCGGCGTACTGGCCGCGCATGCGCTCCAGCGAATCCGCCAGCTTGGTGGCCCGCTCGGCGCTTTCCTCCAAGCGCTGCTCCAGCTCCTGCTGCTGCTCCATGCCGGTCTGCATGGCCTGTTCGTTTTCCAGCAGGGCGTCCTGGTGGAACTCGATCTCGCGCGTGACAGCCTCGTACTCCTGGTTGGTCTGGGTGGAGAACAAGCGCTTTTGCAGATCCCCCACCTTGAGCTTGAACTCGTCGTGGCGCTTCTCACGCTTGCGCAAGTCCAGCCCCAGTTCCTTGAGCCGGACCTGAGATTGCTCGCGCATGACGGTCAGGTCCCGCTCTTCCGCCTGCAACCGCTCCAACTCCTGTGGCAGGGTTCCCTTGGAGATTTCCACCTCACGGAACTGATTGTCAATCTTCTGAAGCTCGATCAGCAGCAGCAGTTCCTTCTTCAAGACTGGCCTCCCGGTCAAACACAAAAATGCACCCTCAAGGTGCATTTGGACTTCTCAGAGTGGTGCGTCGAGACCCATGTGTGGAATTGAGGCTGATAACCTTTGTCGCACGTCTCCCCCGCACTGATGGCTGACCAAGGTAGGGAAGCGGCGCTGGGTTGGCAACCCGCCAGGCGGATTGCTCACCATCTTCTCACAAGCGGCCGGCCAGCCGGGCCTGCAAGTCTTCCACCAGGGCCGGATTGCCCGCCAGCACGTGGCCATTGACCAGGGGCTCGGGCTCCGGCACGCCCGCGGCGGCCAGGCCGGCCAGCCGTCCGCCGGCTTCCTCCACCAGACAGACACCAGCGGCCATGTCCCAGGGCGCCAGTTGCAGCTCCACGAAAGCGTCGAAGATTCCGGCCGCCGTGTAGGCCAGGTCCAGGGCCGCGCTGCCGCCCCGTCGGATGCCCGCCGACGGCGGCATCAGCGCGTCGAAGAGGTTGAGGTAGAGGCGGGCCAGATCCTTGTTGCGGATGGGAAAGCCCGTGGCCACGAAGGCCTCGTCCAGCCGCGGGGCCACGCCCACGTGCAGGCGTTCCGCCGCCGGCAGCGGGTCGCCCAGGCCGGCGGGCAGGTCGCAGCGCCAAGCTCCGCCGCCCCGGCGGGCGAAGTAGAGCTGGCGCCGGCAGACGTCGGCGATCACCCCCAGCACGGACTCGCAGCCCAGCAACTGGGGAAAGCGCACCGTGGCGGCCCGGGCGGGATCCGTCTGCGCCACGCGCCGCAATAGGCCGATGGAGACGGCGAAGGCCGGATAGCCGTGGACGAAGTTGCTGGTGCCGTCCAGCGGGTCCACCACCCAGAAGTACTCGGCGTCCAGGTCCAGGTGGGAGCCCTCCTCCCCCAGCAGGCCGATCTCCGGACAGGCCGTCCGCAGGCGCTCCACCAGCAGGGCTTCGGAGCGCCGGTCCACCTGCGTGACATAGTCGTGGCAGCCCTTGCGGTCCACCTGCAGGGGCTCACGCTCCAGCCAGGAGCGCTCGAGCAGTGCGGCGGCCGCACGGGCGGCGCCCAGGGCCGCCTCCAGCGGTTGATCCAACGGCAGATGCTCCGTCACGTGCCCTCCAGCTTGTCAAGCGGCCGGAGAATGTGGCGATTCCCGCGGCCCGATCCCGCGTCGCCGGGGCGGCAGTAGCCGCCAGTCGGGCGCTTCTCCGTGCAAAACCGGCTGCCAGAGCCTATGTTTGGAGTGGTGGATTGGATCGGCCCCGCGGGGCCCCTGACAAACCGGAGCATCATGCCTGTCTGCTACATCACCCGGGTGGAGGACTTCTGCGCCTCCCACCGCCTGCACAGCCCTGCCTTAAGCGACGACGAGAATCGCACGCTCTATGGCAAGTGCAACAATGCCAACGGCCATGGCCACAATTACAAGCTGCTGGTGACGGTCCGCGGCGAAGTGGACCCCAGGACGGGCATGCTGATTGAATTGAACCAGCTGGCCAGCCTGATCCGCGAAGCCGTCACGGAGCGTGTCGATCATTACAACCTGAACCTCGACGTGGACTTCCTGCAGGGCGTCATCCCCACCGCCGAGAATCTCTGCCAGGCCTTCTGGGACCAGCTGGAGTCCCGCCTGCCGGTGGGCGAGCTGTGGGAGATCCGGCTGGAGGAAACCGGCCGCAACATCGTCTCGCTGCGGCGGGAGTAACTCGCGTCGGGCCAATTTCACTTAGCAGGACACGAAGGCACGAAGAGGAACGGAGCACACGAAGACACTGTTAGGATTGAAGAAGCAAGACAATAGCGCGGGCGACGATGGACAATGATGTCGAACAGGGGTTCGCACTTCTCTAATCCAAGTTCTCACTTCCATCTTCCCGCTCTTCGTTCTTCTTCGTGCCTTCGTGTCCTGTGTGGTGAGCTTTGGGGTTGTCTTTTCGAAGGAGCAGGCATGCGACAAGTCTTGATCAGCGGCGGGGGGAGTGGTATTGGGCTGGCCTGTGCGCGCCGCTTCCTGGCCGCCGGGGAGCGCGTGCTGTTCTGCGGGCGCAACCGGGAGCGGTTGGAGTCGGCCCTGCGGGAGCTGGAGGCGGCGCATCCCGGCCAAGTGGCGGCCAGGGTCTGCGACGTGAGTCGCGCCGCCGAGGTGACGGCCCTGGGCCAGTGGCTGCGCGCCGAGGCGCTGCCCATTGACGTGCTGGTGAACAACGCCGGCCTGTTCGTGGCGGGGTCGCTGCTCAAGGCCGAGGAGGAACAGGCGCAGGCCATGTGGGAAACCCAGGTGCTGGGCCCCTGGCGTCTGCTGAAGATTTGCGCGGACCCGGCGCTGCGTCAGGGCCGCCCGTTGCGCGTGGTCAACGTGATCAGCGTGACCGCATTGAAAGCCTACGCGGCCTGCGGATTCTACGGCGCCACCAAAGCCGCACTGGCCAGCCTGATGGATACGGCGCGCGCCGAGCTGCGCGACAAGGGTGTGGAAATCAGCAACGTCTATCCCGGGGCCACGGAGACGCCGATCTGGGGTGGCCGGGAGCTGGATTACTCGAAGATGATGGACGCCGACGCCGTGGCCGCCGCCGTGCAGGCCTGCGCCGATGCTTCCAGCCGCGCGCTGGTGGAGGAACTGGTCCTCCGGCCAGCCAGTGGGGATCTCTAGCAATGGCTGGCGGGAACGACTACAGAGGCACAGAGGCACAGTGGTTGGAATGGTCTTTGCCTTGGTTGGGCGTGGCGCATCCAACTGTCGGCTTGAGCACGAAGGCTCGAAGACGAATTGTGTCACGTGAGGTGAAGGCCGCAGGGCTAACCGCCCGTGCCTGAACCAAAACCAGGTGGTGACGCTTTCAAGCGGAACCAACTACACGGTTGCAGGAAGTCCAAACGCCGGCCAGCGGAAGGCCACCGCGAGGTGGCCTGACTCTAGCCGTTGAGAAAAAGCGCCTCTTTGGCTCCACCTTTCTGGCGCAAGCAGAAAGGTGGAAAACAAGGCGCCCCAGCATCTGCCGGGATGACAGGAAAGCGCAAGGCATGCCCCCATCCGACGCTGCGCGTCTCCTTCCCCCGCGGGGCGCGGGTGAAGGGAAGTGGCTTCGCCTCGCGCACACCAATGGTTGAAATCGAATTGAAAGGAAATAGAATGCAACGCGAACGTTTTCAACTGACTGCCGTGCCCCTGAGCATCGTGGACAGTCCCGCCCAGGTCGCCTACCTGCGCAAGGTGCTTGGCTACCTGTTGATCGGCCTGTTGGTGGCGGCCGCCGGCACCCAGGTGGGGATGATGCCGCCCGTGCTGGCCCTGGTGGCCGGCCACCCCTTCATCGGGATGCTCGGGATGATCGGCCTGATCATTTGGGCCACCTCCGCCTCCACCGGCCCGCGCGCCGGCACGGCCTATTACGTCTTCACCTTCGCCATGGGCCTGCTGATGGCCCCCATCATCTACGTGACGCTCTCGCGCTTCAACGGCCTGCAAACCCTGGCCATGGCCGGCGGCATCACCATCGTCAACACCCTGGCCCTGAGCGCTTATGCCTGGATCAGCAAGCGCGACTTCAGCTTCATGGGCGGCTTCCTGATCACCGGTCTGATCACCATGATCGTGGCCCAGCTGCTCAACGCCTTCTGGCTGCACAGCCCGCTGCTGGAGAGCGTGGTTCCCATGGTCCTGATCCTGCTGTTCAACGGCTTCATCCTCTACGACCTGAGCCGCATCCTCAACAGCGCGCGCAGCATCCCGCCCACCGCGGCGGCGCTCATGCTCTTCCTGGACATCTTCAACCTGTTCCTGGCCTGGCTGCGCGTGTTGGACCGCGATTGATGCAATCGAGCGCAGGACAGCCGCGGGCCGCGGCCTGGAGGCGATGCGCGGCCGTGACACACGCGGCAGGCGGGGTCCGCCCGTGAGTCGCCTGACCCGTTACGTCCTGCGCGAGCATATCGCGCCCTTCATCTACAGCCTGTCGTTGATCGTCTTCCTGTTCGTGCTCAACTTCGCCTTCCAAATGCTGGGCAAGATTCTGGGCAAGGGCCTGCCCACCCGGCTGATCCTCGAGTTCTTCGTCTACAACATCGCCTGGATCCTGGCCATGGCCGTGCCCATGGCCGCGCTGATCGCCACGCTGATGGCCTTCGGCCGGCTGGCCGGCGACCACGAGATCACGGCCATGAAGGCCGGCGGCGTGGGCCTCTGGCGGCTGACGATCCCGCTGCTGGTGGCCGGCGCCGTGCTCACGGCGGGGCTGATGGCCTACAACAACTGGGTCCTGCCCGACTTCAACTACAAGAGCAACCTCCTCCGGCGGACCATCTTCCGCAAGGCGCCGACGATGCAAATGGAGGACGGGCTATTCCTCTTCGACGTGCCCGGACTGGTGGTGCACAGCCGCACCGTGGACCACTCCACCCGCCGCATGCAGGGCGTGACGATCTTCGAGGAGGACGAGCGCGGGATCCACCAGACCATCCTGGCGGACAGCGCCCTGCTGCAGCTGGACGAGGAGCAAGGCGAGTTTCTGCTGACGCTCTACTCGGGCCAGATCCACCGCCGGGACTGGCGCGAACCCGGCCGCTACGGCCTGCTGGACTTCCGCCAAAGCGAGCTGCGCATCGACGCGCGCAACGCACTGCTGCAGCGCCAGGAGACCAAGTACCGCAACGACCGCGAACAGACCACGAGCCAGATGCTGCAGCGCGTGAAGCGCTGGCGCGAGCAGGATCCGGTGCGCAACGCGCGCAAGATCCGCAGCTACCTGGTGGAGGTGCACAAGAAGTTCGCCCTGCCCGCGGCCATCCTGACCTTCGTCCTGCTGGGCGTGCCGCTGGGCGTGCGCTCCGGCCGCGGCGGACTGGGTGTCTCGGGCTCGCTGAGCGTGCTGTTCTTCCTGATCTACTGGATCTTCCTCATCGGCGGGGAGGACCTGGCGGACCGCGGCTTCCTCACGCCGGCGGTGGCCATGTGGGCGCCCAACGTGGTGATGCTGGGCGTGGGCCTGTGGTTCATGCGCAGCGCCGTGCGCGAAGGCACGCCCGTGCAGCTGCCGGCCTGGCTGGCCCGCTTCAAGCGCGCCGAGCCGCGGCCCGACGGCGTGGACACGGAGGCCGAGAAGATGGCCGAACTGGCGCGCAAACTTGAGCAGGACAACCCGGAGGACGCCGCGTGAGCATCCTGACCCGCTATCTGCTCAAGCGATTTCTGGGCATCGCCGTCTTCACGGCGCTGGCCAGCTTGATGATGTACATCACCGTGGACCTGATGGAGAACCTGGACAAGTTCATCGACACCCAGACCTCCACGCCGATCATCATCCGCTACTACCTGCTCTACACGCCGCAGATCCTGGTCCTGATCATGCCCGTGATCCTGCTGCTCACGGTGATCTTCACGCTGGGCGGCCTGCACCGGCGGATGGAGATCACGGCCATGAAGGCCGGCGGGATCAGCCCGGGGCGCCTGCAGCGGCTCATCGCCCTCTGGGCGCTGCTGGCCAGCGGGCTGGCCTTCTACATGAGCGAGACGCTTGTGACGGACACTTCGCGCGAGCGGATGGAGATCTACCGCACCAACATCCGCAAGAAGCCCGCCTCGCTGGGCGAGCAGAGCGGGCGGATCTTTTTCCAGAACGACTCGCGCAGTTTCCTGACGCTGGAGAACTACCACGTGAAGGAGGGCTGGGGCCGGCGCGCCAGCTTCCTGCACATCATCGACGGCCGACTGGTCTCGCGCCTGGATGCCGACACCCTGCGTCACACGGACATCGGCTGGATCCTGCTCGCCGGCGAGGAACGCCAGCTCAGCCCGCTGCTGGTCAGCCGGCCCTTCCAGGTCTACGTGCTCAAGGAGCTGAACCTGCGGCCCGAGGACGTGGAGACGCTGCAGGCCGTGCCCGAGGAGATGAACCTGCGTGAGCTGACGGCCTTCATCGAACGCCAGCAGGCCGCGGGCTCTTATACCCGGCGCTGGGAGGTCAACGCCCAAACCAAGCTGGCCTCGCCGCTGGCCAACCTGGTGATCGCGCTGTTTGGCGTGCCGCTGGCATTGCGCCGCAATCGCTCCAGCACCATGCTGGGCTTCGGTCTGAGCCTGCTGAGCGCCTTCGCCTACTACGGTGTGCAGGTGGTCTGCCAGAACCTGGGCTACAAAGGTCTGCTGTCGCCCATCGCCGCCGCGTGGATTCCCAACGCCGCCTTCCTCACGGCGGCGCTGCTGCTCTATCTGAGGGTCGATCGGTAGAAGGAGGGATGGTGCGCCGCGTGTTCCTCGTCAGCCGTGACTCCGCCGTGCTACGCCAGGCCGGGGATCTGATCATGACCGGCCACCTGGTGGAGAGCAGCCTGGGTGGAGCGGGGACTGTCGCCCGCCTGCGCGAGCAGCCCGTGGACCTCTTGCTGCTGGATCCCGATCCCGCCGACATGAGCACGGCCGAGCTCCTCCGTCAATTGGAGGAAGCCGACTGCCTGCCGCCGTGGGCCGTCCTCTGCCCGGGCGGCGACGAGCGCCTGGCCGCGGCCTGGGTGCGGCGCGGCGCCCTGGACGTGCTGCCCCGGACGGGCCACTGGATCCACACCCTGCCCGACGACGTGGAGCGTCTGCTGACCCTGGGCGACAGCCAGCAGCAATTGCGGGCGGGACGCCGGCTGCGCCTGGAGGCGCAACAGCAGCGCGACCTGATGCTGGACGGCGTGGCCGGTCTGTTGTTGCTGGTGGATTTGGACGGCGCCGTGACGGGCTGCAACGAAGCGGCCCGACGCTGCGGCCTGCAGCCAGGACGCCAGTTGCCCGGGCCGGAGGCGGGCGTGGGAGACTGGCGGCCGCCGGCCACGCTGCGACGCACAGGCCTGGCTATGCGTCGCGAGCAGGAGTTGAACGGCCTGCTCTACGAGGCCCACTGGACGCTTCAAGGCCGTCTGGCCATCTGCCTGGCCCTGGAGAAGGGGCCACATCAGCGCGAGGAGCAGCGGCGGCGGCGGCTGGAGAACCGCCGATTGCTGGCCCAGAAACTCGACAGCCTCAACGAACTGGCCAGCCACCTGGCCCATGACATCAGCAACCAGCTCCTGGTGATCATGGGCTACTCGGACATGCTGCGCGAGCGGCTGGCCGAGGACGCCTCCGCCAGCCAGTGGACGCAGTCCATCCGCAAGGCCGCCGAAGGCGTCAGCCAGCATATCCGCCGGCTGATCAGTTTCACGCGCGGCCGGGGCGGCCAGTTCAGCGTGCTGGACTTCCACGCGCTGTTGAGCCAGGTGGCGGAGCGCCTGCGGCCCGAGCATCCGCTGGTCCACTTCCGCATCCGCCTGGAGGCCCGCACGTTCCGCATCTGGGGCGACGCCAGCCGCCTGGAGGACGCGCTGCACAACATCTGCCTCAACGCCTGCGAAGCCATGCCGCGCGGCGGCACCATGCAGCTCATCACCAGCAACCTGATTCCCGAGGGCAGCACGCGGGACCGGAGCGGCCTGCCGCCCACGCACCTGCAGTTGCTGGTGCGCGACACGGGGGCGGGGATGAGCGAGGAGGTGCTGGAGCGGATCTTCGACCCCTTCTTCACCACTCGCAAGAAGGAGGGCGGCGCCGGGCTGGGGCTCTCCAGCGCGTGGAGCTGCATTCGCGGGCATCGCGGCAGCATCGACGCCGAGAGCCGGCCGGGCAGCGGCAGCCAGATCCGCATCCTGCTGCCCCTGAGTCACGGGGAGACCCACGCCGAGTCCGGGGCCGAAGGTCTGGGCGGACACGTACTGGTGGTGGACGACGACGAGGTGGTGCGCGGCGTGGTGCAGAGCATCCTGCGTTCGCTGGGCTGCCAGGTGACCTCGTTCTCCGGCGCGCCGGAGGCGCTGGCCTGGGTGGATGCGCAGTCCCCGCACCTGGATCTGGCGCTGCTGGACCTGCGCATGCCGCGCATGAACGGCTGGGAATTGTTGAAAGAACTGCGGCGGCGGGATCCGCGGTTGCGGGCCTTGATCATGACGGCCTGGGCCGATGACCTGGTTTCCGGCCAAGTGGATCCGGCCGTTGTGCTGGGCGTGCTGCGCAAGCCCTTCGAGCTGGAGGAGTTGCACACCCACGTGCTAGCGGCACTGGCGGCCATCCAGGCGGAGCGGCTGGGGGAAGAGGGCGGCGGTTGAACGATTCTGGGCGGTGCGGCGGGCGTCCGGGAAGTGGACAGCGCGGCGTTCCCGGATGACGACCGGCGGCGTGTGTCGGGATTCGTGACCGCTGCGAGCTGGAGCCACCGATTTTCCCAAGAAAACCCGGGAACCCGCTCACAGGCTTTTCCGTTTGGCCGCGCGCCCCCCGGAAACTCCCTTCTAGGGGCGGGTGGGGGGTAAGTGGGAGGGCGCGTCAGTACAATTTTCAGGACTCACCCGACCTGCCCGAAACTCCTCCGCCACCTCCTCAGACCTCATGCTTGCGCTGCAGCAGATCCGCGAATTCCCGCTTCAGATCCTCCGACAGATCCTCCGCCAAGTTCCCCGCCCGCAGTTGGCGCCGAATCTCCTCCATCCGCCCCTGCACCCGGGCCTCCTCCAGCCGGCGCAGCAAATCCCCCGCCTCTTCCAGGTCTCCGGCGCGAGGCGCTTCGGTCAGCGCCGCCAGAGCCAGCTCGCGGATGTGCCGGTTGCTGCTGGAATGGGCCCAGCTGTCCAGTCCGCCCTCTTCGTCCATGAAGGCGGTCAGCGCCTGGCGAAAGGCCTCGCGGAGCAGCGGATGATGCAGCTCGCCCAGATCCAGGCTCTCCGCGATGAGCTCGCGCGACTCCCGGGAGCGCATGAAGAGTTCGAAGAGCAGCAGCTCGCGCCGCTGGTCGCGACTCAGGCTGCCGCGTTCCAGGCGCAGGGTCGCACCCTCTTCCTCCACCGGACTCTCCCGGGTCTGGGTGGCGCGGCGGGTCTGTTCGGCGGCCAGGCGCTCCACCTCGTGGACGGGAATACCGCTGGCCCTGGCAATGCGCTGGAAGAGCTGGGACTTGTGCAGCAGGTCTTCCACCAGCCCGGCGGCGCCCGCCAGGTTCTGCACGAACTCGCGGAACTCTGTCGGGGTGGCCTGATCCTGGCGCTGGCGGAAGTGCTCGATGCGGTAGCGGAAATAGTCCTGCGCCTCGGCCAGCAGCTCCTTCATGGCGGGCGCGCCGGAACCGCGCACGAAGTCGTCGGGATCCTGCCCGGCGGGCAAACGGCAAACCCGCAGATCCAATCCAGCGCCGATCAGACTGGCCGCGCCTCGCGCCATGGCTTCCTGGCCGGCGGAATCGCCGTCGTAGAGGAAGATCACGCGGTCGGCGAAGCGCTTGAGCAGGAGGGCCTGCTCGCCGGTGAGCGCCGTGCCCAGCGTGGCCGCGGCGTTGCGGACCCCTCCCTCCCAGAGTCCGATCAGGTCCAGATAGCCCTCCACCAGGACGGCCGTGCGCTCCCGGCGGATCTCGTTCTTGTTCTCGTAGAGCCCGTAGAGCGTGCGCCCCTTGTGATACAACAGGGTCTCGGGACTGTTGATGTACTTGGGCTGGTCCGGCGCTGTGTCTATCACCCGGCCGCCGAAACCGATCACCGTGCCGCTGACGTTGCGGATGGGAAAGACCAGCCGACCCCGGTAGCGGTCGTAGACGCGGCCGGTCTCGGCGCGCAGGCTGACGCCGGATTGCACGGCCAGCTCCTCGCCCAGTCCCAGCGTGCCCAGATACTCCAGCAGGGCGCGCCACTCGTCCGGCGCCCAGCCCAGCTGGAAGCGCTCCTGGGCCTCGCCGCCCAGCCCGCGCTTCGCCAGATAGGCGGCCAGGGCTCCGGGCTGCCGCACCTGGAGCTGCAGGTTGCGCCGGAACCACTCCAGTGACGTCCGATTGACGGTCTGCAGACGGTCCTCCAGCGTCCGAGCCTCGGGCTCCCGCTCATCCTGGTCCGGCACGTAAATGCCCGCCCGCTCCGCCAGTCGCCGCGCGGCCTGGGGAAAGGATAGGCCCTCGCTCTCCATCAGGAAGCCGATGGCGTTGCCGCCCTTGCCGCAGCCGAAGCACTTGTAGAGGCGCAGGGAGGGATTGACCGTGAAGGAGGGGGTCTTCTCCTGATGGAAGGGACAGAGCCCCTTGAAGTGAGCGCCGGCGCGCTTCAGCGTCAAGTACTCAGAGACCAGATCGACGATGTCGATGGCGTCCAACACCTGCTGGATCACGCTTTCGGGGATGCGTCCCACTGCGGCACTCCATCCGTTCCCGGCGATACTTCCGGGGTCACACTCTCATTTCGTAGGACACGAAGGACACGAAGATCCAAGAAGCACGGGAAGAAATGCGAGAGGCAGGATTGGCTCATTGCAGTGAGAAATCACCTGGCCATGAGTTGGCTTGAGTTCTCTCATCTCAAACCTTCGTGCGCTTCTCCATTCTCCGTGTTCTTCGTGGTGAGTTCCGTCGTGGTGAGTTCCCTGGTGATCGTCACACGTCGAGTTTGAGGATGGTGACGCCGTCGCCGCCCTCCTCGGGCTGGCCGTCGCGGTAGCTGAGCACGAGCGGATTGCCGCGAAGATGTTCCTGCACCACCTGGCGCAACACGCCCGTGCCTTTGCCGTGCAGGATGGTGGCGAAAGGCAGGCCGCTCACCAGGCAGTCGTCCACGTAGGCGTCCAGCTCCACCAGTGCTTCGTCGGCGCTGCGACCACGCAGGTCCAGCCGCAGGCCGGGATCGCTGGTGTGGATGCTCACGCCGCCCCGGCGTTCGCGCTCCCGGCGATCCTCGGGGGGCAGCACCTCCATCACGCGTCCGCGCTCCACGGAGAGCTTGAGGATCCCCGCCTCCACCTGCAGGCGCTCGCCGTCCTTCTCAATCCGGCGCACCACGGCCGGTGACTCCAGATCGCGCAGCCGCACCCGGTCCCCCACTTTCAGCACGCCCAGCTCCTGCGGAGCCACGGGCCGCGGCGCCAGCTGCTGCTCGCTCTTCTGCAAAACTTCCAGCCGCTCGGCGATGCGGTGCCGGCCGGCCTGGACGGTCTCCTTGGCGGCCACGCCCTGGCGGATTTCGCGCACCGTGTTCTCCACCAGCCGGCTGGCGCCCTTGACGATCTGCGCGGCCTCCGAGACGGCCTGGTGCTTGAGCTCCCGGGCCTCCTTCTGGGCGGCCTTGAGCTTCTCCTCGTAGCGCGCCACCAGCGAGTCCAGCTTGATCCGGCCGGCTTCCGCGGCCTGGCGCTCGCGCTCGGCCGTGGCCACGCGCGATTGCAGATCGCCGATCAGCCGCGCCAGGTTCTTCTGCTCGCTGCCCATATGGTGCCGGGCGCGATCCAGGAGGACGCGCGGCATGCCCATCCGCTGCAGGATCTCCAGCGCGTAACTGGAACCCGGCACGCCTTGCACCAGCCGGAAGGTCGGCACGATGCGCTCCTCGTCGAAACTCATGCAGGCGTTCTGGAGGCCGGACCGGTCGTGGGCGAAGGCCTTGAGCTGGCCCAGATGCGTGCTCACCACGGTCAAGCCGGGGCTGAGCAGCATGCGTTCCAGGAAGGACATGGCCACGGCGCTGCCTTCCTCCGGGTCCGTGCCTGAGCCCAGCTCATCCACCAGGAAGAGGCCGGGCAGCGGCGCGTGCTCGAGAATCACTTTCATCCGGGCCAGGTGGCTGGAATAGGTGGAGAGGTCGTTCTCGATGGACTGCTGGTCGCCGATGTCGGTCAGCACCGTGGCCAGCAGCGGAATCCTCGTCCCCTCGCCACAAGGCAGGGGCAGTCCCAGCCGCGGCAGCAGGGCGAACAGACCGGCCGTCTTCATGGCCACGGTCTTGCCGCCGGCGTTGGGCCCGGAGATCAGCAGCACGCGGTCGCCGCCCGCCTCGCCCAGCCGGAGGTCCAGCGGCACCACGGCCAGATGCCGGGCCAACAGGGGATGCCGGCCCTGGACGATGACCAGCTCCACGCCGGCCGAGATCTCAGGCACCCGCGCCTCCAGCCCGCGTCCCCAGCGGGCCCGGGCCTTCAGGTGGTCCAGTTCGAGCAGGATGTCCCAACTGGCGGACAATTCCTCGCCCCGGGCGCGCAGGGCCTCGGAGAGGCCGCGCAGGATGCGCACCTCCTCCTGGCGGATCTCCACCTCCGTGCGGCTCAGCCGGGTGCGGATCTCCAGGCAGGCGGCGGGCTCCACGAAGAAGGTGCGGCCGCTCTGGCTCTGGTCCACCACCAAGCCCTGCACGCGGCCCAGGGCGCCCGAGTTGACGGGCAGCACGGGCCGGCCCTCGCGCCAGCCCAGCCCCGTGTCGCCCAGCAGGCCGCGGGCGCGCCAGTCCTGTTCCACGCGCTCCAGTTCCTTGCGCATGCGCTGCTCTTCGGAGCCGTAGAGCCGGCGCAGCCGACGCAATTCCGGCGAGGCGCCGTCCAGCAGACTGCCGTCCTCGCCGATGGCGCGCCGGATGTCCGCCACTTCCCGCCGGAAGTCCGCCAGCCCGCCGCGCCAAAGGGAGAGCCGCGGCGCGTGGGAGTCCGCCGCGGCGCCCGCCAAATCGCCGGACAATTCCAGCAACCCGGACAGGGCGCGCAGCTCCTCGCCCTCCAACCAGTCCGGACTTTCCTGCAACCTGCGCAGCGGCGCCTCGCCTTCGGCCAGGGCGCCCAGCGCGGGGGCCGTGCCCCGCTCCAGCAGATCCAGCATCTCCGCCAGGCAGGCCAGATCCTCGCGCAGGGTCTCCTCGTCCTCGTGCGGCCGGCCCTCGCGCAGCCGGAGGGCGGCTTCCGTGGTCACCGCGCCTTCGGCCACCCACTCCAGCAGGCGATCAAGCTCCAGCACCAACCGCGTGGCTGCGGGAATCAGCTCCGCCGCGGGCAGGACACCTTCCCGGCGGGACCGGCTCCGGAAGGGGCGACCGCCGGTTCGGCGCGCTTCGCTGGCGGGGAACTCCGGGTTCATAGCCCGAACTGCCGGAGATGGTGCTCCAGGTGGCGGTCCTGGAGGGCCGCCCACTGCAGGCGTGTCAACGGGCCGAAGACGGGGTGCAGGTGCCGGGCCAGCGGGTTCCCCAGCACGTCCCGGTGAAAGCGGCGCAACAGGCCGTCCACGTGCGCCTTGGTTCCGGCAAAGGAGCGACCGCCGGGCTCGAGGAACTCGGGCGAGGAAGGAAGACCGCGGGGAACGGGCAGGGGCAGGCCGCCCAGCAGCCGGGTCAGCGGAAAGAGGAACGCGGGCACGCGGGCCCGGGTCTGGCGTAGGCCCAGGGCGATTTCCAGCGAGTTGCCCAGGTGCTCGAGCATGCGCAGCGCCGTGAACCGACCCCAGCGCGGGCGGCTGTCTTCGGTCAGGGCGGCGAGGCGCTGGAGGGCCCGCTCCACGCGGGTGGAATCGATCAGACTCATGCAGGTAGATAGCATTGCCGGGCGGGGTGATCCACCGCCTCGATCCATCACGGGACCCGCTGCGGCCTGTCCGGGTCGGCTTTCAGCGCCCCGCCGGTGATTCCGCCGAAATATTAATCGAATGAAAGTGCGGCTGTCGTGAACTGAAAGCGCTGAATCTGATCCTTGATTCAGGCCCGGGAACTCGGGCCGGCGGCGGGCCGGGAGAGCAGGGGCCAGCCGCAGGGTCGTAGCAGTGGGAGGACGCCATGGAGCCTCAGACCCAACTCCCCGACTCCAGCGGGCAGGGCCCAGCCCACAATCCGCCGGATCCCGCCCCGGCGACCGTCATCGGCGCGGCCACGCTGGAGGCCCTGCGCCAGGGGCACTGGCAGACCTACCTGACCCTGCGGGACCGCCTGCAGGCCGCACGGGACCTTCTGGAAATCCAGCACCTGCAACAAGAGATGCTCGAACTGAAGTTGCGCCAGCAGCGCGAAGAGCTGGAATGGCTGCGCGCCGACGCCCTCTCCCGGGGCGAGCTGGAGGACGCGACGCGCCTGGAGCAGGGGCTGGCCGCCCTGGATCCACGTGGGAACTGTCACACACCAAGCACTGGAGGACCCACCGTGAACAAGCTGTTGTTGTTGCTCTGCCTGACCTGCGCCCTCGGGCGCCCGCTCCAGGCAGTCGAGCCCATCCCAGTTGCCGAGCCCGCCGCCCTGGTCGCGTTGCGCGACCGACATGAACTCGCCCTGTCCGCGCTTGAGTCCGCCATCCGCGACGCCACCCCCGCCGAGCGCACCGAATTGGAGCGGAAGGTCGGACCCCTCAAGCAGGCCCAGCGCCAGGAGTGGCTGACCCTGCGGCTGGAGCAGGAGATCGCCCGGGGCAACGAGGTCCTAGGAGTCTGTCGGACTTAGGCCGAGAGCGGCAGTATTGAGAGATTGTCTCCGTGTGACAAGAAAGCACGGGATGATGCCATGAACCGCT
>DYSB01000130.1 GCA_020726405.1 Acetofilamentum sp. | reverse complement strand
CCCCGCCAGTGGAAGGCGTGAGCGCCTTCATGATGGTGAAGGTCAGGTCCATGATCTCCACGGCCCGCCCGTCGCCCACCGACAACAGCACCCCCTGTTGGGGGAGTGCCGGGTCGATGGTGACGAGCGCCGTGGCCTCGAAGTGCTCTCGCACGTTGGGTCCAGCCAAGCGGTGATTCACTCGTTCCTCCCTACGCCCGTAGGCGCCGCATCGGGTTTCGCACTACTTGTTCATCACGGTGCCGGGGGTGCTGATCTCGATGTCCTTGATCAGGAAGTTCGCCCGCGGCTCGGCGCAGTACATGTTCACGTACCTGTAGAACAGGCCGTAGTAGGCGTCGGCGCGCTCGAAGTACCGCAGGATAGCGCCGTTGTCGCCCTTCTGCCACGACCCCTCGTCGTCCACCACGCGCTCCCAGGACTCGGTGCTGAGGCCGATGATGTGGCCCGGCACGGCCAGTTCCTCGACGCGCCACGGGATCGGCTTGCCCACGAGGTTGAACATGGGCAGGTCGATCTCCAGTCCCATGTCCGTCTCGAAGACGCTGCGCTGCACGTTGGCGTCGTAGTTCTTGTAGTGCTCCATGAACTCGTTGTTGCTCGACAGCAGGAAGTCCGGGCCGTCGCCGATGGCGTTGGACTTGGCCAGCAGGTAGGCCTGCACGATCAGATCCGGGTTGTACGGGCGAGGGGTGCCGGCGCCGGCCGGATTGGCGTGGACCTGGGGCACCCACTCGGGCAGGTTCGCCAGGGTGACGCCCAGGTATGAGGTGGAGGCGTTGAACATGGAGTACAGGCCGCCGCAGGCGAGCCCGTAGGAGTTCCCGTTCACGTCGCCGATGACGATGTAGTCGTTGGCCGCGATGACGCCCGCGCCCGGGTTGGTCGACAGGGTGCAGGTTCCGTCCTCGAAGGACGCGGTGGTCACGTAGTCCAGCCACACCACGGCGCCGGTCGTCGGGCGGATGAAGGCCACGGACAGGCCCTTCTTGACGGCGTAGGTGGTGCTGCCCACGTCGGCGCCGGTCCAGTGCTTCATGGCCACGGTGGCGCTGGTCACGTCGGTCTTGACCTTGGCGATGACGGCGGTGCCGTCGCCGAAGAAGGAGCAGTTGTGGTCGTGGACCATCGAGGTCCGCAGGCGCTTGATCTGCCCATCCACCGACGCCAGGGTCTGCGTGATGGAGTCGGGGGTGTTGCGCAGGCGGATGTAATCCTTGTTGAAGATCGAGATCGACCCGTAGAAGTTGGTCGTGTCTACGGTCGCCCACACCGGATCGACTGCCCGGCTCGTCGGGGCGATGGGTGCCATGGTGTTGGGCCGGTAGCCGTAGCCCGCCTGCATCCCGTCCACGACGGCGAAGGCGCGTCCGCGACCCTGCGGCACGAGCACCTGCTTCTGGCCGCCGATGAGTTGGTCCATGACGCTCGCGGCCTTCACGTAGTCGCGGAGCTGCTGGGTGTACTGGTAGTCGATGATGCCGCTTACCTTGCGGTTCGCGGTATACTGGGCTGCACTGTCGCTGATCTGGTACGGAGCAGGCATCTGTTGCCTCCTTGGTTACTTCATGTAGTCGCTGAACGTTTTGGCCGACAGCGGGCGCCACTCCAGCGGGTTGCCACGCGTCGGGCCGGGGGCACCATTGCGCGCGCCGGGCATGGCCTGCCGGGGAGCACCGACGCCTTGCGGCACCGGGGCGGGCGCGCGACCGAACCGAGATGCAAACCTGGCGCTCGCCTCGGTCACTTCCTTGAGCAGCGCGTCGTCCATCTGACGACCGCCGAACCGTCCCGCCAGCATGGCCTTGAGGTCGGCCTTCACGTCGGCATCCTTGAGCGCCGGATACCGCGCCTCCAGGCCGCCGAACATGCGGTCCAACGCCTGCGCCGCCTCGCGGTCCTGCACGCTCTGGAGCGAGCCGCTGAACTGGCTGATGGACTGCTGCACCGGCTTCATGCGGTGTTCCAGGTACGTCGGCACGTTCTGGTTGAACAGGGCCGCCGCGTAATCGTGGATGGCGCCGGACAGGAAGTTGTACGTGTCCTCGTCCATCGTCTCGGGACGCGGGGGAAGCGACGGGATCTGCGGCTTCCACTCCTCTTCCTGCGCCTCGGCCTGTTGCGCGCCGGGCACGAATCGCTCCAGCGTCTCCAGGCGGGCCTTCATCGCCGCGTTCTCCTGCTGTGCTGCGGTCAAGGCGGCCATGGCCTCGTTCTTCTTGGCCGAGACTTCGCCCATCCGCTCCTTCCACCAGTGAGGCGCCCCCTGTCCGTCGGGCGGCGCGAACTCGTCACCCTCGGGGGGCGGGGCCTGCTGCTCCAACTGCTCCTGCTGGACGAAGGCTTCCGCCTCTTGTTGGGTATGGCCGGTCAAGGACATGTTCTCTACTGCCTGCGCGCCGCCGCCATTCCCACCACCGCTTCGGGTCTGCTTCATGGGCATCTGTTTCTCCTACCCGGCCATGCCGCCGCCGGTTGGCGCTGTCTCGCGGGTTTGGTATTCCTCCGTCTGGACTCCGCTTGCATCCAGGGGAGCGGTCATGTCGGGACCGGCGCCTTGCATTCCGGGCGCTGCCATGTCGGCAGGCTGGCCTTGAGGCGATGGTCCCGGTGTACCCTGTGTCGGGGGCCGCGTCATGCGGGCAGTGGCCCACAGGTGCTCCTCTACGCGCGCAACGCCTGCTTGTCCTTCAGGCGTCTGCGCCGCAGCGCGTACCTCGTCAGACAAGAGGTACATCTTGTGTCCCTTCAGGTGCAGGGGAAGATTCTCGTAGGGCTTGGGGGCAACCAAGATGCCCAGCATCAGCATCTCGTTCTCTTGCCGGATGTACCGGATCTCGTCGTCGTGCTGGTTGCCGGACGACGGCAAGTCGAACACGTCAAGCATGGCCTCGGCGTCCACGCCCGCCTGCTGCAAGACGCCCAACTGCCACAGTTGCAGCATCTTCTGCTGGTAGGCGGGGCGCGACTGAAGGTAGCCGGGGATGGGGTCCACCCGCACGTCAAACTCGCTGATCGCGCCCAAGATCAGGTCGAGCGTGCCCTTGCTCTCGTCTACGTCGTTGGTCTGGTACAGCGCGTTGGGCTTGGCGTTCAGCCGGTACTCGATCAACATCCGCCGCCAGCCGCCAGAGGCAAGGCCGGTGATAGCCGCCGCCGCTTCCTGCAACTTGGTGGCGTCCTGGTTGCGCAGAATTTCCAGGCCACGGCCCGACTCGATGTTCTGCGGCGCCTTGCCCAGGCTGATGTCGTGCAGTCCGATGTTCGACCCGATCATCTGCGTGAACAGGTTCAGCACCCACGAGGTCTCGGGCGGGATATTCCCCGTCTCCACTTCCTGCGGGGGCTTCTCGCCGGTCTTCAGGCGTACGAGGTGTCCCGCCTGCCACTTCTCAGGGTCTTCAACCGATCCCTCGCAGGCGTAGGGGGCGTTCAACTTGCGACGCAACTTGCGGGCCGCGTCTGAGGCGATGCAGTTCAACTGATTTTGCGCGTCGATGCCGTCGCGCACCAGGCCGTAGCCAATCAGGTTGCCGCTGCCGTTGCCCAGCGTTGCCCACACATAGGGCAGTTCTTGAACGCCATCGAAGTCGCGGTGGGCCGAAGAGTCGTATAGCACCTTGTTGTCGGTACACTTGACGAACCGCCCCTTCTTGAAGCGCGGGGTGGGCAGTTCGTACATTTCGTACACGATGACCATCTGCTCCATATACTCGGGGGTCACGTCGGCGGTGCATGGGAGTCCCGCCTTGCCGCTGGCGAGAGATGCCGCCCGTGTCGCGCCCTGGGCTGCGTCCTCCACGCCCGGGTAGTCAGTTTCAAGTTGGTCCCGGTGGACCGAGTGAACCTCGATCACCCAGGGTACGTACTCCTTCGTGGACCACGGCGCCGGGCACCACCGCAAGGGATGGACGTTGTACGCGTAGACGTAGCCGCCCCACTTGTCGACGTCCAGGGCCTTGTTGCCCGCGTAGGCGCGACTGTCCGAGGGCCGCCACATGACCTTAGTGACGGCGAGACCGTGCTTCAGCAGGTCGCGCGCCGAGGTGCGCAGCATGGAGGTGTAGTTGAGCCTGGCGCTGGTCTCTTCCAGCAGGCGGTCCTGGGCGCGGGCCTTTCGCTTGGCGTCCTGGTTGAGCGCCACGAAGCGCGTGGCGGGCGAGAAGTCCTGCGGCACTAGCACCGCGACGGCCGAGTCCACCATCGAGCGGATCTGGTTGAGCACCAACGTGAGCGCGCCGGGGTCTTCCGGCACGCTGGACAGGACGTTGAGGTCGCGGTCGACCATCACCCACTGGTTGGAGTCCACGTAGTTCTGCGCGCACACCCACGCCTGCCAGTAGGGGCGGTAGGCGTCGAGGCACAGGTCGTACCGCTTGCGGACTTCCTCACACAGCGGCGAGCGCCAACTGCCTGCCTTCTTGATCGGCATCAGGCGACCCCGTAGAACAAGTCGGAGTCAACCGCTTCCCGGTCGGCGAAGATGTCGCGCAGCCTGCGGCGGTAGTCGTCGATGGACTCGCCGGGCATCTGAGACGTCATCTGATAGGAGATGGAGTTGTCCAGGTAACGGTCAAGGGATGAGGCACGCGCCTGCTGCTGCCCCGGAACCGTGACGGTCTCGGGGATGAGCGACCCCAGTGCGCCACCTATCGAACCGCCCACGCCGGCCCCCAGTCCTGCCATTCCGATTGCCGCAGGGGTTGCCAGACCGCCGGTCCCTATCGCCAATGCCAGACCGCCGAGGGTGCCCAGGATGGACCCCATCGTCGCTCCGCCCGAACTCGGTTGGCTGTAGGTCTGCGACTTGGAGCGGGGAACGTACATCCCATCACGCCCGCGTGGTTCTCTGCTCCAGAGTTAGGTGAATTTTTGGGCGAGTGTCAAGGATTATTACATGTCACGCCGCGATACACTCAACGGTCAGCACCCATCTGGTCTGAGCGGCGGCTTGCCCATCGGGCGCTTGCCGGTCTTCTTCCACTGAGCATTGTAGGCAAGCCACTTCTTCACCGCTGCGTCCTTTTTGCGCTTGGCCTTGGCGTCGGCCAGGGCATCCGCCAGCATCCCCTTCACCGGCCGTGACCGCTTGCCCGTCGCCAGTTCCAGCACGCCCTGCTCCATCGGCAGGGAGTCGGGGACCGCAACCTCCGTGACCGCCGTGGTGATGTGGACCGGCGCTTCTTCCTCTTCGTCCAAGTCGACGAAGGGGTCTTCTGTGAGTTGCCAGCCGTCCGTGGCGGGCGGGGGCAACGGCTGCACAACAGGTGGCGGGGGGGGAGTCACGACAACGACGACGGGCGCGGGATCAGGTTCCGGCACAGGCTCGGGGTCCGGCACCTCCCTCGTCAACCACATGGTCGGAGGCGTCGTCAGCCCGCAGGCCATGCACTTCCACCCATCGGGCAGGGGTAGCGGGTGACAGGCCGTCCTACACGTCGAATTGCCGCACTGATAGACCTTCATGGGTATCTCCTGGGGTTGTAGACGTAGGACGGCCCGGACAGTTCCTTCATGCGGTTCTGGAGGATGACCTGCTCCTTGAACGTCAGACCGCCCGCCTTGACCCGCTGGAGCGCCCCCATATCCATGCGCATCTTGGCGTACTCAGCCTCCACGTCCTCGACGCAGATGGCCGCCAGCATGACCGCGAACACCAAATCATCATGGTCGCCCTTGCGATGCTCGTCGAACCGCTGGCCGTTCTTGTACCGCCGCTTCATAGCGCCGAACTGCTCAATGGTCCGCTCGTCCCGCAGCACGAACTTGTCCGACCGCACCCGCTCCTGCGTGCGGGCGATCAACAACTTGCGCCAGTTGGGCGATTGCTGCCAGCCGAACTCGCTTACCATGCCGCCCGTCACGCGCTCCGACCGCGGGCGTCGGTATAAGTGCCTGTAGCCGTACATCTCCTGCAACCGCCGCATGACCACGGCGCCGGGGCCAGGCAATTCGACGTTCAACAGGGGCTCGAAGTAGAGTTTCAGCATGGGATAGGCCATGTCCGTCACGTCCTCGGGCGGCGTCTTGAACCGCTCCAGCGTGCAGCACTGGTGCATCCGCCCCGTCTCCCGCTCCAGTCGCATGACGGTGAAGGCCGACGCGTCACCCTCGTCTGACGTCGTTCCCTCTGACACGTCCGCTCCACAAAAGTAGTCATCGGCGAAACACGGGTCCGGCTTCTCGTACATGCGGAAAAAGCCCGTCGCCGCTTCCTCGACATGGCACTGCCACAGCGCCCCATCCCCGCCCCGGTACAGGGGAAAATCCTCGCTCTCCAGTGTGGCGAGTTGCTGCATGGCGGGGCGCCCAAATGGCTCCTCGCGCCCGTCCGCTGTCACCAGCACGGGACGCTTGGCGGTCGCGGCTTCCGCCACCTGGCGCAGGTCGATGTCCACGAACACCGGCTTGGGCGCCTTCCCCAGCAGTACCGTCAACTTCACGCCGTCAAACGTCCCCTCCCCGCTGAAGGCGAAGGCCTCGTCTGCATTGGATGGGTTCTCCATTGCCCGCTGTATGCGCCGTTCCTCCAGGGACCCCGTGTACTTGGTGCGCAGCAGGTCGGAGAACCACTTCATCTGTTGGGCAGACAGGTTGTTCTCCAGCGCGACCGACTTCTCGTAGTCGTCGAAGACCATCTCCGTGCGGACGTAGCCAGCATGCCTCTCGGCGTAGGGATCGCCGGCCAGGTACGCCATCTTCCACTGCTCGAAGTAGTTCTCCGTCTGCGCGCTGACGAAGGCCACGTTCTCGTCGTCGTCGAACCACCCGATGAACACCATGGCGAAGGGCGTGGCCCCGGCCTTGTGGTCGCGGTAGATGTTGTACCACCAGCGCCCCACCCCCTCGATGTCGGTGGATGTGGACTCGCGCACTACGATAGCACCCGATCCGTCGTTGGTGTTGACGGAGTTGATCATCGAGGTCCACACCGGGATCGGGTTGGTCCACTTGCCGCACTCGGATGCGTGCAGGAACCACGGCGTGAAGCCCGAGAAGGGGTAGCGCGTGCGCCCCGTTTCTCCCACCGTCGCAACGGACACAGACGACCCGTTGTCCCACGCTATTTTGTTGTCGTTGTTCCTGATGGTCTTGGGCCACGGCACCAGCGCGTTGCCCGCCCGGTTGCGGTTGTGGTGCTGGTCCATCACCTTCAATTTGGCGAACAACTCAGCCGTGGACTCATCGTTGTGCGACGCGATCCCGGCCTTGTGGAAGGGGATGGTGTGACCACGCCAACAGTCCAGCGCCAGGAACTCGGTGGAGGAGCCGACTTGCCGGGCCTTGAACACGTCGATCAGGACGACGCCGTGCTCCTTGAGCGCTTGCATGGCGGTCGCGCGGATCTTGAGTTGCCCCGGCTTGGGCTTGTCGTACCGGATCAGGCTGCCATGGACCTGCGCGGCGCCCTGCTCCGTGCGCGGGGGGAACCAGATTTCGTTGGCACAGTAGAAGGGGTAGTCCTTCTTGCACAGGTCCATGTAGTCCTGGATGACGTTCACGTGGCCTTTCCCTCCCGGTAGGCCCTCACGCGCGTTTCAAGGTCATCAAGGGTCTGCTCCTCGGTGGGGCGGTCCTTGTCGAAGTTCATCCCGGCGCTCACCATGTCGCGGATGATGGCCCGGACTCCGGCCACGCGGGCCTTCTCGGCTGCCAGTTGGTGCGTCTTGGCGGCCTTGATGGTCGTCATGAGGCTCTGGTATTGTCGGTTGACCTGATCGCTGTCTGCGCCCTCGACGATGGCCTTGCGCAGCAGGTTCACGCCCATCAAGGTAGTGATCTTGTCCGTCTCCGAGCGCAGGGTGTTCTGCGCCTCGGCTTCCAGCCTGTCGAGTTGGCCACACAGTTCGGCGTCCGTCGCGGCCAGGAAGTCCAGACGGGTCACAGGCTTGGTCATGATACCCCCTGTGGACGTTGTGGCATTCTTCACGACTTGTCAACCTTGACAGGGAACAACCGCCGCCCTTTGGTCTGCCGGTCGTACATCACCATCCGTGCCCGCTGGGCGTCCAGTTCGGCGCACTTGGCGGCGTCGCGCTCCTGCCAGACGGCGTACACGGCGCAATCAGTCTCAGTGCAGGTCGGATAAGGTCTAGTCATCCCAGTCTCCCTCCCGCTCCCGGTCCGCCCTGGCTTCCGCGCGCGCCTCGGACCTGGCTTCGGCTGCATCCTGTTCCTCGCCCGCGCACGCCTCGTAAGCCAGGTCGTAGAGCATGGACTTGTCGGCGTGGTCGTCGGGCAGATCTTCGCGCTCCCCGTCCACGATGCGCCAGACCTCCAGCACGTCGAGTTCGGGCGACTCGCCCGGGTCGCCGAATCGCGGGTCGTCGTGGTCGCGGTAGAACGCGGGCGGCGTGCGCCCCGGGGTATAGTCCACCTCGGCGTAGCAGTCCACCTCGCGGGACTCGCCCGTGGGGTTGCCATCGGCGTCATCCAGCGGCAGCTCCTCAGTCCAATGGATTTCCACGGATCACCTCCCACAGCAGGCGTGGCCTACCGGCGCCCTTCTGGCGTGACTCCGTGGCCCAGT
>DYSB01000010.1 GCA_020726405.1 Acetofilamentum sp. | reverse complement strand
CGTAGGGACACGATGTATCGTGTCCCTACCGGTCCGGGTCGATTACTTCTGAATTTCCGTCACCACGCCGGCGCCGATGGTCCGCCCGCCTTCGCGGATGGCGAAGCGCAGGTCCTTCTCCATGGCGATGGGCGCGATCAGCTCCACGATGATCTCCACCGTGTCGCCCGGCTTCACCATCTGCACGCCTTCCGGCAGCGTCACCACACCCGTCACGTCCGTCGTGCGGAAGTAGAACTGCGGACGGTAGCCCGTGAAGAACGGCTTGTGACGGCCACCTTCGTCCTTGGACAGCACGTAGATCTTGCCCGTGAAGTTCGTGTGCGGCGTCACGCTGCCCGGCTTCACCAGACACATGCCGCGCTCGATGGCCTTCTTGTCCACGCCGCGCAGCAGCAGGCCCACGTTGTCGCCCGCATCGCCCGAATCCAGCAGCTTGCGGAACATCTCCACGCCCGTGCACACGGTCTTGATCGTGGAGTGCAGACCCACCAGCTCCAACTCCTCGCCCACCTTCACCCGGCCGCGCTCGATGCGCCCCGTGGCCACCGTGCCGCGACCCGTGATCGAGAACACGTCCTCCACCGGCATCAGGAAGGGCTTGTCCGTGTCGCGCTGCGGCGTCGGGATGTAGCTGTCCACCGCGTCCATCAATTCCTTGATGCACGCGTTCTTCTCTTCGTCTTCCGGGTTGGAGAGCGCATTCAGCGCACTGCCCTTGATGATGGGGATCTCGTCGCCCGGGAATTCGTACTCGGTCAGCAGCTCCCGCAGCTCCATCTCCACCAGGTCCACCAGCTCCGGATCGTCCACCGCGTCGACCTTGTTCATGAACACGACCATCTTGGGCACGCCCACCTGGCGGGCCAGCAGGATGTGCTCGCGCGTCTGCGGCATCGGGCCGTCCGTGGCCGCCACCACCAGGATCGCGCCGTCCATCTGCGCCGCACCCGTGATCATGTTCTTCACATAGTCCGCGTGACCCGGGCAGTCCACGTGCGCATAGTGCCGCGCGTCGGTCTGGTACTCCACGTGGGCCGTCGCGATCGTGATGCCGCGCTCCCGCTCCTCCGGCGCATTGTCGATGGAGTCGAAGCTGCGGAACACGGCCTGACCCTTCTTCGCAAGGGCCTGCGTGATCGCCGCCGTCAGCGTCGTCTTGCCGTGGTCCACGTGACCAATCGTCCCGACGTTCACGTGGGGCTTGGTCCGCTCGAATTTTGCCTTGGCCATTGGATCACTCCGCGTTTGACTGCCGTTCCTGCCGGACCGCCATCCAGCAAAAAAAATCCACCCAATGGCGGATCCGAAAAGCTGTCACATCCCGAAAGAGCTCACGACCGGATTCGAACCGGTGACCTCATCCTTACCAAGGATGCGCTCTACCGACTGAGCTACGCGAGCACGGTCACGGTGTGGAAGCGGGAGACGAGGCTCGAACTCGCTACCCTCAGCTTGGAAGGCTGATGCTCTACCAAATGAGCTACTCCCGCACGCGGGCAAGCCGTCGGTCTGTGAAAGCACGCGCCTTCCCTCGCCATCGATTTGCCGGCAGTGGTAGGGGTAGGGTTCGAACCTACGTAGGCATTCGCCGGCAGATTTACAGTCTGCTCCCTTTAACCACTCGGGCACCCTACCGTGTTTCAAGGAGTCCGAGGCGCCGAAAACGACGAAAATCGTTGCTGGCGCGCCGCTTCGCCGCTACTTGCCGGTCGGCCCTTCAGCCAGACGCGAAAGAAAACGACGAAGAATGTGGAATATAGCGTTCCCACTCAGAATGTCAAGAAGAGACATCGAGTCACGCTCGAAAAACCCGCTGTGGCAGAGGGCGCGAGCCCAATCAGCCAACCGCGATGGATACCACTCCAGGCGCCACGCGCTTCCGGAACTTGAGCGATTTGCCCGCCAGCCAGGGCTGCACCTTCTCGTGACTCAGGGCCAACTGCAGGACGGCCTCGTCCTCCAAGACCGCGTCCACTTCCAGCGTGGCCCGCACCTTTCCATTCACCTGGACGGCCACCTGCAGCGTGGATTGCCGGCAATGCGCCTCGTCCCAGCTGGGCCAGGCTTCATAGGCCAGGCTGGTCGGGTGACCCATCCGATTCCACAATTCTTCCGCCAGATGCGGCGCAAAGGGCGCCAACAGCAGGAGATAAGTGCGGGCCAGCTCCCGCGGCAGCACGTCCTGCTTCACCGCTTCGTTCAGGAACTCCATCAGGCGGGCAATGGCCGTGTTGAATTTCATCTCGGCCAATTCCTGGGAGACCGCCCGGATGGTGCGGTGCAACAGGCTGAGCGCCACCGCGTCGGGCGCCTGATCCTGGATCCGGGCCGTGAGCGCGTCTTCCTGATCGACGTACAGGTTCCAAACCCGGCGCAGGAAATTGGCGCACCCGCGAATGCCTTCCTCGGACCAGGGTTTGTCTCGATCCAGTGGGCCCATGAACATCTCATAGAGGCGCAGGGCGTCCGCCCCGAACTGGCCCACCATTTCGTCCGGGTTGACCACGTTGAGCCGGGATTTGCTCATTTTTTCGATCTGGGATTCCACGGGTTCGCTCGTGGCCTTGACGATCCAGTCCTTGCCCGAGCGCTCCACCTCGGCGCGCTTGAGGTACTTGCCCCGGGGATCCCGATAGCTTTCCGCCAGAATCATTCCCTGGTTGAACAGCTTCTGGAAGGGTTCCTTGGTGTGCACCAGGCCCATGTCGTACAACACCTTGTGCCAGAAGCGGGCGTAGAGCAGGTGCAGCACCGCGTGTTCCTGTCCACCCACGTACAGGTCGACGGGCATCCAATAGGCCTCGGCCTCCGGACTCCAGGCCTGCTCCGCGTTGCGCGGATCACAGAAGCGCAGGTAGTACCAACATGAGCCTGCCCACTGGGGCATGGTGTTGGTTTCCCGGAATAGCACCTCGCCCGTATCCGGATCCGTGACCCGGCACCAGTCCTCGGCGCGGGCCAGCGGCGGACGGCCGTCCGCGGTGGGTTTGAAGTTGTCCAGCACGGGCAACTGGACCGGCAGGTCCTCCTCGCGGACCGCGCGCACCGTGCCATCGGCAGATTGCAGCAGGGGGAAGGGCTCGCCCCAGTAGCGCTGCCGGCTGAACAGCCAATCACGCAGCTTGTAGTTCACGACGCCCTTGCCACAGCCCCGTTCTTCCAACCAGGCAATGATCCGGCGCTTGGCCTCCGGGACCTTCAGGCCGTCCAGCAAGCCAGAATTGACCAGGACCCCGTCCTCATTGTCCGTGTAGGCGGCCTGGCGGATGTCTCCGCCGGAGACGACCTCAGCAATGGGCAGTTGGAAGGCGCGGGCAAACTCCCAGTCCCGCTGGTCGTGGCCCGGCACGGCCATGATGGCGCCACTGCCGTACCCGCCCAGCACGTAGTCCGCCACCCAAATGGGCAACTCGCGGCCGTCCACCGGATTCACGGCGCAGGCCCCGGTGAACACGCCCGTCTTCTCCCGGGTGACGTCGGCGCGATCTACGTCGCTGCGCGACTGGGCAGCCCGGACGTAGGCGCCTACTTCTGCCTGCTGCGCGGGCGTGGTGATCCGCTCCACCAGCGGATGCTCCGGCGCCAGCACACAGTAGGTGGCCCCGAACAGCGTGTCCGGCCGGGTGGTGAACACGGTGAACTCCAGCGGCTGGCCGGCCACTGTAAACACCACCTCTGCACCTTCGGAGCGCCCGATCCACTCCCGCTGCATGGTCTTGATGCCTTCGGGCCAGTCCAACTCGTCCAGATCCGCGATCAGGCGTTCGGCATAGGCCGTGATCCGCAGCATCCATTGGCGCAGTTTGCGCTTCTCCACCGGATCGCCCGTCTCCACGTAGCGGCCGTCCTTGACTTCCTCGTTGGCCAGCACCGTGCCCTGGGCTGGGCACCAATTGACCGGGGCCTCGGATGTGTAGGCCAGGCCTTTCTTGTAGAGCTGGAGGAAGATCCACTGGGTCCAGCGCACGTACTCGGGATCCGTGGTGGAAAACTCGCGCTCCCAGTCGTAGCTCAAGCCAAGGGCGGAGATCTGCCGCCGGAAAGTGGTGCAGTTCTGCTGCGTGGTGATCGCCGGATGCTGGCCGGTGCGGACCGCGTACTGCTCGGTGTTCAGGCCGAAGGCGTCCCAACCCATCGGATGCAGCACGTTGAAGCCCTGCATGCGCTTCCAACGGGCGATGATGTCCGTGGCCGTGTAACCTTCCGGGTGCCCCACGTGGAGCCCGTCGCCCGAGGGATAGGGAAACATGTCCAGCACGTAGTATTTCGGGCGGCTGGGGTCGATGACCGCGCGGAAGGTGCCCTCGCGCTGCCAAAATTCTTGCCAGCGGGCCTCAATGCGGGTGGGTTCGTAGGAGGACATGCCGTACTCCGTCAGTTGGGAATCCTGCGCCTGCAGGTCCAGAAACACGAAATCCGCCGGTTTGCGGAGGCCCGCCACCAGCGGATTCGTGCCGTGCATCGGGGCGACTGGATTCGAACCAGCGACCTCTCGGTCCCGAACCGAGCGCTCTACCGGACTGAGCCACGCCCCGTCAACAGGAAGCTGAGAAGATAGAATGCCGGCTTCCGAGAGTCAATTCAAACGGAGCCGGACCGGCATGAAAAAGGCGCCCCGCCGAAATGACGGGGCGCCGGAAATCACACGGGATCGTGCGAGCCTAGTTGACGGGGCACATTCCGTTGTAGCCCACCACCTGGTAGAAGAAGCGACCCGCCGAGGGAATCGTGTCCTCATAAGTCGTGGTGCCGGCGGGCAGGGTAGCCAGCGGGGTGCCCGGCGTGAAGTAGCCGTCCTCGCTGCGATACACCAAGTAGCCGTCCACGGGGCCCGGGGAGGCCCAGTTCAGGGTGTAGGTGCTGCCGGTGCGCGTGCCCGTCAGCTCAATGCTGAAGGGGATGACCGACTCGATGCCCCAATCAACCTGCATGAACATTTCCAGATCGCCGGGCCACGCGGTGGCCGTGCTGGTGAGGTAGTTGTAAGAGAAGGTGTGGCCGATCCAATAGGGGCCACCATTGTCCTCGGACAGACCCACGATGCCCTGCTCGTTGTCCAGACTGCTGCGCAGACCCATCCACAGCTCCTGATCCACGCAACGCAGCTCGGGAATGTTGCCCACATAGCGGATCAGGGTGTTGGGATAGATGTCTTCCGGACCGGTGATGGTGGTCACGTACTCGCCGATCACGGGACCCGGAGTCAGGTTGTCCGCTCCCTGGGAGTGAATGACGAAGTGGACTTGGTCGCCGGCCACCATGTTGTAGACGCGGGCAAAGAAGAACTGGCCGGTCCAGGGCTGCGTGATGGGATCGAAGCGCACCAGGCGGCCCGTCTCGCCGTCATTGGCCGGGATGGTCCAGGCACTGGACGTGTCGTAGTCGTAGCGCAGTAGGCCTTCGTTGTTTCCGAAGATGTACACGCCAACTTCGAGGGAGTCGTTGGCAGACTCCTCATCGCCCACGAGTTCCGTCCAGAACTGCACGCGATAGCCACCCTCCGCCGCCGGGAACCACTCCCAGAGATTGGGGACGGCCGCGGTCTGGGCCACGCGGTTGGAGCCCAGGGCCGGAACGGCAAAGGCGACCTGGTTCATCGGCTGGCGGGCGCGGATGGTCGTGCTGGTGCTGTCGTCCAGCACGCGCCACCACACGCGGACGTTCTCCTGGGCGGCGGCGCCGTGGTTCGTCACTTCGGCGGCGGGCAACTGGGAGACCGTGATGTTGCGCGGGTAGTTCATCCAGGCCTTGTTCACGCCCAGGTCGTTGGTGGGCACGTCGGCCATGGTCACGCTCACGTTGTCCACCCAGAGACCCGTGCCGTCGCCGCCATCGATGTCGGCGTCGGTGCGCATGCGGTAGCGCAGCTTGAACTGCGTGCCGGTGGCCAGGGTGAACCGCAGGGCGCCGTTGAAGACGTCGGCGTTGGTGTACGTGTAGTACGCGTCCATCCAGTCCGGCCGCGTGTCACCGGCGTAGTCGTACGTCAATGTCGTCCAAGCCACGTCATCCACGCTGTACTCGACGTAGAAGTAGTCTTCGAGGAAGCCGTCGTTGTTGCCGTCGGAGTCCGGCAGGTCACAGCGGATGTCCTGCACGACGGTGATCAGCGCCGGGGCCGTGTAGCTGATCCAGGGGCTGACCACGTAGCAGCCAAGGCTGAAATCATCATTGCAGGTCCACTCCGAACCCGTGTACACCCAGGAGTCGCCATAGACCCAATAGTCATGGGTGGGGGCGCCGCCCGTGTTGTTCACGCCGTCGTCGGCCCAGAGGGTGCCGCCGGCGGAGACCACCACGTTGTCCACCTGCATGCCGATCATGTTGGGGTCATCGATGACATCGAAGGCCGGATCCGCGCACATCACGAAACGCAGGCGCACGTCGCTCTGGCCCACAAAGGCGCTCAGGTTGAAGCTGGCCGGGGCCCAGCCCGCCGCCGTGCCGCCCCACTGGGGAATGCCTGTGCCCATGCCGAACTCAAAACCGAAGGCGTAGGAGCTGGTCGCGGTGTAGTTGGGCGTGCCCGAGATCACGGCCCAGGTGGCACCGCCGTCCGTGGAGGCCCACACGTTGCAGCCGTCCCAACCGTTGTAGCCAACAGGCTCGCCGCCCGGGGCCTCGCAGGCGTAGTAGAGATCAAAGGCCAAGGTGGGACTCACCGCGCCCACCAAGTTGATGGCCGGGGTTTGCAGGTAGACGAACGAGCTGCTCAAGTAGCCACCGATGGCGGCATCGGCGCTCCACCACGTGTTGGTGTAGGTGCCGCCGTGACCCGTGGGCTCCACGTGCCAAGTGTCGTTTTGAAGACCCGTTCCAAAGCTGTTCCAGCCTTGGGCGGATCCGTCGAAGTTGTAGCTCTCGTCCCGGTCCACGCGTTCGGAGACGCCCGTGTCCTGATTCAGAACCGTCACAGGAATGACGGTCCCTGTACTGGACTGCGGATGCACCCGGGGGGCGCTCACCACGGCGGCGCTCGCCACGCCGGCCAGCAGAACGGAGCACATGAGGAATTTGCTCATAATCAACCCTTTCCAAAAAGAAGCGACAGAAGTTGGCAGATGTGGTCGCCAAGATCCTATTGGCGGCTGACCAGCACGAGCAAAAACCAGACCAAGCCATGTTCGAACTAACCCGATTGCTGGACAACCTGTTAGCGCATGCACTAGCCAAGTGGAATCGCCCAAGGTGACGGATTTCGAACAACCACTCAGCGTGCTGTACAATTTGGCGTGTGACCGGAAGTTCAGCTTTCCCGGGTGCCCAGGAACAGGGTGGAGATGCCCCCGCTGAGTTCCGCGGCCCGGGCGTCGATGAAGCCGGCTTCCCGCATCCAGGCCAGAAAGGGCCCGCGGCCGGGAAACTGCTCCACCGAAGCGGGCAGGTAGCGGTAGGCCATGGAATCTCCCGACACCAGCCGGCCAACCATCGGCAGGACAAAGCGGAAATACAATCCGAATAAACTGCGCAGCAGGGGGTTGGGAATCCCGGCCAATTCCAGGATGGCCAACCGGCCGCCGGGCTTCAGCACGCGGCCGCACTCGAGCAGGGCCTGCCGCTTGTCGGGAAAGTTGCGGATGCCGTAGCCGATGGCCAGGCCGTCCAGGCTGCCGGGTTTGAAGGGCAGCCGCTCGCCGTCGCCGCGGATCCGGCTGATCTGCCCGGTCTGCTGCGCGGCCCGGGTTTTTTCGCCCAGCTTGGCCAGCATGCCCAGGGACAGATCCACGGCCAGAACGCGGCAGCCGGGCTCCCGGCGCAGCATGGTGAAGGCGTAGTCGCCTGTGCCGGCCGCCAGATCGAGATAGACACCGCCGGGCCGCAGGCGCAGTTCGCGCACGGCCCGGCGCCGCCACAGGATGTCCGTTCCGCCGGAAAGCAGGTGGTTGAGGAGGTCATAGCGCCCGGCGATGCGGTCGAACATCGCCTCCACGCCCGCCTTGCGGCGGCTGCCCGTCTCGCGGGAGAGGGCCTGGGGATCGGGTAGACTCATCCGTTCTGGCGCTTGGCGGCTTCCGCCTTGAGCAGCGGATCGCGGTGGTCGGTGCGCGGCAGGGAGGCGGCCTTGTGATACACCTTGCGCGCCTCGTCGGCGTGTCCCATCACCTCCAGGGTCTCGGCCAGCTCGTACCAGGCGAAGATCCAGCCCGGCTCCAGCTCGGTGGCCTTGCGCAGGTGGCTGAGCGCCAGCTCGTCGCCGCCCTTGGGCAGCTTGCCGTAAAGGGTCTCCGCCGCCTTGCGCATCACCCAGCCCAGGTGGGCCATTTCGCGGTAGTAGCGGCCGATCAGCCCGTGGGCGCGGCCGTTGCGCGGATCCAGCTCCAGCGCCCGCAGCGCCTCGCGCTCGATCTCCTGGGCCAGCTCCACCTTCTCTTTGCCGCCGGCGAACAGCGCGCGACGCCCCACGGCTAGCGCCCGGTAATAGTGCGCGTTGCTCTGGCCGGGATGCAGACGCACCAACTCGCGGCTGGTGCCCAGCGCTTTGGTGAACCAGGCCTCCGCCTGCTTCTCCTGTCCCTTGTCCTGGGCGTCCTCCCCCAAGTCCACCTGGGAGCGCGCCACGCGCCAGAGCGCCTCGAACTGACCCGGAGCCGCCTGCAGGGCCTGGGTCGCGCTCTCGTGGGCGCGGGTCAGATCGTACTTGGCGCAGGCCTCGTCACAGGCCTTGAGCAGGGCCGCCGGATCCGCCGCGCGGGCGCCGCCACAGAACAGCAGGGCCACCAAGGCGGCCAGACGCAGGGTTCTCTTGATCATGTCTTCCCTCTTCCTTTCCCGTTGCCTATCCATCAGGGCGCCACCTTGTGCAGCGGACACTCGCCCTGCGGCACGTAGGAGCGCAGGAACAGCTCGCGGAACGTGTTCGGACAGAAGGGGCCCGCGTGCTCGAAAGTCTCGCTGCAAATGTCCACCTCCACCACCGAGGCCGGCCGCTGGAACTCCGCCTCCGGCAGCTGCAGCTTGGCGTAGACCTCGTTCATGAACTGGGCCCAGACCGGCAGGGCGGCCTGGCCGCCGGCCATCCCCGAACCCAGGCTGAATTGCGGATCGTCGTGACCCAGCCAGACGCCGCAGGCCAGCAGCGGCGTGTAGCCCACGAACCAGGCGTCGGTGTAGGCGTTGGTCGTGCCCGTCTTGCCCGCTGCCGGGGCCTTGAACCCGTAGCGCCAGCGGGCGGCGGAGCCTGTGCCGTCGCGCATCACGCTGCCCAGCATGTCGGTCATCAGCGCGGCGGTCCCTTCGGACAGGGCCTCCTGGCTGAGCGGGCGCTGGCGCCAGATCACATGGCCGTGACGGTCCCGCAGCTCCTCCACGGCGAAGGGCGTGTAGTGAATGCCGCCGTTGGCCAGGCAGGCGTAGGCGCTGACCAGTTCCAGCGGGATCACGCCGCTGGAGCCCAGCGCCATGGCCAGGTCCGTCTCGATGGGCGTGGTGATGCCCATTTGCCGCGCGTACTTGACCACCATGTCCGGCGGCACCACGTCCATCAGCAGGCGCACGGCCACCAGGTTGAAACTTTCCTTCAGCCCCGTGCGCAGCGTGGTCAGCCCGCCGGTCTTGCCGTCGTAGTTTTGGGGTGACCAGAGCTTGCCCGTGCCGTCCGCGATGGAGATGGGGCCATTGGAGACCCGGAAGGCCGGCGAGTAGCCGTTGTCGATGGCCGCCGTGTAGAGGAATGGTTTGAAGGCCGAGCCCGGCTGTCGGATGGCCTGGGTGGCCCGGTTGAAGCGGCTGCGCCTGAAGTCGCGCCCGCCCACCAGGGCCCGGATCGCCCCGCTGCGCGGGTCCAGCGCCACCAGAGCCGGCTGGACGGTCAGCAGGCTGTCCACCAGCTGGCGATGTTCGGGCTTAAGCCGCAGTTGCCAGCGTTCCTCGTCGCTCAGGTCGGGCCAGCGTTCCTGGGCCCAGGCCATCCAATCCCGCCGCAAGAAGCTGTTCTGCGAAATGGAGTCCAGCCGCGCCACGCCAGCCGCGCAGGCCCGCTCGGCGGCGGCCTGCATGTCCAGGTCCAGCGTGGTGCGGATCTCCAGTCCGTCCCGGTAGATGTCCACGCCCAGCTCCTCCTGCAGGTCCTCGAGCTGCAGCCGGACATTCTCGCAGAAATAGGGCGCCGCCAGTTCCGCGCCGCTCAGGTCGCCGGCGATGACGCCCAGCGGGGCGGCCTGCGCCTCTTCGTACTGGCTGCCGCGCAGCAGGCCGCGTTTGCGCATGACCTGGAGGATGATGCTGCGCCGCTCCAGCGCGCGATCGGCGTGCAGGTAGGGCGAGAAGTGGCGCGGAGCCTTGAGCAGGCCCACCAGCAGGGCCGCCTGGGTGGGGCCTAGCTCCCGGGCGTCGGTGCCGAAGAAGCGCGCCGCGGCCTGTTGAACGCCGTACGCGCCGTGGCCGAAGTAGGCCTGGGTCAGATACATCTCCAGGATCTCGTCCTTGGAGTAGTGGCGCTCGATCTGAATCGCCGTGAGCACCTCGCGCAGTTTGCGCAGAATGCTCTTCTCCCGGCTGAGGTAGAGGTTGCGGGCCAGTTGCTGGGTGAGAGTGGAGGCTCCCTGGGCGTAGCTCAGCGTGCCCAGATCCACGGCCAGGGCCCCCACAACGCGATAGACGTCCACGCCCCAATGCGAGCGGAAGCGCCGGTCCTCCACGGCCACCACGGTCTCCACCAGCCAGGGGGAGATCTCCTCCAGCGGCACCTGGACGCGCTTCTGCTGGAAGAACTCGCCGATCAGCCGGCCCTCGCGGTCCAGCAGGCGGCTGGAGAGCATGGGCCGGTAGCGCTCCAGTTCCTCGAGCGGGGGCAGGTCGCGGCTCAGCCACCACAGCCCGAGTCCGCCCAGAGCGCCCAACGCACCCAGGACCAGCAGGGTCCACAGGACCACGCGCGCTGCCAGGCTGGATTTCATCGTAGCCGCTCCTCCAGCAGGGCCGGCGCCAGTTCCGGACGCAGGTATTCGAAGCTCAGCGCCTGTCCGTCCCAGATGCAGAAGCCACGCGACTTGTGGATGAAGGGCGGCAGTGTGCAGACCAGGGTGGAATCCCATTGGAAGCGGGCCGCCATATGCACGTGGCCCATGGCCAGCAGGCGGTCCTCCGGCTGCAACAGAAGCGGTAGGCCCCGCTTCAGGTAAGCGGTCAACTCGGATCGGCTCCAGATGTGGGTCCGGTCGCCGGCTCCGGCCCAGTCCGCCACGCGCATGCCCAGGTCCGGATGCAGCCAGCGGAAGCCCCATTGGGCCCAGTCCGAGCGGAAGATCCGACGCATGAGTCGATAGCCGCGCTCCGCCGGATCCAGCCCGTCACCGTGATGCAGCACGATCTGCCCGCCCAGGGCCATGCGCCGCTCCCAGTCGCCGGGATGGCGCAGGCCAAGCCGGGACTCCAGCAGCCCGCCCAGGCGGAAATCATGGTTGCCGGGCAGGATGGAGATCGCCAGCCCGCCCTCCACGGCGCGCAGCAGCGCCGCCAGCCAGGGCAGGTGCCGGCTGGGCAGCACCTCGCGCCACTCGAACCAGAAGTCGAACAGGTCGCCCAGGATGCAGAGCTCGGAGGCTTCGGCCCGCGCCCGCTCCAGCACCTGGACGAAATCCGCCAGGCGCGCCGGGTCGTCGGCATCGTGACGGATGCCGGCGTGGATGTCGCTGATCAGGAAAAGCGGCCGCATGGCGCAAGGTGGGAAAATGGAAGCTGGGGAGAGATCGCGCGGCCCCATGTCATCCCCGCTTTCGCGGGGATGACAGGTTGTAACCAGCCCTCACCGGGATGACAGACCAGGCGGCGTGCGTCGGGAGCGGTTTAGGCCGGGTTCGCCTCCAGCACGAAAACCCCGCCGCGCCAGTCCAGCCGCAGCGCGTGCTCCAGCTCGCCGGCGATGGCCAGGCTGGCGACGGGATCCACCACTTCCCGCTGCAGCAGGCGCTTCATGGGCCGGGCACCGTAGACGGCGTCGAAGCCGGCCTCGGCCAGCCGCTCCACGGCGGCAGAGCTGACGCTGAGCCGGATCTGCCGCGCGGCCATCCGCGCGATGATCCGCTCCAGCTGGATGTCGACGATCTTGCGCTGGGTCGCGCGGTCCAGCGGTCGGAAGACCAGCACTTCGTCGATGCGGTTGAGGAACTCGGGCTTCAGCGCCCGGCCCAGGATCTCCAAAGCCTCCTGCTCCAACTCCAGGCGCTCCAGCAGCGGATCGCCCCCCGTCATTTCCTTCAATCTGGAGACGAGCTGGGCGCTGCCCAGGTTGGTGGTGAGGATCACCACGCAGTCCCGGCCCCGCACCACGCGACCCTTGCTGTCCGTCAGGCGCCCGTCGTCCAGCAGCTGCAGCAGCAGGTTCAGCACATCCGGGTGGGCCTTCTCAATCTCGTCGAAGAGCAGCACGGACCACGGATGCCGGCGCAAGACCTCCGTCAATTGCCCGCCCTCCTCGTGGCCCACGTAGCCGGGAGGCGCGCCGATTAGCCGGCTGATCGAGTGCTTCTCCATGTACTCGCTCATGTCGAAACGCAGCAGGCTGCGCTCGTCGTTGAACAGCGCGTCCGCCAGCGCCTTGGCCAGTTCGGTCTTGCCCACGCCCGTGGAGCCCAGGAAGAGGAAGGAGCCCAGCGGGCGGTTGGGGTCGGACAGGCCGCTGCGACTGCGGCGGATGGCCGCGGCCACGGCTTCCAGGGCGTGATCCTGGCCCACCACGCGCAAGCGCAGCCGGTCCTCTAGGTGCAGCAGGCGCTCGCGCTCGCCCTCCACCAGCCGGGTGACGGGAATGCCCGTCCAGCGCGCGACCACTTCCGCGATGTCCTCGGCGCCCACCTCCTCGCGCAGGATGGCGTGGGGCTGACGGGTCTCGTCGAGTTCCTTTTCCCGGGCCAGCCGCTCCAGCTCCAGCTGGCGCAGCGTGCCGTGGGTCAGCCGGGCCGCCAGGTCGAAGTCGCCCTTGCGCTCGGCCTCGTCCAGCTCGTGGCGCGTGCGCTCGATCTCCTCCTTGGTGGCGCGCAGACGCTGGATCAGCGTCTTCTCCTGCTGCCACTGGGAGCGCAGACCCGCGCTGACGGCGCGGATGTCCGCGAGTTCCTTCTCCACACCTACCAGACGTTCCCGGCTGGGCGGATCGTCCTCCAGCCGCAGGGCGCGGGACTCCACCTCCAGCTGGCGCAGACGGCGCTCGTACTCGTCCAGCTCCTCGGGCAGGCTGTCGATCTGGATACGCAGCCGGCTGGCGGCCTCGTCCACCAGATCGATGGCCTTGTCGGGCAGGAAGCGGTCCGGGATGTAGCGCGCGGACAGTTCCGCCGCCGCCACCAGGGCCGCGTCCTTGATGCGGATGCCGTGATGCAGCTCGTAGCGCTCCTTCAATCCACGCAGGATGCTGATGGTGCTCTCCGCGTCGGGCTCGCCCACTTGCACCGGCTGGAAGCGCCGCTCCAGGGCCGCGTCCTTCTCGATGTGCTTGCGATACTCGGCCGTGGTGGTGGCACCGATGCAGCGCAGCTCGCCGCGCGCCAGCAGCGGCTTGAGCAGGTTGGCCGCGTCCATCGAACCCTCGGCCGCGCCGGCCCCGATCACCGTGTGCAGCTCGTCGATGAACAGGATGATCCCCCCCTCGGAGTGGGTCACCTCCTTGAGCACGGCCTTCAGCCGGTCCTCGAATTCGCCGCGGAACTTGGCTCCCGCCACCAGGGCGCCCATGTCCAGCGCCAGGATGCGCTGGCTCTTCATGGGCTCGGGCACGTCGCCGTCCTTGATGCGCAGGGCCAGGCCTTCCACGATGGCCGTCTTGCCCACGCCGGGTTCGCCGATCAGCACGGGGTTGTTCTTGGTGCGCCGGGACAGGACCTGCAGCACGCGGCGGATCTCCTCGTCGCGGCCGATCACCGGATCCAGCCGGCCCTTGCGCGCCTGCTCCACCAGGTCCACGGCGAAGCGCTCCAACGCCTGGTAGCGAGTCTCGGCATCGGGAGTGTTGACACTCTGATGGCCGCGGATTTCCTTCAGCAGCGTGAGCAGTGTGTTCTCGTCCAGGCCCCGGGCGCGTAACCAACCCGCGCCATGGTCCGCGCGGCTGCGACCGGCCTCCTCCAGCTGGGACAGCAGGATGTGCTCGGCCGCCACGTACTCGTCGCCGAGTTTGTCGGCCTGCAACTTGGCCTCGCCCAGCAGCTGGACGAAGGGCCGCGACAAGTGGACCTGGCCGGCGCCGCTCACCCGGGGATGGCGGGCCACCCGCTCGTCCAGTGCGGTCAGCACGCCCTGGACGGGCAAGCCCAGTTTCTTCAGGGCCGTGGTCAGCACGCTCTCCGGATCCTCGGCCAGCACGCGCAGGAAGTGGTCGCCTTCCACCTGCTGGTGGCCCAGGCCCTCGGCCAGGCGCACGGCCTGTTCCAGGCTCTGCTGAGTGCGATGGGTCAGTCGATCAAGGGACAACATGGACTCTCTCCTGCCAGCAGCTGCCACCATCGGGCAGTGGGCGGCCGCCGGGCTGTCAGACTGTCAGGCGCTCCCGGAGATTTTCCGCGTTTCGCACGAACGGCCTAGACCGGGCAAGTCCCGGGCCAAGCGGGCTGGCGCTCCGGTGTTACGCCGTCAGCTCGGCCACCAGGGCTGCCGGATCCAGGGCTTCCAGCAGGCGGTCGGCGCTCTCCTCCCACAGCTCCGGATCGTCGGGTTCCGTCAGGCTCTCCAGCAGCAGGCCGCCCCACTCCGGCGACGCCGCCGGCCCGGCGTCCCGCCAACGGGTCCGCAGTCCGGCCGCCAGCAGACGCGCCGCCAGCCGGGGCAGGGACTCGCCCGCGCGCAGGCCCAGGCCGGGATCCACCGTCCACAGGTCGGCCTCCTCTTCCCGTTCGGGCAGGCCCAGCCATTCCCGGCGCAGACTCAGCCAGAGCCCGCCCGCCTCGCGGACGGTGGCCGGAATCCGCGCCAGCCATTCCACGCGCAGCAGCTCCTCCCCCAGCTCCAGCAGGGACTGCTCGCGCCACCAGGTCTCCCAGCCCGACTCCAGGTCCTCCAGCAGCCGGCCGGCGCAGCCGGGATCCCCGGGCAGATCGGCCAGCAGGCGGCCCAGCGTGCAGGACTGCAGTGCGCGCTGGCCAAAGGACGGCCCCGGCTCCTCGCCCCGCTCCCGCAGGCTGACCGCCGTGGCCTGGCGAGCCAGGGATTCGCCCAGACTGTGCAGGGCCCGACGGGCGCCCCAGGGTTCGGCGCGCAGATCCAGCAGGACCACGGGCCAGTGCCCCTCGGGCCCGGCCACCAGGCCCTGCAGTAGCTCCGGCAGCTGCTCGGCCTCGATCACCCAGGGCCGCAGCAGGGCGCCGATCTCCAGCCCCAGCAGTTCGGCGGCCTCCTGGAGCAGGTCCAGCGGCGGCTTGTGCGCCAGGGTGCGCAGGAAACCGCCCAGCGGCAGACCGTCCCGGCCAGGCGTACCCGCCGGATAGAGGGCCCCCAGCCGCAGGGCCGTGGCCTCGGGACCCGTGCAGCGTCGGGACTCGGCCGCGGCCAGGATGGCAGGACCCAGCCGGGCGCGCAGCTCGTCCAGCCAGCGCTCGGGACGGCCCGAATCCAGGCCTAGCCGCAGCGCGCGACGCTCCAGGGCGCCGGACCAGCCACCGGCCCGGGCCGCCTCATCCTCCAACCGCAACCACTCCAGCAGCTCCTCGGCTCCCGCAGGACCGGGCGCCGTGAGGGCCTCCCAGGCCGGGGCACGCTCTTCCGCCAGACGGGATTCGGCCAACACGCGCCGTAGGTCGCGGCGCGGCAGGGCCTTGCCAAACACAAGCGGTCGGTGCCTGAGCCAGCGCTCCTCGATTCCGAGCTGGAGTTCGTCCTGGCGCAGGCGCAGGGCCTTGTCCCCCTGGCCCTCGGCCATCTCCTGGAACAGGGCCAGCAGGCGCGCTTCCAGGCCGGGGTCGTCCAGCGGACTGAGCAGGGCCTCCTGGACCTGGTCCAGCAGGACGGGATCCGCGTTCGCGCCGCGCAGGGCGGACTGGGCTCGCAGCATGGCGGAGGCGTCCAGGCGTCCGGCCAGGAAGCGCAGGCGCGTCTCCTGCCAGACTTCCAGCAATGGCTGCCGGACCGCGCCGTGGGCCTCCACGAGTTGGCGGGCTTCGTCGATGAACATGCGGCGTCCTTTCGCAGGGCCTGATTGTGAATGCGAACCAAGGTAGCACGGGAGCCGGGGGCCGCGGCCTATATTGGGGCGAATGCCGGTTCAATCCCTGTTGGAGAGCCTGTGGAATTCCTGGCCGATCTCCCGTCCTGGCAGCTGGGGCTGCTGATTTTCTGCCTGCGCATCGTGGACGTCTCCATGGGCACGGTGCGCACCCTGGCCGTGGTGGCCGGACACATCCGCATCTCCGTGGTGCTGGGCTTCCTGGAGGTGTTGATCTGGGTTTTCGCCATCAGCCAAGTGATCCAGACCGTGGCCGAGAGCCCCTTCGTCCTGTTGATGTACGCCGGCGGTTTCGCCACAGGCAACGCGGTGGGCATCCTGGTGGAACGGCGACTGGCCATGGGCAAGCGCGTGGTGCGCCTGATCTCCCAGTCCCGAGGTAGCGAGATCGCCGCCGCGCTGCGCGAGTCCGGCCAGCCGGTGACCACCTTTCGCGGCGAGGGCCGGGACGGCGAACGATTGATGATCTACTTCCTGTGCGAGCGCAAGGGACTGCCCGAGATCATCGCCCGGGCCAAGGGCCTGGATCCGGAGCTGTTCTACGTCATCGAGCCGGTGTCCGAGAGCCGGGCTCTGCCCAACCTGCCCCTACCCCGGGCCACGGGTTGGCGGGCCTGGATGAAACAGAAGTGATCCCCTCAACACCAAAATAACTGGAGGACCATGCACGCGACCACCTGCACCCGGAACCCGGTCCCCGCGCTGCGACGGAGCGGTTGGATCCTGATCGCCCTACTCGGCTGGAGCGGCGCCTCCGGTGCCCAGACCCCCACTGCGGACGACAAGCTCGACACACTGCTGGTGAAACAGCAGGAGCTGCTCGACCGGCAGATCAACGAAACCCAGGGCCAGCTGGACACCTTGCTGGCCAAGCAGCAGCTCCTGCTGGAAGGCCAGGAGCGGATCGAGCGCGAAGTGGTGCCGCAGGATCCCTTCCCCAACGGGGCGCGAGGTTTCGCCTTCAACCTGCCCCTGCTCATCGCCTCCACCGCCAGCACGACACGCATGATCAGCGCTTCGCTGTTCTGGTTCCCGCCGCACAGTCAGCTGGAACTGGTGGTCCCGATCTGGATTCGCACCATGAACGAGCATCCGGAGTTCCGCGGCACGCTGGTGGATCTGCAGGGCCGCTACTACTTCAGTCCCAAGCGCTCCGGATTCTACTGGCTGGCGGGCCTGCGACAGGCCTGGTTGTCCGGCACCACGGAGGGCAGATTTGACGATTTGACATATGTCGAAGGAGAGCGTACGAGCTTCTCGAAAAGCGGCGTCTACGGCGGCGTGGGCTTCCGCGCCAACTCCAACCGTTTCTACTGGAACTGCAACGTGGCCTTCGGCCGCTATTTTGGCGGAATCTCCACGGAGATGAGGAATGCCGGCATGATAGGCGAGGATTTCCTGCTGGACGCCGAACTCTTCAAGTTCGGCCTGATCTTCTAGGAACGGAGAAGCTTCTCCGCCGCGCGTAGCAGCGGATCGACCAGCGGGCCGAAAGGCGGGCTGTAGGCCAAGTCCAGCGCGGCCAGCTCCGTCGCCGTGCCGGCCCGCTGTAGCAGGGCGGCCAGCGGATTGATGCGCAACGCGCCGTCGCTGCCTTCCGCGAGGATGGCGCCGCCGCGCAGGCGTCCACCGGATTCCGCTTCCAGCCAGACTTCCAGCCGGCCGGAGCCGGGCAGGGCGTGGCCCAGGGTCTGGCCAGCGGCCCGGGAACGGTTCACGACAGCCGGCGCGGTCGCTGTCGAGCGGGGCGCGCGGGCCAGGTCCAGGCCCAGCAGTCCGCGCACCGGCGGGCTGTCCATGACGGCGGGAGCCGTCGCGGTGTCAGCCGGCTCACTCAGGCGCCCGCAGCGCGCCAGCTCCAAACCAAAACAGCGCAACACCTGGGTCAGCGCCCCCGGAGCCGCCTGCCGCTCGTCCACGCCGGCCGCGGCGTTCCAGCCGGCCACCCGGCCGCCCGTCAGCGCTTCCCGAGCCTGGGGATTCCAGACCCGTGCCGCCTCGCCAGCCAGCGCGGGCACTGCCGGCTCGCGACAGGCGCAATCTCCCGCCGCCCAAATGGGCAGGTCGCCCACCCGCAGGGCGGCGCTGACCGCCAGCGCTCCGGCGGCGGTCCGCTCGAGGCTGCGAGGCATGAACTCTGTGTTCGGCGTGATCCCCGTGCAGGCGGCCACCAGCTCCACTTCCTCCACCACCGCCCCGCCAGCCGGGGACTCCAGCTCCAACCGGCAGGTCAGGGGCTGGTCCTCCGCCCGGCGGATGCTCCAGCCCAGCCGGAGCCGGACGCCGCGTTGCTCCAGCTCTGCGGCCACGGCCGCGCGCAGCTCCCGTGGCCAGCCGTTCAGCGGCAGCGGCTCCGGATCCACCAGCAGAACTTCCAGTCCCAGGCTGCGCAGGGCCTCGCACAACTCCAGCCCCAGCGGGCCAGCGCCGGCCACGGCCACGCGACGCAGCCCGCCCAGCCCTTCCTTCCAGGCGCGCAAGTCGTCCAGGGTCTTGAGCGGAGCCATACGCGCGGCAGGTAGACCGGGGATGGCCAGCTCGCGGCTGCGGGCGCCGCTGGCCACCACCAGGCGGTCCCAGGCCAGCTCAAGGCGCTCAGTGCGCCCACCGCTTCGGCGCTCCAGTTGCAGGCGGCAGGCCGGCAGATCCACGGCCAGCACGCGCTGGCCCAGGGCCAGCTGGATGTCCTGTTCGTGAAAGAAGGCGGCGGGCCGCACGCGTAGGTCCTCCGGCGCGCGGGTCGGATCCGCCAGGTTGTAGGGCAGACCGCAGGCGCCCCAGGATATCTCGCCGGAGGCTTCCAGAACCAGGATGCGCAGGTCGGCGCGCCGCCGCCGGGCCGCCAGCGCCGCCGCCAGACCCGCTGTGTTTCCGCCGATGATCACCAGCCGCTCGTCCACGTCCGCTCCCTGTCTTGGCCGCCTGTCGGGCTGCGCGCGGCCAATGTAGGGAAGCCCCTGCGTAGCCATATTGGGCTCATGGAAGAGCAAGCCGACACCCCGCTGCCTGCGGACTTCGATCCCGCCTACCTGGCCACCGTGGATGAGTTGTATCACGACGAGTGGGCCCTGCACAAGCTGCTGCGCATCCGCTGGCTGGAGGATTCCATCCGGGCCTTCTGGCCGCAGGGTCATCCCGCCCGGCTGATCCACGTGGCGGGCACCAACGGCAAGGGCAGCACGTGCCGCCTGCTGGAGGCCGGACTGGCCCGGTTGGGTCCGGCAGGCGCCATGACCAATCCGCACCTGTTCGACTTCGCCGAGCGCTGCAGCCTGAACGGCGTGCCGCTCTCCCATTCGACTTGGAGCCGGCTATGGCGCGAACGGATCCGCCCGCATTCCCTGGAACGCGCTGAGCAGAGACTCGAACGCGGCCTCAGTTTCGCCGAGGCGGGCATCCTGCTCAGCCTGCAAGCCTTTGCCGAGGCCGGCGCACGCTGGGGAATCATCGAGACGGGGGTGGGCGGACGCTACGCGCCCAGCATGGCTCTGAAGCCGGCCCTCTGCGTCCTGACCAACGTGGGCAACGACCATCCACGCACCCTGGGGCACGCCGTCTGGCAGCGCGCGCTGGAAAAGGCCGGCATCGCCCGGCCAGGCGTGCCACTGCTCACCGGCGCCCGCGGCCAGGCCCTGGAGGTGATCCGCCGGGTGGCGGAGCAGGAGAGCGCACCGCTGCACGTGGTGGACGAGGCGGCGGTTGCCGGGCTGCGGCAGCGGGCCGCCGCGCTGTGTGACACAGCCGCTCTGCCCGACCATGCCTGGCGCAACCTGGCCCTGGCGCTGGCCACGCTGGAGCAGGCTGAGCCCCGGCTGGAGCCCGACGGACTGCTGCGCACGCTGCTGGCCGTGCCGCCGCTACCCGGACGCTTTTGGCAACCCCGGCCCCACCTGGTGGCCGACGTGGCCCACAACCCGGACAAGCTGGCGGCCCTGGCCGCCCAATTGGACGAGGTCTTTCCCGGCCGGCCGCTGGTGCTGGTCTTCGGCGTGAGCCGGGAGCGCGCGCTGGCCCCCATGCTGGCGCCGCTGGCGGGCCGGACGGCGCGCGTGGTGCTCACCGGCGCCTCTTACGCCGGGCGCGATCCCGGCGCGCTGGCCGACGAGTGCCGCACGGCCTATCCCGCTCTGCCCCGGCAGGTGGAGCCCGATCCCGCCCGCGCCCTGGCCCTGGCGGAGGCCAGCCGGCGGGACGACGAACTGGTGGTGCTGACCGGCAGCGCCTACAGCATCGACCAGGCCCTCAACCCCGACCCCTGCCTGCGCCGGCTGAACGCGGAGTACGGGCGCCGGGGCCGCGCCGGAGGTCCGGCGAATCATTAAAATTCCGCCAACCAATTCGGAGGACCCATGTCCGTTTTCAACAACCTGGTTGCCAATACACTGCCCTGCTTCCCCAAGAAACTGGTGGGGCATCTCTCCCGGCACTACATCAGCGGTGAACAGCTGGACGACGCGGTGCGCGTCGGACGAGAGCTCATGGCTGAGGGCTGCTGCCTGACCCTGGACGTGCTGGGTGAGCATGTCCAGCGCCCAGAGGAGACCCACGCCTATGCCAAGCTCTATCTGCAAGTGGTGGAGCGCATCGCCCGGGACGGCCTGGACGCCAACGTCAGCGTGAAGCCCACGCAAATGGGGCTGGTCCTCGACCCCGCCCTCTGCCGCGCGAACTACCGCGCCATCCTGGAGCAGGTCGACCGCCAGGGCAATTTTCTGCGCATCGACATGGAGGACACGCCCTTCACCGACGCCACACTGGACCTCCACGACGAGCTGCGGGCCCAGTATCCGGGCCGGGTGGGCGTGGTGATCCAGGCCTACCTGCGGCGCACGCTGTCGGACATCGAGCAGCGGCTGATTCCCGCCGGCACCCATTTGCGGCTCTGCAAGGGCATCTACAAGGAGCCGGTGGAACTGGCCTATCACGGCTACCAGGAGATCCGCGACAACTACCTGCGCTGCCTGGAGGCCCTGCTCGGCGCCGGCAACTACGTGGGCATCGCCACCCACGACCGCCTCCTCGTGGAAGGGGCGCTGAGGATCATCAAGCGGCTCAAGCTCGCCCCCGACCGCTATGAGTTCCAGATGCTGCTAGGTGTGTTGCCTGGGCTGCGGCGCGAGATCATCGGCCAAGGCCACAAGCTGCGCGTCTATGTGCCCTTCGGCGAAGCCTGGTTCGCCTACAGCACGCGGCGGCTCAAGGAGAATCCGGACTTGGTCACGCACTTCGTCAAAGATTTTTTCCGCAAGCATTGAGCGAGCACCTGGAATCCCAGGGCCGGAGGACATCTATCCTACGGCCCTTTTTCGTTCCTGCCCGCCCCACCAGCCCACCAAACTGTGCAAGTTCCGGCGCCAGTCCCTCAACAATTTTGGAACGATGCGGACGTTTTCTTAGTGGTCGGATAACATACTTCACGTCCAAGGGATCGATCGAGGGGCATGATTCTTGCACGCTTGGATTCGCCCAATCCAATTGTTCAACATCCTGTTCCTCCCCGCCGGGGAACCCATCGAAGCCGGAGTGTACCATGAACTTCCTGTCGAATCCGGTCCGCCACCTGACCGGCCTGGGGTGCCTGCTGGCCCTGCTCGCCACCGCCGGCCCGGCCCGGGCCCAAGTGAGCGCAGGCGGCACGCCGCCCAGTTTCCGGCACCCGTTGATCGAGACGGTGCCCACCCTCGTCCTGCCCGCCCCTGACGTGGCGCGCTATCTGGCCGAGGACGCCGGCGCGGACAAGGCTTCCACGCCCTGGCGCTTCGGCGCTCCCGTGCCGGTGGATCTGGGGCTGGAAAATGCGGGCGTCTGGTCCACGCTGCCCGATGGCGGCCGGGTCTGGCGTCTGCGCCTCTCCAGTCCGGGCGCGTACAGCCTGAACCTCCAGTACGACCACTTCCAGCTGCCCGCCGGCGCCGAGTTCTTCCTCTACCTGGACGACCAGAGCCAGCTCATCGGCGCCTTCACGGAGTACAACAGCGCCAGCTCGCCGGACGGCAGTTTCGCCACCCAACCCACGCCCGGCGACGCCGTGGTGCTGGAGTATCACGAGCCGGCCTGGGTGGCCTTCCCCGGCGCCCTGCACGTCAGCTCCGTGGTGCACGCCTACCGCAGCGTGTTCGGCCGCGTGGAGGACGAGCGCGCCTACGGCGACTCGGGCAGCTGCAACAACAACGTCAACTGCCCCGAAGGCGCGCCCTGGCAGACGCAAAAGCGCGCCGTGGCCATGATCCTCACCAGCGGTGGCTCGGCCCTCTGCAGCGGCGCGCTGGTCAACAACACGGCCCAGGACCTGCGGCAGTACTTCCTGACGGCCAATCACTGCGGGCTGACCACAGGCAGCTACATCTTCGTCTTCAACTACGAGAGCCCGGGCTGCACGAACCAGAACGTGAGCTACACGTCGGTGACGGGCTGCACACTGCGCGCCACCAACGCGGACTCGGACTTCACGCTGGTGGAGTTGACCGAGAACATCCCCGCCGCCTACAACGCGCACTTCGCCGGCTGGAGCGCCGTCAACACGGCCAGCACGCTGAGCGTGGGCATCCATCACCCGTCGGGCGACATCAAGAAAATCAGCTTCGACAACACCGCCGCCAGCAGCGACACCTACCTGGGCGACTCGGGCGTGGCGAACTCCCACTGGAAGATCACCCAGTGGGACGACGGGACCACCGAGGGCGGCAGCTCGGGCAGCCCGCTCTTCGACCAGAACCACCGGATCACGGGCCAACTCCACGGCGGCTACGCCAGCTGCACCAGCCTGACCTCCGACTGGTACGGCAAGTTCTCCATGAGCTGGAATCGCGGCGCCAGCGCGGCCACGCGGCTGGTGGATTGGCTGGATCCCGGCAATACGGGCCTCACGGTCCTGGACGGCGTGGACGACGCGCCGCTCACCGTGCCGGTCCTGGCCCTGGGCGGCGTGACGGTCTCCGACGGCAACGATGGCGCGCTGGATCCCGGTGAGACACCGACTCTGATCATCACGCTGGGCAACTCCGGCGCGGCGGCCAGCAGTATCACGGGCACGCTGAGCGAGACCAGCCCCTACATCACCGTCAGCGACGCCAGCGGCGCCTGGCCCGCCATCGCCACGGGCGGCAGCGCGGCCAGCAGCAATTCCTTCGTGATCAGCGTGAATCCCGCCACGCCCGTGGGCCACGTGGCCTCGTTCAGCCTGGTGATCAACGCAGCGGGCGGCTACAGCACCACGCTCACCTTCAGCCTGACATCCGGCATCACTGCCGAGGGCTTCGAGAGCGGCGATTTCAGCGCCTGGAGTTGGAGCCAGAGCGGCACCCTGCCCTGGACCGTGGGCAGCAGCACCGTGCACGGCGGCAGCTACGCGGCTCGCAGCGGGGTTATCACCGACAACCAGAGCTCGAGCATGAGCCTGGCCCTGCAGGTGGCTTCCAGCAGCAACCTGTCCTTCTACTACAAGGTCTCCTCCGAGGCCACCTACGACTTCCTGCGCTTCTACGTCGACGGCGTCGAACAGGGCGCCTGGTCGGGGGAGCTGAACTGGACCCTGGCGAGCTACACGCTGGCCGCCGGCGCCCACACCTGCACCTGGACCTACTCCAAGGACGGCTCTGTCAGCACCAACAGCGACGCGGCCTGGGTGGACGACATCGTCCTGCCCGCGCTGGGCCAGCCGAGCTACCCGGACATCGCCGTGGCGCCGGCCAGCCTGAACAAGACACTGGCCCCGGGCCAGACCGGCTCGGAGGGTCTGACGATCCTCAACACGGGTGGTGCCACGCTGACCTGGAGTGCCACGGCCTCCACGGTCAGCCTGCAGAGCCGCCTGCCCTTCCTCAAACTGGCCAAGGGCGAGGCGGACCCGCGGCCGGGCTCCTTCGAGCGCAACGCGGGCGGACCCGACGCGTTCGGCTACCGCTGGAAGGATTCCAACCAGGCCGGCGGTCCGGCCTACAGCTGGGTGGACATCAGTTCCACGGGCACGACGGTGAGCTGGGCGACGGGCACCAGCGACGACGGCCTCAGCGCCGCCCTGCCGCTGGGCTTCCCCTTCCCCTTCTACGGGACGAACTTCAGCACGCTCAAAGTGGGCAGCAACGGCTACCTGAGCTTCACCACCACCGCCACGACCTACACCAACCAGGGCATCCCCACCGCGGCGGAGCCCAACAACCTGCTGGCGCCCTTCTGGGACGACCTCAACCCGGGCGCGGCGGGCAGCGTCAAGTACCTGGCCGACGGGGCCAACGGCCGCTTCATCGTGCAGTGGACGGGCGTGCCGCTCTACAACACCAGCAGCTACCAGACCTTCCAGGTGCTGCTGTTCAGCGACGGCCGGATCCTCTTCCAGTACCAGACGGTGACGGCCACCACTGGCTGCACGGTGGGCATCGAGAACGCCGGCGGCACGGACGGCCTGCAGGTGGTGGCCAACGCCGCCTATCTGGGCAACGGCCTGGCCATCGAGTTCAGCACCCAGACCCCCTGGCTGAGCATCGCACCGGCCAGCGGCAGCGTGACTGCCGGCGGCAGCGGCGCGCTGACCGTGTCCTTCGACGCCACCGACTTGACGGCCGGCACCTACACGGGCCTAATCACGCTCAGCAGCAACGATCCGGACGAATCCAGCGTCGTGGTACCAGTCACCTTGCTCGTGGGCAGCGCCGACCAGACCCCTCCGCTGATCAGCCTCGGCTGCCTGGGCGACAGCTGGACCGACCAGCCCCGCCCCGTCACGGCCACCATCACGGACGCCAGCGGCGTGGCCTCGGCCAGCCTGCTGTTCAGCGTGGACGGCGGCACGCCGCAATCCTCCGCATTGACGGCGGTCGGCGGCGACCAGTGGACGGGCAACCTGCCCGGCCTGGCGGCCCCTGCAGCGGTGCAGTACCAGGTGCAGGCCGTGGACGCCAGCCCGGCCGGCAACACGGCCCTCTCGGCCGCCTGCAATTACCAACTGCTGCTGCTGGGCTTGCCGCAAGTGCAGATCCAGCTGCTGGCCGGTTCGTCAATTCAACTGAGCTGGACGTCGATCCCGGGCGCCCTGGCCTACAACGTCTACTCGGCGCCCTCCCAGGGCGGCGCGTGGAGCCTGGCGGGCAGCACGACGGGCACCAGCCTGACCTTGCCGGCGGGGGCCGACGAGCTGCGCATCTTCCAGGTGCGCGCCACCCACTGACCGGCTGGACAACTTGACGCGGAGGCGGCTGTGGCCGCCTCCGCTCTCTCCGCCCCTTCCCGTCCACTCGCAACCTGCCGAAACGATTGTTCACCCCGCCGGAAATCGAACGCCAGCCAGCCTTGTCCATATTCATGAAAATGCAAAGTCATGATTCGCCATTCACGGAGTCAGCGGAATATGCGCAAGGATCAGAGCCGTCTTTGACTGGCATATGGATTGCTCGCACAGCCACAGCAAATCAAACGACTCGCATACAATCATCGAGATGTGTCCAAGGAGGGCTCCATGAAGGGCTTGTCAATCCTGCTTATTGGCTGTCTGAGTCTGGGCTCCAGCGTCCTGGCCAGTTCGACTGACCCGGCAGGCACCCGGCAGCCATCCCAACCCGGGCAGTACGGTCACTCCCGCACCTCCCAGGAAGTCCTGGTGGTGCGCGATTACCTGCCCTGGGGCGGGGACGTGGTTCCCCGGTTCACGGAGCGCGGTGTCAACGTCACGGTGGTCGGCTCCATGGACCTGCGCACGGCCGATCTGGCCGGCTATTGCCTTGTCTACGTCACGGGCGCCCAGACCGAGGCATTCGACAACACCTCGCTGAACCTGAATTCCCTGGCCGCCCGCACCAATCTGGCAGCCTATCTCAACGCCGGCGGCGCGCTGTTGTACAACACGGCCAGTTGGGGCGCCACTCTGCGCCTGCCCGGCGACGTGAACTCGGCCTATTCTCCGCAGAGCTACAACCTCTTCCCGGACGTCAACCCGCTCAGTGCAGGTGTGCCGTTCCCGCAGTTCGAGGGTGGATTGGCCAGCCAAGACAGCCTGATGAATCTGCCCGGCACGGCCTTGCGCTACATCACCGACGTGGACGGCCATGTCACAGGGGTGGACTTTCCCGTGGGCGACGGCCGCGTGCTGGCGCTGACCCAGCCCTTCGAGTATTACCTGGGCGACGGGGCCGGGACCTTCCCGCATATGCTGACCCTGTTGGAAAATGCCATCGGCTACGCGCTCTCCATGGGGCAGTGCGACGGTCAGGTGGTCCCCGGTGAACTGAGCCTGTCCATGGACGCCATCAGCGCCTTCGCCTGTGTCGACGGACTCTTCAACCCGCCCGCCGGCGGACCGGCGCTCACCATCACCAATGTGGGCGGCTCCGCCTGCCAGGGCATCGCGGCCACGCTGCTGGCCGGCACTGGCCTGCAGGCCGTGGGTTCTCCGGTGCAGGGCATCGGCCAGCTGCTGCCTGGCGAGAGTATCACGTTGACCTTCCAGGTGGCTCCGCTGGGCACGCCCTGCGACGAGTCCCTGCACTACGACCTGCTGGTGGACTGTGTCACCTGCCCGGCCCTGGCCACCTCCGGGATGATCTGGGTTCCCTGTTGCGGCGTGGTGGACGCGCAGGACGCGCCCCGGGCCTTCGAGCTGCAGGGCAACCATCCCAACCCCTTCAACCCGGTCACGACCATCGACTACAGCCTCTCCGTCACCACAAACGTGCGGCTGAGCGTGTTCAGCCTTGCCGGCGAACACGTCGCGACCCTGGTGGACGGCCCCCAGGCGGCCGGCGCGCATCAGGTTTCCTTCGACGCCAGCCAGCTGAGTAGTGGCCTCTACCTCTATCGCCTGGAGGCCGAGGGCCGTTCCCTGACCGGACGCATGCTGCTGATCAAGTAGCCTTCGTCCCCTCTGAGTTTGCTTCCAAGCCCCGGCTCGCAAGGGTCGGGGCTTTTTCATGCCCGGCCATTTTCGGCAGACGCATGGCCCGGCCGGGTTCAGGGAACGCCGAATGTGTTTTGGGGATGGGTGGCCGTGTGGGCAGGAAACGAAAACGGCCACCGAGGTGGCCGAAGAAAAGCTGGGCTGCAGGGACTCGAACCCCAATTCGCGGAACCAGAATCCGCTGTCCTGCCATTAGACGACAGCCCACTGAGTAGAAGGCCCCTAATATAGGCCGCGCTCCGGCAAAGTCAAGAGTGGGCCGGAAAAAGCCCGCCGCTTGCTACGTTGGGCCGTGAAAACAGGGATCCGGCCATGGGCTTCAACATCGGTACCGACTTCGACCGCGCCATCCAGTGGGACCTCCGGCTGGAGCGGGAACTGCCTTTCCTGCGCGCTTGGCTGCGCAGCTGGAATGCCCGCCAGGTGCTGGACTTGGGCTGCGGGACGGGCCGGCACTGCCTGGCCCTGGCCCAGGCCGGCTTCGAAATGACCGGCATGGACAGCAACCCGGAAATGTTGCGGGTCGCCGAGGAGCTGATAGCGGAACACCCCGCCCAGGCTGGCCGCTGTCACTTCGTGGCTGGCGACCTGCGCCGGCCCCTCGGCCTGCCCGCCCAGGACGCGGCGCTCTGCCTGGGAAACAGCCTCTGCCTGCTGCACGACCTGGACGAAGTGTCCCAGGCGCTGTCCGCCATGCGGGACAGCCTGCGGCCCCGCGGCGGCCTGATTCTTCATGTGCTCAACTACTGGAAATTCCGCGACCCCGCCCGGGCCTTCTTTCCCCTCAAAACGGATGTGGAAGACGGCCTGGCCCGCCGGCATTTTCTCAAAATGATTGAACTGCATGAAGCTCACGCACTGGTCCACCTGATCCGGATCGAGCAGGATCCTGCCGGCAGCTGGACGCGCCAAGTGCGCAGCGATCGGCTCCTGCGCCTGGATGCCTCGCGCTTGCGCACACTGCTGCTGAGCTGCGGATTCCGCGAGATCCAGGCCTATGGATCGCTACAGGGGGAGACCTTTCTGGCGGACAGCCACGATTTGGTGCTATGCTGCCGGAGGCAATAAGCGCCCGCCCCGTTGCCGGGGCGGGCTTGCCATGGGAACCTCAGCGGTCCAGGTTCCCAAAGCTGGAGGGGGAATATCACAGCTTTGTTGCGAGGCGCAAAGTGCATGTTCCTGACTGAACATTCAATGGCGAAAGTGCCCGCTCGAAAATGCTGATTCCTTTTTCTCCCTACGCGCCGGCCCCCCTGCCCTGGTCCCGCCGCTTCGCCGACGGGGCCAACAGCTCGCGCTCGAACCTGCCCGGCCCGTCCAATCTGAACCGGGTGCGCAAGTTGTCCGTGCCGCCCGCCAACACGCCCGGCGTCTGTCTGTCCGCCCCGGGGTCGGGCCTGTCCTTGGTGCGTGGCGCCCGCTTTCTGCAGTGGGACGCGGAGAGTGGTCTGGTCCGCCAGCTCGACTTGCATGAAGCCACCCCCGGTGCGGGACGCAGTTCCGAACCCGCTGCTGAGCATGCCTGGGGATCCGCCCTCTGGCTGGCGGGCGGCCGCTGCGTGTTCGTCAGCCCCAGCTGCATCCTGCTGTTGGATGGTGACGGACGCGTTCGCCGCCTGGGCGATCCGACGGAGTCCAGCTTTCACGCCCCCTTGGGGATGACGGCCTCCGGAGACGGGCGCCTGTTGGTCTTCTCCGGTGCCGGCGACCTGCACGTCTTCTTCCATCAGGACGAACTGGCCCTGCGCCTCAGCTTCCGGCGCGACGGTCAACTCTCCGCGGCCGGTCCGCCGCTCTACCCGCCCACCCTTTACCGGGACGGACGCATGGTGCTGCAGCACGAGCTGGGTTGCCTGTGCTGTTCGGCCATGGGGGAAGTGGAGTGGTGGTTTCCCGGCGGCGATCTGGCCCATCCGCCCGTGCTCAACCGCGATGAGGATTGCGGCTTCCTGGACGCCGCCGGGCGCACGGTCTTCGTGGATCGCCAGGGTACGCCGCAAAGCGAGATGAGCGAGCCCCTGCTGCTGGCCGCGCGGCCGCGGGGCGGCTGGCTGGGCCTGGGTCAGGACGCGCTCTACTCGCTGGATCGCAACTATGACCTGCTGTGGCGCCTGCCCGTGGAATCCGCCGGCCTGCCGCCCGTGGTGGACAGCCGCGGCTGGATCTGGCTGCTGGATCAGGCGGAGGGATTGCTCCAGATCTCGCCGGAAGGCCGGATCAGCGGCCGCCTGCCCCTGCCGACGCGCCCGGGCCTGCTGGCCCTGACCGCCCGCGGACAACTGGCCTTCGATCTGGGTGAGGAGGTCTGGCTGATCGGCTGATCCGGTCAGCTGTCAACGTTCGGAAACGGAGTCCAGCCCGCGCAGCGAATCCGCCAGCGCGCTGCTTGAATCCAGCACGCGTTCCCCTTTGCGTAGCAGATCGCCCGTTTGCTCCACGGCGCCTCGGGCCACGCGACCCGCGCCGCGGGCCAGCCGGTCCACGTCGTCCGGCACTTCCTGGCCCGTCAGCCGGAACCAGGCCACCAGCCCGACCACCACCACCAGCAGGAAGAGCGCCAGCGTCAGCAGACGCCTGACCAGCGCATAGACAAACAGCGCCGCGGCCGCCACCAGTGCGGCCACCAGCCAGGGATGTCCCGCCATCCCGTCCAGCACGTCCATGGGTTCCTCCCATAGAAAAAGGAAGGGGCCTTCCGCCAGGCCCCTTCCAACGCTCGTGATTCCGGGCCGCTCAGGCCTCGTCGTCTTCCTCGCGCCCCTTGGCGGGGGTCGCCGGCACTTCGCCACGGGCCAGGGCCTCGGAGGCCGCCACTTCGGCCTCGATGGCGGCGCGCACCAGGGCGTCCGCATCGGTCACCAGCACGCGGGCCTGGGCCGAGATGTCGCCGTATAGCTTGATCGGAACGAAGAATTCGCCCAATGCCTTGATGGGCTGGTCCAGACGAATCCGCCGCCGGTCGATCTCGATGCCCGCGACGTGCAACAGGTCGGCGATGGTCTGGGCCGTGACGCTGCCATAGAGGCGGCCCTGCTCGCCGGTCTTCATTTCCACCTTGTACTGGTGGCTCTCGATGCGCGCCCGCAGGGCGTCGGCCCGGCTGCGTTCACGTTCGGCCGCGCTCACCAGTTGCAGCTTCTCTTCCTCGAAGCGGCGCAGGGCGCCCGGCGTGGCCGTATAGGCGAAGCCCTGGGGAACCAGGTAGTTGCGGGCGTAGCCCGGCTTCACGCTGACCAGTTCGCCGATCTTGCCCAGATTATCGATGTCAGTGCGCAGAATGACTTTCATCATCCACCTCCTTAGGCCGGGTTGTCGGACACGAAGGGCAGGAGCGCCAGGATGCGCGACCGCTTGATGGCGGTGGAGAGCATGCGCTGATGCTTGGCACAAGTGCCGGAGACCCGACGGGGAATGATCTTGCCACGCTCCGTGAGGAAACGGGACAGCCGCTTCTCGTCACGATAGTCGACATACTTCACGCCGGCTTCACAGAAGCGGCAGATGCGTTTGCGTTGATAGGCCATGATCAGTCCTCCACCCGCTCGGGACGTCCACCTTCGCGATACCCGTCGCGGTAGCCTTCACGACCGTTGCCCTCGCGGGCGCCCGGACGCGTGGCAGCGTTGCGGCGATCCATTTCCTTGCGGAAGTGGTCCATGGTCAACGCCTTCAACTTCACATCGCGATCCGTCATGCGCACGGCCAGATGAC
>DYSB01000129.1 GCA_020726405.1 Acetofilamentum sp. | reverse complement strand
GCCAGAGCGGTGCCAGAGCAGTGCCAGAGCAGTGCCAGAGCAGTGCCAGAGCACTGTCCACCGCCCAAGACAACGGCCGGCCCCGGGAGGGACCGGCCGTGGAGGTGTCAGGCTGGCTGGGCGGCTCAGGCTGCGGGGATGGCCCAGAGGTGCTGCAGCGTGCGTTCCAGCTCGGGGCCCAGCAACGCCGGGTCGCCGGTCTTCTCGGGCATGTTCTCGAAGGCCGTGTAGGGGATCTTGAAGTTGCGTACCTGCACGTACTGCGGATCCGCGGCCTCGATGGCCTCCCAGTCATTGGTCTTGTAGTAGAACTCCATCTTCTCGTCCGGCAGGCTGTGATACAGGATGGAATCTTCCTGACCCGGCCGCGCGCGCTTGCGGTTTTTGCGCAGGCTTTCCTCGAAGGGCACCTTGATGTACATGATGCGCGAGCGGCTCAGCAGCTCGTCGGACAGGTAGCCGAAAGCCTCGCGGAACCCATTCTCCCCGCCGCGGGCAAACTCGATCAGCGCCGTGTGCGTGTCGTGGTAGTTCGGGTTGTAGGCCAGCTTCTTGGCGTATTCCAGGTTGATCCGCTCCAGGAACATGTTCCAGACGAAGTGCTCGTTGAAGTAGTACTTCTCGTCGCTGAATTTGCGCGGCAGTCCGTGCTTGCTGTAGATGTTGTCGATCTCGAAGCACTCCCAGACAAACACGAAATCGTCGATCTCCTCGAAGGGGCCGACGTGGAAGCGCGCCGCGCGCTCGGCGTCCGGGGTCTTCTTCAGGTAGTCGATCACCTCGCTCTTGCCCGCCGCCGGGCGACCGATGATGATCAGGTTCTCGAACAAGTTGGCGGCCATGTCGGCTCCTATGGATGTGTTTTTTTCGAAGCAAACCACAAAGTCACAGAGACACAGAGAGTTCAAATCAAGCTGTCTTGGCTGTGCCTCCGTGCCTCTGTGGTGAAGAGGACGAAGAGATCAGCGGGCCTTCTTGGCCTCCGGGTAGGCGCTCCAGACGCGGCTGGCCAGATAGAGGCCCAGGGCTGCCACCGGAATCATGGCCAGCGGCCAGGGCAGCCAGTTGACGGGATCCGTGGCCGGGCCGATGAGTTTGCCCGCCTCGTCCAGTTGCTGCTGGGGCAGGATGGCCGCGTAGGTGAAGCTCATCACCGCCGTGCCCAGATAGACGAAGCCGTCGATGATCCCCACCGCCACGCCCACGTTGCGCGTGCCGCCGAAGTCCATGCTGGCCGTGCCTGAGAGCATGCCGTGCACGCCGATCACGGCCATGGACATCACGATCACCAGCAGACCCACCGCCGGCGAGACGTAGGCGAAGGCCAGCACGGCCGCGCCCAGCAGCATCACGCCGTAGAGCAGGACGGCCACGGGGCCGCGCCGGCTCTTGAAAACGTGGTCGGAGATCACTCCCGCCATCACGCCGCCCAGGATGCCCGCGATGCAGAGCAGCAGACCCCAGTTTTCGTAGACGAAGCCGTCCTTCAGGTGCAGCACGCTGTCCGTTTGCTTGGCGAAGGTGCGGAACCACTGCATGATGGCTTGGCGCAGAAAGCCCGAGCAGAACTCGATCAGCGCGATGGTCATCACCACCGGATTGCGCAGCATCAGCGCGAAAACCTTGGCCGCGCCCAGGGGCGGTCCCGTGTCGTTGCTTGAGGCGTCGCCCGTGTTGAAGTCCCGCTGGCCGGCCTCGCCGGGAGTGTCCCGCACGTAGAGCGTGTCCAGCACCCAGAAAATCCCCAGCAGGATGGCCGGGACGAAAAAGACCCAGGGCAGGCCGCGGGTGGGATCCAGCTCCGTGGCTAGACCCTTCAGGATCATCGTGCTCCAGTCGAAGGCGAAGTAGATGCCCAGGCTGATCAGGATGCCGAAGATCGCGCCGAACACGCCGCGCTCACGCACGTGGAACCAGGCCGCGTTGACCTTGACGATGGCCACGGCGCCAAAGCTCTGGAAGTACATGTTGAGGCCGTAGAGTCCGGCGAAGAGCAGGACGAAGTGGCCGGCGATCCACTGGTGGCCGGGACCCTGGTGCAGCAGGCTGAGCGAGGCCAGACCCATCAGCACGTTGGCCACCATGGCGCCCGCCGCGCCCATCAGGATGGAGAAGCGGCCGCCCAGTTTGTCCGTCAGCGGTCCGTTGATGATGAAGGAGAAGCCGTAGATGATGGTGCCCACACCGAAGATCAGGCCGAAGTCTGCGTTGCCCATCATGGCCGAACCGTTGGAGCCCACGATGTCGCCGAAGGCGCCCTTGCTCACCTCCAGGTTGTAGCGTCCCATGTAGAGGAAGGCGTAGGTGAGACCCAGGGGCAGCCAGTTGAGCACACGCCGGCGGCGGTAGCCGTCCGTGTGCCCCACGTCGATCTTGGGCAGCCGGCTCAGGACCACCACCACGGCGGCCAGAAGCAGCAGGATCGGCAGCAGGTTGTTCAGCCAGGCAGGCATGGTTCCTCGCTTAGTTGGGGATGGGGTTCAGGTTCAAGGGCGGTGCGTGAAGCGGCCGCCCGCCGGGGCCTCCAGCTCGGGATGGGCCGCGATCCACTCCGCCACGGCCGTGAATAGCGTGCCCGAGCGGCTCTCGTGCGTGGCGGGCTCGAAGCCCATGTACTTGGCGCCCAGCTCCAGCACATAGTCCACCGTCGCCACCGTGTAGACGGCCAGGGGATCCAGCGGCCGGCCGGCCACCATGGGTTCCAGGATCTCCACGCCCGCCGCGCCCTCGCGGTAGGCACAGCGGATGCCCGCCAGTTGCAGAATGCCCTGCTCCTCGTGCAGGCTGGCCTGGGCGTTGGTGCGCAGCAGGGTCAGCAGCTCCGCGCCCGTGGCGCGGAACAGCACGATGGTGTTGGCGAAGGGCATGATTTGTTTGATGTCCAGGCGCGAGACCGGCCCGGCCTGCAAGTCCGCGCGCAGGCCGCCCGAATTCAGCAGGGCCACGTCAGCGCCCGTGATTCCCAGCAGCAGGTCGCTCATCAAGTCGCCCAAGGCGCTCTCTTTGTAATAGTTGCGGCCGAAGGGCTGGGCCGCGTGGCCGATCACCATGGAGTATTCGGCGTCGATGCGCTCTTGGTGCGACTGGACCAAGGCGGAGAGTTCGGGGTCGGGGTTTTTCATGTCGCGCTGGAAGAGCGGGATCAGCCGGCCCTCGTGCGCCGTCACACGATCGTTCTCCACGGTCAGGTCGATGCGTCCCAGGTCGCGGGCCGAGCTGCCCGCCTGGGCCACCAGCACGCCGTTCACCAACTGCGGCGTCTTCAGCCGGGTGTGCGAGTGGCCGCCGACGATCACATCCGCGCCCGTCACCTGGGTGGCCAGCAGGCTGTCCTCGCGCCAGCCTTGGTGGGTCAGCAGGACAATCAGGTCGGTTTGGGGATCCAGTTCGGCGATGGCCTGGCGCGCGGTCTCCACCACCGGCCGCACCTCGATTCCGCGCATCATCTCGCGGCTCACCTCCTGCCCGAGGGCGTCGAGGATCAGGCCCACCACGCCGATTTTCAGCCCGCCGCGCTCCAGCACGAGCCAGGGCGCCGGCGCCAGCAGTTCGCCGTCGCGGCGCAGGTTGGCGGAGACCACCGGGAAGGTGGCCAGCTTGATGAGCTTGGGTAGCGTCTCCACGCCGTTGTCGAAATCGTGGTTGCCGATGGTGGCGGCGTCGAAGCCCACCCGGTTCATCATTTGGATGTAGGCGCCACCCTTCACACCGTCGGCCTCCACCTCCGAGAGCGGCGTGCCGGTGAGCCAGTCGCCGGCATCCAGCACCAGCGTGGCGGACGCGTTGGCCTTCTCCCGAGCCACGGCTTCCTGCAGAGCCACCATCCCGCCGGTGAGCGGCTTGGGATCTTCTTTGATCCACTCCGCCGGTTCGGGCAGGTAGTGGGTGTGCATGTCGTTGACGTGGAGGATGGTCAGCTGCCGCGGCTGGGCGCAGGCCGCGAGGGCTGCGCAGGAGCAGAGCAGGATCAGGCTGGATCGCAGGCTGGAAGGGCTCATGTGGGCTCCGGTTGTTGAAATGGGCTGACAATATAGGGCTGGCAGGTGTGGAACGAGTGAGGGGGGGGAGTGTGACTGGCTGCGGTTAGGTTTGACGGAGCCGGATTTGTTGGAACCACGAGTGAGGGAGTGGCTGGCTACGGGCGGGTTTAGCGGAGCCGGAATCATGTTGGAACACGAAGGCACGAAGTCTCGAAGATGACGTCGGTCAGCGGACGATTCTGGTGATCCCCTGCTTGAGCAAAGCGGTATTGAAATTGATCAAAAAGCCCAGACGGCGATTCGTGAGTTTGAGATAGGTGATCACTTGACTCTTGTGTACTTGGTTGATTTCTGTCGTGGCCTTGATTTCCACTATTACAGCGTTTTCGACTAATACGTCGATGCGGAATGCGCCTTCCAAATCCCAGCTTGGTATGGACAGTAAAGGCGGCATCCACGATTTGTGTTGCAAGGTGTTCCAGCCCAGGTTCCAGCCGCAAATCCCGCCGTGTTGATTCCATGCGGGAGGAGATACAACCGCTGCTTCAGATTCACACGCAGCTTTTTCGAGCCTTCGAGCCTTCGTGTTCACAAGAGCCGTGGATGTAACCATTACCCAACCACGGCCACAGTCTTCCCGTCTTGTGTCATGTTCACCGTCCGCGTGGGAAAGGCGAATTCCACGCCTTGCGCCGCCGCCAGACGCAGGATGGCCAGGTTGAGCCGCTGGCGCACCACCAGGTGCTCGTCGTAGGGGATGGCGTGGGTGAAGTAGATCACCAGCACGTCCAGGCTGCTGGTGCCGAACTCCGTGAAGGCCACGGTCACGGTCTCCGCATCCACCCCCGCATCCGTCACCAGCAGCTGCCGGAGATTCTCCACGAAGGCTGTCATGCGTTCCGGCTCCGTGGCATAGAGCAGGCCCAGCGACATTTTCACCCGGCGGTAGGTCATGGCCGACCAGTTCTCGATCTGCTTCTCGGTCAGCAGTTTGTTCGGCACCACGATCAGGCTCTTGGCGAAAGTGCGGATCCGCGTGGAGCGGAAGCCGATGCTCTCCACCGTGCCCTCCTGGCCGTCCACGCGCACCCAGTCGCCCACCCGGAAGGGCCGGTCGCTGAGCACCACCACCGTGCCCAGAATGTTGGCCAGCGTGTCTTGGGCCGCCAGCGCCACGGCCAGTCCGCCGATGCCCAATCCCGCCAGCAGGCTGGTGACGTGGTAGCCCAGGTTGTGGGCCATGAACACGGCCGCGAGCGTGATCAGCAGGAAGCGCAGCACGCCTGTCAGAATCGGCGCGAACTGTCGCCGGGCCGTCTCGTCGTTGCGGAAGAGCCGGTCTTCGAGGAAGGCGGCCAGCGGCGTGATCAGCCGGTAGAGCAGCCAGATCACCAGCGCCATGGCCGTCAGGCGCCAGGCGGTCTCGACGTAGCCGGGCAGGTTCAGCGGCTGGCTGGGCAGTTGCAGGGTCTCCAGCGCCCAGTAGACGCCCAGGCCCACCAGCAGGCAGGTCAGCGGCGGCTGGATGGCCTCCAGCACCAGATCGTCGTGGCGCATGCTGGTCAATGCCGTGATACGCAGCAAGTGGCGCAGGATGACTTTCTGGAAGATCAGGCGGACGAGCAGCATGCCAAGCAGGATGCCCGCGGCCAGCAGCAGGCGGGCGCCATCGAAGTGCAGCAGATTCAAGACGGTCGTTCTCCTAGATTGTCCGGCCCCACTGGCCGGGCGCTCAAAATAGGCAAAGGGGTGGACGCTGTCGCCGGCAGCCTGGCGGACGTGGCATCGGCGCGGTCGTCTTCGCCGCCGCATCGCCCAGCCTTCTTGCCACTTGCCGGGAGCGGAGGTAGATTCCCTGTGCCGTCCATCCAAGAGCATCCAACTCTTCCGGTCAACTCAAGCAGGGGAACTCGCATGCGGGCTTCACATTCCACCCACCCGGCCGGCTCCCGCTGGCTGCTGGCATTGTTGCTGATCGTCCTTGGCTTGTCCGCCGGCGGAGCGCGGGCCCAGGAGAGCGCCACCGTCACGGTGGAGGGCCTGGCCCAGATCGTGGACGGCAACACGCTCTCGGCCCGCGAGGCCGCCCTGCGCGACGCCATGCGCAAGGCCGTCGAGACCGGCCTGGGTACCCTGATGGAGAGCCGCACGATGGTCGAGAACTTCGAGCTGAAGAAGGACGAGATCTACAGCCGGGCCTCGGGCTATGTCAGTACCTACGAGGTGCTCGAGGAGAAGAAGCAGATCGACATGTATTGGATGAAAGTGCGGGCCGTGGTCAACCAGCAGAAGCTGGGGGACGACGCCCGGGCGCTGGGCCTGCTCCAGGAGCTGGTGGGCAAGCCCAAAATGATGATCATGGTGGACGAATATTGGTGGGACGGCAGCCGGGCCAAGGACCAGCAGGAGGCCGTGGACGACCCGGCCAGCGCCGCGCGCATCGCCGAGCGCTTCCTGGGTCGCGGCTTCGCCCTGGTGGACGCGGAGACCGTCAAAAAGCTGCGTTCCAGCGAAATGCAGACCATGGACGACCTGATGAACAACGGCGAGGCCATCATCCGCCTCGCCCAGCAGGCTGCCGCCGAGTACGGCGCCGAGGTGCTGATCCTGGGCACCTGCAAGGCAGAGCCGGCCAATCTGGTGGGCGGCAAGTACACGGCCACGGCCACCTTCACGGCCAAGATCGTCGACGCCTCCACCGGCGCGCTGATGGGCACCAAACAGTACTCCCAGAGCGGTGTGGGGATCAGCCCCGAGCAGGCCCGCAGCGAGAGCGGTGCCCGGGCCGGCGACGGCGTCAGTCAGACCTTGATCGATCAGGTGCTGCAGTACTGGCAGGACAAGGCCAATAACGGCATGGACTACATCATCAAGCTCTACAACGTGGACTCCTTCGTCCAGCAGGGGATGAAGTTCATCACCGGGCTGAAGGGGATCGGCGGCGTGACCCACGCCAAGAAGCGTTCGTGGGACGAGAAGCTCCACCGGCTTGAGATCGATCTGACCTACAAGGGCAATGACGTGGACGAGTTGACTTACGCCATCGTCGAGGCGCTCAGTCCGGCCTTCCCGCAACTGGATCTGCGCGAGGCCAAGGGCAACAACCTCAACTTCTATCTGAAGAAGTGAAGGCCGCGCGCCTGCTCCTGAGCGGCGGCCTGCTGCTGGCGCTGGCCCTCGCGTCCCTGGCCGGGCTGCCCAAGCTGCCAGCCGTGCCCAAGGCTCCGGCCGCTCCCAAACTGGCCGCCTCCAGCGCCGGCGCCGCGGATCCCAAGCTCTGGCTGGGTCGGGCCGACGAGCTGGTGACCCAGCTGGACGGCGCCACGGCCTGCCTGGAGTCCGGGCGTGCCGCGCTCTTCTCCCTGGCCGCCACGGCGGAGGAGAAGAAGCTGCTGACTGACCTGCAGGTGGACAGCGACACCGCGGCGGGCGACGTGGTCGTGAAGCAGCGCCAGTACCAGGCGGAAGTGGTGGAGCAGGCCCGGCAGGAGCGCCGCTTCGCCGCGAAGCAGCTGAACGCGGACCAAGCCCGCAACATGGGCCGGCTGGGCAGCAACTTGCTGCTGGCGATCCGTCGCGACCAGGTGGCCGCGGAGGCCGGGAAGAAACTGGTGGGCGATGCGGACGACGTGCTCAAGGCCGCCCAGGATCCCCAGCAGGCCCTGCGTCTGGGCAAGGATGCCGGACGGGTGGCGGGCATGCCCGCCCGCCTGCAGGAATCCCTGGGCCGTGTGCCCGGGCAGCTGGAGGCGCTGAACGCCCTGCTCCAGGCAGTGGAGCAGACCCGCGCCAACAATCAGGTGGAGCTGCAGCCGGCCCCGGCCAGCGGTGGCTCCTACGAACAGATCGAGGACTTCTAGGCCATGCCAACCACGGGCTCAGCCAGCACAGGGATTTCGGGAGGCCGCACGCGCGCGGCCTTTCTCTTGCCGTGCCTGCTGCTGGCGTGGCTGACCTGCCTGCTGCCGGCGGCCCGGGCGGCGGAACCCGCCGCTCCGGAACTCGTCGTGACGGACATCTTCGTGGACGCGCGCGCCGACGTGGACGCAGCCTTTCTGGCCGATGGCGGCCGGGAGTTGGCGGCCCGGGCGGCCGGACGCCTGCCCCAGCTGCTGGCTGGCAACTCCGGCTGGCGCGTCCACGCCGATTTCCTGGCCGACCCCGCCCGCGACGTGGGCGCCCTGGCCCAGGCCGGCGAGCGCGTCTATGTGCGGGGCGTGGTCACCCGCGCCGACATCCGCAAGACCGTGTTCTACGGTGGCCTGCAGGTCTGGACTTTCAGCCTGGGTCTGCGGCTGGAGTTCTTCGACATCCGCAGCGGCCAGGTCTGGTTCGGCCAGGACGCCACCGTGCGCATTCCGCTGGAGACCGCCGCGGAGCCGGACCGGGCCACGCGCCTGCAGCAGTTCAGCGACGCGCTGGACCTGGCGCTGGAGACCGCCGCCACTCGCAGCGGAAGCCACTACCGGCCCGGCAGCCTGGAGGCCGTGGGCACGGCGCTTGAGGCCGACGGCCTGCTGCTGCTGGACCGCGGCACGCGCCAGGGCCTGACCGTGGGCGCGGCGGGCGAACTGATCCAGGGAGCATCGCGCTGGCTGCTGCGCGTGCAGG
>DYSB01000128.1 GCA_020726405.1 Acetofilamentum sp. | reverse complement strand
GATACTGGGCGTTGGTCACTTCCATGCGGCCTAGGAGGAAGTCGTGGGTCAGGGTCGCCTCATGCTCGGGTGGGGCCACGCCGGCCTGGCCCATGATGAACTGGCCAGCGGGGATGAGCACCAGGTCATGGGGATTGGCCGTCTCACAGCTTTGCACCTGGACGCGGTAGAAGGCCAATTCGCCCGTCAGGCTGTCGGTGAACTGGGTTGTGGCGGTACTGTCCAGCCGCGAGCCCGCGCCAAGTGCGAAGCCCGGCGTGATGCCGCGGTGGATGTCGTAGAACACACATGGTATGGGCTGGCCCAGGGTGTCATTCACGACTGGCGACCAGTTCAATTGCACGTGCGCCGAGTCGGCCAGCTGGATCTGCAAATCGGTGACAGGCAGGGGCGGTGCGGCATCGGCCAAGATCAACATGATCAGGGTGCCGGCAAGACAAGTGGCGAAGCTCTGCATAAACTCTCCTGTAACTCTCCTGTAAGTCCAACGCGGCTGAATGGTCGATGGAATTCCCTGGCCAGCGGACCGGCACGGCAAACATCATGCCTCTACATAACTATCTGAAACCGCTGGTAATCAAATACTTCCATCTGCCGCCTCGCTGGAAAACTGTCCTGTCAGCCCGATCCTCAACACTTCTCGGGGCCGGCTGGAGCGGGTTGCACCGGCAGCTGGCCGGATCCTGGCTTTGCCGGCAGGTGAGTCGGTCGCCTCCCCGGAACTGTGCGAATTCCGGCATATGGCGGCTTGGAACTGAACACGCACCCGAATCATGGCCGGGAACTGGCAGGCCAAGTTCTTTTCAGTCAATGTGTTCGGTGGTGTCTTGGGGATGGGCACGGCCTTTGCACTTATGGCCCAGCCTGTCGGCGGTCTGACTGTCGATAGGGAATTGGCAATCTCATATACGAATCAACCAGCAACGATTGGCGTTCCAGCCGGCTTTCCGGACGGCGGCTGCTGTTTGTACGGCCACATGGCGTCGGACGAACTGGAACAACCTGACACGACCACACATCGTGCCGTGCCGTGGTCTTAGCGGGGATCGCGGGAGGTCCATAGAAACGGAGCGACCATGAACATGAAGCAGGTTCTTTCCCTGATGGCGATCGCCGGCCTGTGCAGCAGCGCATCCGCCTACCTGTTCACTTTCGAAATGGGACTGGGCCAGGACGGACAGCAGATCCTGTCCTACAACGGCGTGTCCTTCGAGAACGACCTGGGTGATCCGTGGGTGTATCTGGACGGGCAGTACTACAACTGCTCCAGCTATCCCAGTGGCGCGTGGGGCGGCGCGTACTGGATCAACGACAACGTGGCCGCCTGGGCCACGCAGAACTCCAGCTACGGCAAGATCATCATCGACAACGCCGACGCGACCTACTTCGAAGTTGGGTACAGCGCCTACAGCAACTTCTTCCTGGAAGCCTATGACGTCAACGACGTGATGGTCGACATGGACGCCGGCGGCCCCAACCTGCGCGTCCCGAACAGCAACGAAAACGGCCCCAGTCGCCTGCACGTGGACGCCCCGAGCGGCACCTAGATCGCCTACGTGATCGTCCATGACTCGGGCAACTTCTGGGTGATCGACAACGTCGAGACCGACGCCTCGGGCATTTTCACCGGTGCCGAGGAGCAGCCCCAGCTGTTCAGCCTGGAGCAGAACGCCCCCAACCCCTTCAATCCGAGCACGGAGATTCGCTTCAGCCTGGATGAGGTCGCGCCGGTGCGCTTGGCCGTGTACGACATGCGGGGTGCGGAAGTGGCCGAGCTCTGGAACGGTCTGGCCGCCCGCGGCGAGACCAGTGTCCGCTTCGAAGCCAACAGCCTGCCGTCCGGCATCTACTACTATACGCTGGAAGCCCAGGGCCAGGTGGAGACGCGCAAGATGGTCCTGCTCAAGTAAGCGGACCTCCAGTCGACCCTTCAACGGGGCTCCCATGGGAGCCCCGTTTTCATTGATGCTCCTCGGTTGCCATGCTCTGGTCAGGGATGTTAGAATGTTGACACCTGCCTTGGGGCCGACGGGTTCGGAGCGGCCCGGATCGGAGTTGGCAAGCTGGGAGACGCGCAATGGATGGTTTGTTCGTGGGGCTGCTGGCCCTGCGCTGGGACCAACTGGTGATGATGCTGGTGGGCGGCGTGCTGATCTACCTGGCCATCAAAAAGGAGTACGAACCCGGCCTGCTGCTGCCCATCGGGTTCGGGGCCATTCTGGCCAACATCCCCTTCTCCGCCGCGCTGGATCAGGTGGTGGACGGGCAGCACATCGAAGGCGCGCTGAGCCTGCTGTTCCGCTTTGGCATCCTGACGGAGATCTTCCCGCTGCTGATCTTCGTGGCCATCGGGGCGATGATCGACTTCTCGCCGCTCTTTCGCATGCCCCAGCTGATGCTGTTCGGCGCGGCGGCCCAGTTCGGGATCTTCTTCACCATGATGGTGGCCACGCTGTTTGGCTTCGATCTGAAGGAAGCAGCCTCCATCGGGATCATCGGCTCCGCCGACGGTCCCACCTCGATCTACGTGGCCACGCGCTTCGCCAAGCACCTGCTGGGGCCGATCTCGGTGGCGGCCTACAGCTACATGGCGCTGGTGCCCATCATCCAACCGCCGGTGATCCGCCTGCTCACCACCCCGGCCGAACGGCGGATCCGGATGGACGCGCCCGCCCGCCAGGTTTCGCGGACGGTGCTGATCCTTTTCCCCATCGTCGTCACCGTGCTGGCCGGCCTGATCGCGCCCACCAGCGTGGCGCTGATCGGCTTCCTGATGTTCGGCAACCTGGTGCGCGAATGCGGCGTGCTGAACAAGCTCTCCCTGGCCGCCCAGAACGAACTGGCCAGTCTGGTGACCCTGCTGCTGGGCATCACCATTGCGGCCACCATGAGCGCCGAGCAGTTCCTGACCCCCGCCACCTTGTTCATCATTGCCATGGGGTTGGTGGCCTTCGTCTTCGACACGGCGGGTGGCGTCCTGTTCGCCAAACTGCTCAACCTCTTACTCAAACGGAAGATCAACCCGATGATCGGGGCGACAGGCATCTCGGCCTTCCCCATGTCGGCCCGGGTGATCCACACCATGGGCTTGAAGGAAGATCCCACGAACTACTTGTTGATGTACGCCGTGAGCGCCAATGTGTCGGGCCAGATCGGCAGTGTCATCGCCGGCGGCCTGATTCTGGCCCTGGTGAGTTAGGAGACCATCATGCTCGATGCACATACGATCTGGGTGCTGAAATGCGCCGCCTGGGTGACCCTGAACGGCATGCTGGGGCTGTTCGTCTTCATGGGCGTGTTCTACGCGATCATCGAAGGCCTGATCAAGTTTTTTCCCGCCAAACCGGCCGCGGGCGAATAGGGACTTACCCGCGCGGACACGCGTTCTTCACAACGCCAAAGGCCGCCTCAAGGGCGGCCTTTTTACAAGCGAGCGACGAGGCTCGAACTCGCGACAACCAGCTTGGGAAGCTGGCACTCTACCAACTGAGTTACGCTCGCAGGGCCCTCAAGATAGGGCTGGGGTGCGCCCGGCGCAAGCCGGGGGCTTGGCGCGGCCGCCGGGCGACGAGTCAGCGCGGGCGCCGCAGCAGAAGCAGCAGGAAGACCGGGCCGCCCACGCAGGCGGTGATCACGCCCACGGGCAGTTCGGCCGGAGCCACCAGCAGGCGCGCCAGGGCGTCGCAGAGCACCAGAAAGGCGCCGCCCAGCAGCACGGCCGCGGGCAGCAGGCGGCGGTGGCCGGGTCCCACCAGCAGGCGCGCAGCGTGGGGCGCCATCATGCCCACGAAGCCGATGGGTCCGGTGACCGCCACCAGCGCGGCCACCACAAGCGAGGAGAGCCAGAAGATCCCGGCTGTCAGCCAGGGCAGGTGCAGGCCCCGGGTGTGGGCCGTCTGGGCGCCCAGGCTGAGCAGGTCCAATTCCCGCGAGCCCAGCCAGGCCAGCCCCAGGGCCAGGCCGCAGACCAGCGCGGGCACGGGCAGGGCTGACCAGGCGGCGGCGTCCAGGCCCCCCATCAGCCAGCGCAGCAGGCGCAGGCTCTGGCTGGGATCCGCCAACACCTGGAGCAGCAGCAGCAGGCTGGCAAAAGTGAAGTTCAGGGCCACGCCCGCCAGCAGCAGGCCCCCGCCCGCCAGACGGTCCGCCCGCCGGCCCAGACTCCAGACCAACAGCCCAGTGACGGCCGCGCCCAGCCAGGCGCCGCCCTGGACGCTCCAGCCGGGCAGCAGGACGCCCAGGCTGCCGCCCAACCCGCCGCCCACGCCCAGCACCACTCCGGCGCCCAGCGCCGCGCCGCTGGAGATGCCCAAGGTGTAAGGGCTGGCCAGCGGGTTGCGGAACAGCGCCTGCAGCAGCGTGCCCGCCAGTGCCAGCCCGGCGCCGGCCAGCCAGCCCAGCAGGACGCGTGGCAGGCGGATCTCCCAGAGGATGAGCGCGCTGGTGGAGTGGGGATCGTGCAGGGCCTGGGCCAGGTCCAGCGGCAGGGCACCGCTGTACAGGGCCAGGGGCAGGCTGAGCAAGCTGAGCAGCCCCAGCAGCAGCCAGGCCGGCCAGCGCGTCCCGCGCCGGGGCATGCCGGCCCGCCTCATGCGGATCCGCTCCCGGCGCCGGGGGCGGCGTCGCGCTCCAGCAGCCAGGGGCGCGCCTGGCCAGGCAGTCGGTGGGCCTGGAGGGGCAGGCCGTAAAGATCGCCCAACCAGTCGCCCTCGGCCAATTCGGCCACGGGGCCCGAGCGCAGCCCGGCGCCACCCTGAAGAGCCAGGTAGCGGTCCGCCCGGCGCAGCACCTCGTTCACGTCGTGGCTGACGAACACCAGCGAGAGGCCCTCGCCGGCCAGGACGTGCTCCAGGCGTTCCCAGAGCCGGCGGCGCTGCCCGGGGTCCAGGAAGGCCGCGGGTTCGTCCAGCAGCAGGATGCGCGACTCCTGGGCCAGGGCGGCCGCCAGCCGCACCAGCTGCCGCTCGCCGCCGGAGAGTTCCCCCAGCCGGCGCGCACGCCAGGCACGGCAGCCCGCCTGCTCCAGGGCCCAGTCCACGCGTTCCTGATCCAGCGCGCTGAAACTCCCCAGCCAGCCCAGGTGCGGATAGCGGCCCAGCCGCACGTATTCCTCCACACTGAAGGCCGCGCCGCCCTCCTCCTGCTGGGGGAGCAGGCAGAGAGCCCGGGCGCGGGCCCGGGCGGAGAGTTCGGACAGCGGGCTCCCGTCCAGCAGGATGCGCCCCCGCCCGGGCAGGGCCAGAACCAGCGCCTTGAACAGCGTGGATTTACCCGAGCCATTGGGTCCGATCAGGGCCAGGCGCGTGCCTGCGGGCAGGCTGAAGTCCACGTCGTGCAGGACGAAGTCCGGGCTGACCGGAACCTCCAGCTGCTCCACGCGCAGGATCATCTGCTCCCGCCTTTCATCCGTTCAATGGTCGAACTGGAGGACAGCGTCCAGGCGCCGGGCGCCCTCCACCAGCCGCGGACCGGGTACGATCAGCCGGTCGTCCAGCAGCACGCGCACCTGGCGGCGCGCCACGGCGTGCAGCTCGGGCCAGGCCTGCCAGTCCCGCTCCAGGGCGGCGGCGGAGCGCGGCGACGGCGAGCTGGAGGGCCAGAGTTCGATGATCCAGTCGGCCTGCAGGGCCAGCAGGCCCTCGCGCGAGAGGGCGGGCAGGCTGGGCCGCAGGTCCGCCACGGCGTTGCGCGCCCCCAGGGCCTCCAGCAGGTCGTTCAGCCAGCTGCCGCGTCCGATCACCCAGAGGTCGCGGGGCGGACCGGCCTCGGGGCTGCGCCCGGCCACCAGCAAGACGCGCGGCGCGGGTCCGGCCGGCCGCCGGCCCAGGGCGCGCAGCTCGGCGCGCAGGGAATCCGCCAGCCGGACGCCCCGACCGGGGCGTCCCAGCGCAGCCGCCAGGATCTCCATCCCGCTCCAGATCTCGGGTAGGCGGTCCTGGGGAATCTCCAGCACGGGCACGCGCAGCTCGCGCAGGCGCCGGCTGGTCTCGCGGCTCTGGGGCGTCAGCAGCACCAGGTCGGGCCGCAGGCCCAGCAGCGCCTCCCAGGCCGGATCCAAGTAGCCGCCCACGTCCGGCAAGCGGCGCAGGGCGGCGGGATGCAGGCAGTAGCGGCTGCGGCCCACCAACTGCGCGGAGGCGCCCAGGGCCGCGGCCGTCTCGGTCAGACTGGGCACCAGGCTGACCACCCGGCGCGGCGGGGCAGCCGGTGTAGCACGCGCCAACCCCAGCAGCAAGGCCAGCACCAGGCTGAGCCCGCGCCCAACGCGGTAGAGGACGTTGCCGCCGGGCCGCTGCGCCATCACAGGCTCCAGTCCAGCCCCAGCCGCCAGGCGCGCGGCTGGCCATTGTAGCCCCAGCTCTCCTGCCCGTCCGCCGCCAGCACGTTCTGCACGCTCAGCCAGGCCTGCCAGCGCGCGCCCGCCTCCCAGGCGGCGCGCAAGTCCACGCTGGAAAAGGCCGGCAGCTCCACGGGCCGGGCGGGCAGGGCGGGCCAGTCGCTGAAGTCCTGGTCGCGCCGCGCGCCCTCGCGGCGCCAAGCCACCGAGAGCCGGGCCGCGCCCCAACCGCCACTCAGGCCCAGCCGGCCCAGCTGGCGCGGGCGGCGCAGCAGGTCCTGCCCCGTGCGCGCGTCCACGGCGTGCTGCCAGGTCCAGCGCGCGCTCCACTCCAGCCCGCCGGGCAGCGGGCCGCGGCAGTCGGCCTCCAGGCCCGCGCTGGTGGTGCGGCCCAGGTTGACATAGCGCCAGCTGGCGGCGTCATAGTCGATCTGATCCTGCAGCTGGGTGCGGAACCAACTGAAGGAGGCCTGCAGCGCCGTGGCGTGCAGATCCAGGCCCAGATCCCAGCCGTGGGCGTGCTCGGGCGCCAGCTCCAGGTTGCCGCTGGGGCTGTGGCGCTGGTAGAGGCTGGGGGCCTTGAAGCCGCTGCCGTAGCTGCCGCGCAGCCCCCAGCCGGGTTGCGGCGCGTAGCCCGCCGTCAGGCGTCCCGTGAGCCGGGCGGGCTGTTGGGCGGGTTGGTCCCGGCGCAGGGAGCCGGTGAGCAGGAGCGGGCCGCGCGTCCACTGGTCCTGTAGCACGAAGGAGAGCTGGTGCTGGCTCTGTTCGCTCAGCTCCTCCAACCAGGAACCGTCGGAGCTGGCGGAGGCATAGCGGTACTCGCCCGCCTCGCGCTCCCACTCCGCGGCGGCCAGCAGCTGGTGCCCGCCGGGCAGCCCGCGCACATGCTGCAGACCCGCGTGGCTGATCCGGCCGCGGTACTCGGAATCCGCTCTTTCGCCGGGATGGGCGGCGTCGGGGCGGTTGTGATACTCGCGTCGGGTAGTCTGCTCCCAGACGGTCGCGGCGCTCTGTCCGCCCGCCTGCAGAAGCTCGGCCCCCAGGCTGGCGCCCGCGCGCTCCGTCAACGCATGGTAGTCGGGGTCGTCACCATCGGGGCCGCCGCAGTTGTCCAATTCGGCGCGGGAGCGCTCGCCGTTCAGGCTGGCGCTCAGACGCAGGCCGGGCCGCGCCTGCCACGCCAGGCCCAGCCGGCCGTGGCTGGAACGCAGCCCATCGGCGTCGCCGACTCCCGGGGCCGGCCGCGCGGCGGAGACGCCCGTCAGGCTCTCGCGCCCCAGGTCCAGATTCAGTTCCAGCCCGCCCAGCGCACGGCTGAAGCCGGCGGAACTGCCTATCCGACCCTGGCTGCCGCCGGAGAGCGCGGCCCAGGCGCCGGGCCGCCCTCGGCGCGTGAAGATCTGCACCACGCCGCCCACCGCGTCCGCGCCGTAGAGCGCGCTCTGGGGTCCGCGCAGGACTTCCACCCGCTCGATGGACTCCAGCGGCAGCGTGCCCAGGTCCACGCTCCGCCCCGGGCTGATGGGATCGTTGAGCTCCACACCGTCCACCAGCAACAGGGTGTGCGAGTCGTTCAGGCCGCGCAGGCGCAGCGTGGCCGTGCCGCCGGGGCCGCCCGCCCGGCTGATGTCCAGGAAGGGCAGTTGCTCGAGCAGCGCGGCCAGGTCCGCCGCCCCGCTCTGCTCGATCTCCGCCCGCCCCAGCACGGTCACGGCGCTGGCCACCTGGTCCAGGCGCAGGGGCGTGCGCGTGGCGGTGACCACCAGCTCCTCCAGCTCCACCATGCGGCCGAAACCGGCCTCCTGGGCCCAGCCCGGCAGCGTCCCAACCAGGAGCAGCGACACCACCCGCACCCATCCATTCCACCCACCCATCAGGCCTCCCTGACCCGCGCCGGGGTCCGGTTGAGAGGGCCGCCGGGAACCCGCCTTCCGCCACGCAAAAAACCCGGACCTTGCACAAGGTCCGGGCTCCGTTTTTGCCTGGACGAAGAGCGTCCCGTTCCACGAGGACGGCCTTCAGCTAGACAGCCGCCGCGACAGGGGCCGCGCGGCCGGTGGGCAGGTCTCCTGGCTTCCGGGTCATCCTTCGCCGCGCCTTCCCACCTGTTCAGGCAGTGGCACTTGCGGCGTCGTCTCCGGTCACAGTGGCGGGCCCGCGACGGATTTGCACCGTCTTCCCTCTTCGCCATCCCGCGGCACAGGCCGCGTTCAGGCACCCACAGGCCCCAACATGGCAATCGCCCGCGGCATCGGAAAGCCC
>DYSB01000127.1 GCA_020726405.1 Acetofilamentum sp. | reverse complement strand
CTTGCCGAACCGTTTCTTCGACGAGCTGGGGATTCCCGGCACCCCTATGCCGATTAACCAAGCGGGAGGCCATGCATGATCCAGACGGTTTGGGACGAACGTTTCGCGGGCGACGAGTTCGTCTACGGCGAGGCCCCCAATGCGTGGTTGGCCGAGCAAGCGGAGCGAATCCCCACCACCGGCACGGCGCTGGCCTTGGGGGATGGCGAAGGCCGCAATGGCGTCTGGCTGGCGGAACGTGGCCTGCGGGTCACGGCCGTGGACGCCTCCCGGGTGGGCCTGGACAAGGCGGAGCGTCTGGCAGTGCGGCGCGGCGTGGCGGACCGTTACCGCACCGTGTGCGACTGGGTGCAGGAGGCCGACTGGCAGCGGCAAAACCGGAATGTGGTCTCGCTGTGCTTCCTGCATTTGCCCAGCGCCTTGAGGCCCGTGATCCACGCCCGGGTAGCTGCCAGCGTGGAACCCGGCGGGCTGGTGGTGCTGGAGGCCTTCACGTCGCGGCAGCTCCAGCACAAGACCGGTGGACCTTCGGCCCCCGATCTGCTTTACGAACCGGAGGAGTTGCGCCGGGACTTCGCCGGCCTGGAGATCCTCCACCTGGAGGAGACCGAAGTGGTGCTGGACGAGGGGCGTCTGCACCAGGGCCTCAGCGCCGTGGTGCGTCTGCTTGCCCGAGCGTAGAAGGTCACGAAGCACACGAAGAGGAAGAAGAGCACAGAGAGCAGGCGAGAATTGGGAGATGAACACAGGCTTGGATTTTGCGAAACCCTCGGGGCTCGTCTCCCGGCCGTGACACTTCATTTGGGCCAGCCTGCTTCATCCTTCCCATCCTTCGTCCACTTCGTGACCTTCGTGTTCCAAACGAGGCCCGAACCATGACCGACGCCCTGTTGACCAGCCTGGAGCCCGGCCACGCCCGGCGACTGGAACCCGCCGAATCGGCGCGCCTGCTGGCCGCCGGCCTGGAATTGGAGCAGGCCGACAGCCGAATGACCGGGCCCATCCGCGTGCTGGGGTGCCCGGACTTGCCCGAGCGCTGGATCCTGGAGTCGGATACCCATCGCAACCCGATCCTGCGCAGGCTGGCGGAGGGCGACGATCCCGCCACCTTCATCGCCGAGCGCCAGGCGGCCTATGAGCGCATGTGGGACGGCTGAGGCTGCGGTAAAGTGGACTACCTGGTAGTGTCCCCGGCCGGTCGGCCGGACGAGCCCACACCCTGATCCTGAAGCCTGACGAGTCAACCCGCACTCCCGGCCCGGCCAGTGAATCCCTACCTTTAGCGTGTCACACGGAGCAGGGCAGTCCATGGAGCATCCCGAGCATCCCGATCTCTTCGACCGCGGGGCGGAGCGCCAGCGGCGGGCCCCGTTGGCCGAGCGCTTTCGCGCCCGCCGGCTGGAGGACGTGGTGGGGCAGCCCCGTCTGACCGCGCCGGGGGCCCTGCTGCCGCGCCTGTTGGCCGAGGGCCGGCTGGAGTCACTGATCTTCTGGGGGCCGCCGGGTTCCGGCAAGACCACCGTGGCCCGGCTGCTGATGGAATCCTACGGCGGACGGGCCCACGCCCTCAACGCGGTGACCAGCGGCGTGGCCGACCTGCGCCGGGTCATCGCCGAGGCGGAGGCCACCTGGCGCCGGGACGGCCTGCCCAGCATCCTGTTCATCGACGAAATCCATCGCTTCAACAAGGCCCAGCAGGACGCCCTGCTCAAGAGCGTGGAGGACGGCACCCTCACGCTGCTGGCCGCCACCACGGAGAATCCGGGCTTTGAGGTGATCGGCGCGCTGCAGTCACGCTGCCACGTGCTGGTCTTCGAGCCCCTGGGAGCGCTGGCCCTGGAGCAACTGCTGGAGCGGGCGCTGGCTGTGGACGAGTGGCTGGTCAGCCTCTCCCTGACCTTGGACGACAATGCCCAGGCCCGGCTGGTGGATCTGGCGGGCGGGGACGCCCGGCGCCTGCTGCAGAACCTGGAACTGGCGGCCGCCGTGGCCGGGGCGGATGCCGCGGGCGGAAGGCGGATCACGCTGGATACTCTGGAGACCGTGCTGCTGCGGCGCGTGCAGCCCTTCGACAAGGGCGGGGACCAGCATTACGACCTGGTCAGCGCGCTGATCAAGTCCGTGCGCGGCTCCGATGCCGACGCGGGCGTCTACTGGCTGTTGCGTCTGCTGGAGGGCGGCGAGGATCCCGTCTTCATCGCCCGCCGGCTGCTGATCCTGGCCAGCGAGGACATCGGCAACGCCAGCCCCAACGCCCTGGTGCTCGCGGAGGCGGCCTTCGAGGCGGTGCGCAAACTGGGCCTGCCCGAGGCGGCCTACCCGCTGGTGCAGTGTGTCACGTATCTGGCCGCGCAGCCCAAGTCCAACGCGGCGGCGGAAGCGCTTGCCGCAGCGCGGCGGGCCGTGCGCGAACAGCCGGCCTGGCCTGTGCCCGCGCATCTGCGCAACGCCCCCACCCGGCTGGCCAAGGAGTTGGGCCACGGAGCCGAATATTGCTACCCACCGGAATTCCCGGACAGTTTCGTGAGACAAGACTATCTGCCGCCCGAGCTGGCGGAGCTGCGCCTCTACCGGCCCCAGCCGCGCGGGCAGGAAGTCCGCCTGGGGGAGTATCTGGGCCGTTGCTGGCCTGAACGCTTCGCGTCAGGTACGCCCCGAGACGGGCAGGATGAGGCGTGAATTTCGCCCTGCATGTGATCGGCCGCAGCCGGGAGAAGTGGCTGCAGGAGGCCGAGGCCGAGTACCGCACGCGGCTCTCGGCCTGGGCCAAGGTGGAGTTGGTGGTGCACAAGGCCGAGGCCCTGGACGGCGGCCTGGCCCTGGGGGAGATCCGCCGGCTGGAAGGCGAACGCCTGCTGGCCGGCCTGGAGCCGCGCGAAGAGCTGGTGGCGCTGGACGAAAAGGGACGCGGCCTGAGCAGCCCGGAGCTGGCCGCCTGGTTGGAGGGCCGGCTGGGCGCCGGCAGCAGTCGCTTTCGCTTCGTCATCGGCGGGGCGGAGGGCCTGGACGAGGCCGTGCGCCAGCGCGCCGGGCTGGTGCTCAGCCTCTCGCCCATGACCTTCACGCACCAGATGGCGCGGCTGGTGCTGCTGGAGCAGCTTTACCGTGCGCTGATGATCCGCGACGGCCGGCCCTATCACAGGGGTTGACCCGGGGGAAGGACACGAAGAGCCCGACCAAGCATGAGGCTGAGATGACCCCTGCCGAGCGCCTTGCGCCCTTTGTCACCAACCTGGACCGGCCGGTCTACGCCCTGCACGGGCTGCCGCCGGAGGTGGTGGCCGTGCTCTTCGCCCAGGTGAGCCGAAGCCCGGCGGGCTTCCGAGAAAACCTGCTCAAGTTGATGGACGAGGACGGTCTGCCCGCCCCCGCCGCGGAGACGGGCTTCGACCAGGCCAAGGCCTCGGCCTTCCACGAGAAATGGGTGCTGGGTTACGGGCACTCCAGCGTGGCCGAACACGCCGACCTGCACTTCGCCGTGGAGGGCCTGTCCATCCTGGCGGCCAAGGCCCTGGAGGACAACCGGCTGGCGGCCTTCACCGAGAAGAGCTCGCGCTATCAGGTCTTCGATCTGGATCACTTCCACTGGCCGCAGGAGTGGCATGGTGCGCCGCAGGAGGAGCAAGCCCGGCGGTTGGTGGGCGACCTGTTCGAGACCTACGGCCGTCTCTACCGGGAGATCCGCGCCGAGCTGGAGCAGGAGCGGGAGCGGCCGACGGGGCTGCCAGCGCGAGCCTGGCAGCAGACCCTGCATGCCGCCGCGTGTGACACGACGCGCTACCTGCTGCCGGCGGGTGCCCGCACCAGTCTGGGCCTGAGCTGCAACGCGCGCAGCGCGGCGCATCTGATCCGCAAGCTGCGGGCCCACGCCCTGCAGGAACTGCGCGAGCTGGGGGACCGGCTGGAGGAGGAGGGGCGGCGGATCACGCCCGTGTTGCTCAAACATGCCCGGCCCGCGGCCTGGCAGACGGGGCTGGAGGAGCGGCTGGACGCGCTGCTGCCGTCGGTGGAGCCGGCGGAGATCGATCCGCCGCGGGTGCGGCTGCTGGAGTGGGATGATCAGGCCGCGGTCCGCGTGGTGGCGGACTGGCTCGTGCAGCGGCGCGGCGTGGGTGTGGCCGAGGCGCGCAGCCGGGCCGAGGGGCTGGGCGCGGCGGGCCGGGCCTCTCTCTTGCACGCGGTCCTGGACAGCCTGGGCGAGCACGAGGCGCCGCCGCGGGCCTTCGAACACGTGCAGCTGAGCGTGGAGTTCTGCCTGGACTACGGCGCCTTCCGCGACCTGCAGCGCCATCGGCTGCTGACGCCCACGGTGCCGCTGCTGGGCTGCCAGTGGGGTTGGGAGTTGCCGGCGGGTCTGCTGGGAAAGCGGCGGACGGAGAGCGAAGAGCTCCTGGAGCGCGCCGCCGGGCTGTGGCGGGAATTGTCTACCCGGCACGCGGCGGCGGCTGCCTACCTGGTGCCCATGGCCTTCCGCCAGCGCTTCGTCTTGCGGATGAACCTGCGCGAGGCCGAGCACCTGATCCGCCTGCGCAGCGGCGTGGCGGGTCACCCCTCCTACCGCTCGGCAGCCCAGGACCTCCACGCGCAGTTGAGCCACGCGCTGCCCGAGCTGGCGGGTTTCCTGCGCGTGCACCACGAGCCGGCGGAGTGGGCGCGAGAGGGCGAACAGCGCCGGGCGGAACTCCAGCGGCAAACCCTTGGTGGCGGCGAGATGGCTTGATATATTTGCAAACCGTGTGCCGATCCATCCAGCATCAGGGGCCAACGTGAATCGACTGGAAACCAAGCTTTTTGTCGGACTGGAAGTCACGCCCAAACTGCAGGAGAATCTGGATTCCTGCAAGAAAGCCATGGAGCTCTACTTCCGACTGGACAATCCGGACTATCTGCTCGTCCGGCGCATCGGGGACCGGGACTGCATCGGCCGCATCATCTCTCTGCCCTTCCCCTGCCAGGACCTGGACAACGTGCAGCGCAACGTGGCCAGCCTGATCAAACTGATTGCGCCGAACTTCCGCCTGACCCCCGACAGCGTCCAGCTCTTCGCCTACCAGGAGGCTCAGTCCGACACCAGGATGTAGCGCTCCTGCTGCTGCAGGCGTCCTTGGCGTAGCAATTCCTCCAGCACCGGCTCCCAGGGGCGGGCATGGGGACCCCAGATTCGCTCCAATTCCTCCAGACTCAGCAGCCGATCCCGTTCCAGCAGGGAATGAAACCAGTCCAGCACGACCTGGCGTTGCCGCGGGTGCTCGGGCAGGCTCTGCCGCGACCCTTGCAGGTAGCGAGCCAGGCTCTGCTCGCGATAGGCCTCCTGGTTCCAGCCCGGCCGGCCGCGGCGCTGCTTCAAGTGGCTGAGCCAATGGGCCGCATTCTCCAGCGCCGCCGGCTGCAGGAAGTAGTCGCGGAAGCGACCCTCGCGCCGATATGCGGCCAGTCCGGCCGCGCGCAGCACGTGTAAATGGTGGGAAATGGTGGCGGGACTGAGGCCGCAGTGCGCGGCCAGCTCCAGCACGCCCTGATCCGATTCGGCCAGCAAATCCAGCAGCCTGCGCCGCTGGGGATCCGCCAACGCCTTCCAGAGGGGGTCCAGGGTCTGGGACATAGAGCCTCCTGCAGCTTGGCCGGCGCGCTGGGCCGGTCGAGTCCGACGCTGAATTCGATCCCCATCAAACCATGCGAATCGAGCTGAAAGCTCCAAATCTGCCGGAGCGCGCCGATTCTTCGCCGCCTGATGAACAACTACTTGCAGGATAACCAGATCCGCCATTTTGCTGCTGGCCAGAAAAACTTGCAAGCTTGGATTGTTTCCCACGGACCCACCCCTACCACAAAAAACCCGGCGGGCCTCCGTCTGTCCAGTAATTAGAAGCGATTGATAGTCAACAAAAGCGCTTGAGGGGGGCCAAGAGAAGTGTGCACAAGCTGCATTTGAGCTTGACATGCGGGGATGAACAGCGTACTTTTAGGGCGAAAAGTGGTAGATCGTGGTCAGCGAGGGATTCATGCCGTTCTTCATGGGCGAATACAGTTACGCCCTGGACGAGAAGGGGAGGGTTAAAATCCCCGCTGCCTTCAAGTCCGATCTGGCGCCCGAAGCCGAATCCATCGTGTACTTGGTGCGCGACCGGGAAGAGTGCGTCGCCGTCTACACGCCCGAAGAGTACCACAAACTGCGGGACCAGTTGACGGCTTTGGATATGAATGTGATGGCCAATCGCATCCTGGCCCGCCGGCAGATTTCCAGTGCCTTCGAGGTGCCCGTGGATGCCCAGGGCCGGATCAAGGTGCCGGTGGAGTTGATCAAGTCCGCCCGGCTGGACAAGGGCGGCGAAGTCAAGGTGGCGGGCTTCATGAACTGCGTGCAGATCTGGAATCCCGACGAATACCAGAAATCAATGTCCTGGCAGGACGTGGAGTAAAGCGGTCATGGGCATGCATATCGTGCAGCGCAGCCGCGGAGACCTGGACCTCTTCCGGCTCAAGGGGCGCCTGGACGCCGGAGCCGTGGAGCAATTGGCCTTCATCCTGCGCGCCATGCCTGGCGGCCGGCGCATCCAGTTCGATTTCCGCTCCGTGGACAACGCGGGTTCGCCGGAAGCTGCCGGCTGGCTCAAGTCCGTGCTGGAGCGGCGTCCGGAGGGTCGCGGCCTCCTGTTTTCCGGCATTCCAACCCCAGCGGCCCGGCGGCATGCGCTCGAGGGGCTGCCGCCCGCCCTCTTCGTCAGATGACGTACCACGAGCCGGTGCTGGCGCGGGAGGTGGTGGATCGTCTGGTCACCTTCCCGGGTGGGCTCTATCTGGACGGCACCCTGGGAGGCGGCGGACACAGCCGGGCGATCCTCGATCGGCTGGACGCGGACGGACGGTTGCTGGCGCTGGATTGGGACGAGGACGCCCACGCGAATCAAGAGGGGGAGCGAGCCGTGTTGGGGCGGGATTCACGGGTTAGCCTGCTGCGCCTGGGCTTCGGCGATCTGGATCGCCTGCCCGCGCCGTGGGACGCCTGCCGCTTCCAGGGCGTGCTGCTGGACCTCGGCCTCTCCTCCCACCAGGTCGACACCCCCGACCGCGGCTTTGCCTACCTGTACGACGGTCCCCTGGACATGCGGATGGACCGCCGCCTGGAACGCGGCGCGGCCGATCTGCTGACCGAGCTGGACGAGCGCGAGCTGGCCGACCTGTTCTTCCGCTACGGCGAACTGCCCGAAGCCCGCAAGCTGGCCCGCCTGCTGGTTCAGGCCCGGACCGAGAGAGCGCTGGACACCACGGGCCGACTGCGCCAGGTGGTGGAGGGCCGCTTCGGCACCCGTGGCAGTTTTTCCCTGCTCAGCCGACTTTTCCAGGCGCTGCGCATCGCCGTCAACGACGAGCTGGGCCAACTGGAGCGTGGCCTGGAGGGCGCCTTCCAGCGCCTGGCTCCAGGCGGCCGGCTGGCCGTGATCACCTACCACAGCCTGGAGGACCGCCGAGTCAAGGCCAGCTTCCGGCTCTGGGCCGGCGAGGATGACCGTCCGCGCAGCCGGCACCTGCCCGTCCGCGAACTGCCCGTGCGGGCCCGCCTGCTGGAGCGCCGGGGACTGGTCCCCGGGGCCGAGGAATGCGAGCGCAATCCCCGCAGCCGCTCCGCGCGCCTGCGGGTCCTGGAACGAGTGGAGGCCTGAGATGGCACGCCCCGTTCCGCCCCTCAGCATCCGTGAGCAATTCGGCTTCTTCTGGCGCCTGCTGCCCTACGTGGGCGTGCTGGTGGCCGTGCTGCTGTTCCGGGTCTGGAAAGTGGTGGAGGCCGACGACCTCAAGACCCAGGTCTTCAAGTCCACGCGCATCTGCGCCTCGCTGGAGGGCGAGCTGCAGATCGAGCAGGGGCTCTACATCTCGCGCACGGCCTTCGGCAAGATCGAGAAGGCCGGCCGCGAACTGGGCTTGATCTGGCCGCCCGACAGCGGACGCGGGCTGATCGTGGCCGATCCCGCGCTGGTGGCCGGGGACCGCAGCCTGCAGTGGCTGAGTCGGCCCCGGGAGGCGCGGCCATGATGACCCGGCGCGACAGCCTGGGCGGATCGCCCCTGCGACACAGCAAGCGTGTCACCGTGCTCCGCAGCCTGGGCCTCTGCGCCCTGGGGCTGGTGATCCTCAAGCTGGCCGTGCTGCAGGCCTTCTGGGGCGAGCGGCTGGTGGAGCGCGCCGAGAAGCAGCTCTACACCACCGTGACCCTGCGCGCCCCGCGCGGCAACATCACGGACGGCGAGGGCAACCTGCTGGCGGTGGAGCTCAGCCAGGTCTACCTGCTGGCCTGCAACCCGGCCCAACTCAAGCGCGACGTGCTGAACTACAAGGCCGGCGCCCGTTTCCCGCGTCTGCTGGACCTGCTGGCCCCGGTGGTGGGCTGCAGCAAGGCCGAGTTGGAGAAGAGCTTGCGCGCCGAGATGGGGCGCGAGCGGCCGCGGCGCTTCATGACCCTGGCCAAGGAGATCACCGAAGTCCACGCCCGCACCGTGCGCGACGCCCGCCTGCCGGGCGTCTGGCTGGAGCAGACGGGCAACCGGATCTATCCGCAGGGCAAGGTGGCGGGCAATCTGCTGGGCTGCCTGAACGCCGAGAGCTGGCCCGCCGGC
>DYSB01000126.1 GCA_020726405.1 Acetofilamentum sp. | reverse complement strand
CCCCTGGCCGCGGAGGCCGGGGCGGCCGTGCTGCGCGAAGGCGGCACGGCGGCGGACGCCACCGTGGCGGCGGCCCTGGTGCTGGCCGTGGTGGAACCCCAGGCCAGCGGGCTGGGCGGCGGCGGCTTCGCCCTGATACTCTCCCCGGACGGCGCCGCGGAGACCATTGACTTCCGCGAGCAGGCGCCCCGGGGCCTGCAGATTGCGGCCTTCTTCGATCCGGCGGATTCCCTCCACGGGGCGCGCTCCCACGGCGGCACGGCCGTGGCCGTGCCCGGAACCGCCGCCGGCCTGGCCCTCCTCCACGAACGCCACGGCCACCTGCTCCTGGCGCGACTGGTGGAGCCGGCCCTGCGCCTGGCGCGCGGCTATCCGGTGAGCCGCTCGCTGGCCGCCCTGGTGGCCGAGCGCGCCGGGCTCTTCCTGACGGATTCCACATTCGCCGGACTCTACCTCAAGGACGGCCTGCCGCCGATGGAGGGCGACACGCTGGCCAACCCCGGCCTGGCCCGGGTGCTGGAGGAAATCGCCCGGGAAGGCTTCGCAGCCTTTCCCGCCCGTCACGCCGAGGCCCTCAGCCGGGCCGTGAAAGAAGCCGGCGGCTGGCTGGAGCCCGATGAGCTGACGAGCTACCAGGCCATCCTGCGCGGTACCATCAGCAGCGACTGGCTCGGCTATCGGCTGGTGGGGCCGCCACCGCCGGCCACCGGCGCCCTGGCCGTGATGCAGACCCTGGAGATCCTGGAGCCGCTGGATCTGGCGGCCCTGGACGAGCCCACCCGTCTGCACGTCCTGAGCGAGGCCCTGCGCAAGGCCCTGCGCGACCGGGCCGCCCGCAGCGCCGATCCGGCCTTCCATGACACGCCGCTGGACAGCCTGCTCAATCCCACGCTGGCCCGGGAGGTCCTGGCCCAGATCCACCCCGACGGCATCCACGCCGTCTGGCCCGCGCTGGGCTCCCGCGCGCTCTGGAGCGAGGAACCCGTCGCCCCGCCCGGCCAGTCGCCCCAGGACAAGGGCAACACCACGCACATCTCGGTCTGGGACGCGGAGGGCCGCCTGGTCAGCCTCACCCAGAGCCTCAATTACTTTTTCGGAGCGGGCGTGGTCGCGGACGGCATCCTGCTCAACAACCAGATCGACGACTTCAGCTGGGAGCTGGACAGCCCCAACGCGCCGGAGCCGGGCAAGCGCCCGCGCAGCAGCATGGCGCCGCTCATCGTGCTGAAGGACGGGGCTCCCGTGCTCTGCCTGGGCACGCCGGGCGGCCTGCGGATTCCGTCCAGCATGACCGAGATCCTCGTCAACCATCTGCAGCTGGGCCAGCCCCTGCAGGAAGCCATCGAGGCCCCGCGCTGGTATCCGGCGGGCACCACGCTGGTGTGGGAGCCGCGCTTCGCACTTCCAACCGGTCCCGCCCTGGAGCGCATCGGCTACCGGCTCTATCCGATGGGCCCCATGGATGCCTTCTTCGGCGGCGCCCACGGCATCGCCCGGGTGACGGATTCCGAGGGCCGGAGCGGACTGTCAGGCGCGGCGGATCCGCGCCGGGACGGCCAGGCCGTGCTGGTGAGGCCTTGATGACTGCTCGCACGCGCAGTTGGATTTCCTGCCTATTGGCCGGCCTGCTGCTCCTGGGGGCGACTTGGCCGGCGATTGCCCAAGCGGCCATCAGCGAGGCGCAGCTTCGGCGTGCCGAGCGCAATTGGCTGGAGGCCAGCGGCTGGGTGCTGGCCCGGCGCCGGGCCGCGGGCAGCTGGGAGGCCGGGCTGGATCCGGCCCTGAGCGGCCTGATCGGCGACGCGGACGGAATCTTCACCACCTCCCTGGGCCAGAAGGAAGCCAAGCAGACGGCCGCCCAGAGCGGCTGGTGCCGCGTGGTGGCCTGCCTGTTGGACAGCCTGCGCATCGGTCCCCGGGACACTGTGGCCGTCACCATGACCGGCTCCTTTCCCGGCCTGAACCTGGCCGTGCTGCTGACCCTGGAGGCGGGCGGGATCCCCTACCGCTGCGTGGCCAGCCTGGGGGCCTCCACCTACGGCGCCAATGATTCCACCTTCAACTGGCCAAGCGTCGAAGGCTGGCTGCGCCAGCGCGGCCTGCTGCGCCAGGGTTCGCGCGTGGTGACGCCCGGCGGCAGCGGCGACCGCCTGGGCGGCCTGCCCCTCGAGACCCAGCGCGCGGCGGAGGCCGTGCTGCGCACCACGCCCGCCAGCCTGCATCCCAGCAACCTGCCCCAGGCCGTCGAACTGCGCCGGGAGGCCTTGGGTCCGCGCGAGCATCTGGCCCTGCTGATCAACGTGGGCGGCGGGCATCCCGTGATGGGCGGCAACGACTACGGCCGCACGGTGCCCGGCGGCCTGCTGGGCGACTCGGACACGCTCCCGGAAGATCCGGACGGCCCGGGCGAATCGGGTGTCCCCGCCGGCGAGGGCGAGGCCGGCACCAAGGGCGTGCTCCAGCTCTTCCACGAAGAGGGACTGCCGGTGCTGCACTTCATCGACATCGTCCGGCTGGCCCGGCGCTGGGGCCTGCCCAGCCCGCCCCAGAGCGCGCAGACGCCCGCCGAGGTGGCCCGCGACTGCCGGCCCGCGCCTGCATCCACGCGCCGGGGAGCCGCGCGATGAGCCTTTGGCCGCTGGGGCTGATGGTCCTGCTCTTCATCCTGCTGTTCGCGCGCCTGCGCTGGCCACTGGGGCTGGCCCTGGCCACCGCCGCGCTGGCGGGTGGTCTGCTGCAGGGCGTGCCGCTCACCGCGGTGGAACAAGGCGGTCTGCCGATCCCCGGCTCCTCCATCTGGCGGCACCTGGTGGAGGGCGGCTTCGTCTACATCGATCCGATCCTGATCATGGTGACGGCCTTCTTCTTCATGAAAGTGATCGAGGAGAACGGCCTGCTCTCCGCCCTGACCTGGTGGATCCTCAAGGGACTGGGCAGCCGGCCTGCCCTGCTGGCCACGGTGCTGGGCCTGTTCGTGGCCTTTCCCGGCATGCTGACGGGCCTTAGCACGGCCTCCGTGCTCACCACCGGGGCGATCGCCGCGCCGCCGCTGCTGCGAATGGGCCTGGACCGTCGCCGAGCCGGGGCCTTCGTGGCCATGGCCTCGATCCTCGGTGTGGTGGCGCCGCCCGTCAACCTGCCCGCCATGATCATTTGCGCCAGCGTGGACATGCCCTACCTGGGCTTCATGCTGCCCCTCCTGCTGCTCTCCCTGCCCCTGCTGGTGGTCTGCTCGCTCTGGCTGGCCTGGCGGCCCCTGCAGAGCGGGGATCCCGCGGCCGCCCTGGAGGCCGTGGAGCGCGGTCCGCTGGACCGGCACGGGCCGCGTCTGCTGCTGCCCCTCCTGCTCATCGCCGTGCTGATGGGCGGGCCGCGGCTCTTCCCGGCCTGGTGGGCCTCTCCCGGCATGCCCGTCGTGCTGCTGGCCGGTTCGCTGCTGGGCCTGGTGACCGGCGACCGGGTGCGCGTGGGGGCCGCCGCCTGGGCCGCCCTGCGCCAGGCCCTGCCTGTGATGGGCATCCTGGTGGGCGTGGGCTGCTTCATCCAGATCCTGACTCTGACCGGCCAACGCGGCGAGCTGGTCCTGACCGTGCTGCAGCTGCCGGCCTGGGCCGCTTGGCTGGGCATCGCCGTCTCGCTGCCGGCCTTCGGCGCCGTCTCGGCCCTGGGCAGCGCCAGCGTGCTGGGCGTGCCCTTCCTGCTGGCCCTGCTGGGACGGCCGGAGATCTGGGTCTGCGCCGGGCTCTCGCTCTTGGCCGCGCTGGGCGACCTGATGCCCCCGGCCTCGCTGGCCTGCAATTTCTCCGCCCAGGTCACGGGCGAACCCGACTATTTCCGCGTGCTGCGGCGCTGCCTGGGCCCGGCCCTGCTCTGCGCGCTCTGGGCCCTGGCCGTGATGGCCGCCAGCCCCTGGCTGGTCCAGCTGCTGCAGGGGAGGTGAGATGCTGTTCTGGCTCTACTGGGGAATGACCGCGCTGGTGGCCACCGGCCTGCTGCGCCTGCTCTGGCGCAGCCCCGATTGGCGCGAGCAGGCCCTGGCCGCGCTGGTGTTGGTGCCGCTTCTGTTGCGCGTGCTGCTGCTCAAATGAAGATCCTGCTCGCCATCCCGCCGCGCGGACGCGCGTGGCTCCTGCTGATCGGCGTGGCGCTGCTGGCCGCGGGCGCCGGGCGGGATTTCCTGGCCCAGCGCCAGGCGGAAGTCCTCCGGCCCTCCACCGGCCTGAGCGAGCTGCGTCGCCTCTCCGAGTGGCACGCCCCCCTGGCGGGCAGCCGGGGCGACACTGAGCTCTACCGCTTCCGGGGTGCCGAGCCCGGCGGGCGAGTGCTGGTGCTGGGCGGCACGCATCCCAACGAGCCGGCGGGCTTCCTGGCCGCCGTCCTGCTGGTGGAGAATCTGCAGGTCAGCCGCGGCGAGGTCTGGGTGCTGCCCCGGGCCAACGCCTCGGCCTTCACGGCCACGGATCCCCAGGAAGGCACGCCCCAGCGACTGGTGCTGCCCACCGCCGACGGCCGGCCGCGCTGGTTCCGGGTGGGCGGCCGGGCGACCAATCCGCTGGACCAGTGGCCGGACCCGGAGATCACCGTGCACCGGCCCAGCCTGCAGGCCCTCTCGGGCATCGAGACCCGCAATCTGAACCGCAGCTACCCGGGCCGGGCGGACGGCAGTTTCACCGAGCAGGTGGCCTTCGCCATCCGCAGCCTGCTGGAGCGCGAGCACTTCGATCTGGTGGTGGACTTCCACGAAGCGGCCATCGAATATCCCGTGGTCAACGCCATCGTGGCCCACGAGCGCGCGGGTGAACTGGCGGCCATGGCCGTGCTGGGGCTGGAGATGAACGGCGTGGACATCGCCCTGGAGCCCAGCCCGCTCAACCTGCACGGGCTCAGCCACCGCGAGCTGGGTGATCACGTGCCCGGCCTGCGCGCCGTGCTCTACGAGAGCGCCAATCCGGGCCAGGGCCGCCTGCGCGGTCGCACGGACGCGGCGCAGATCCTCGCGGGCCGCGATCCCTGCTACCTGGCCGCCCAGAGCATTCCCGGGATGAACAAGGTGCCGGTGGACTCGACGGGCCTGCCGCTCTGGCTGCGGGTGGGTCGGCACCTGGACGCGTTGCGCGAGACCCTGCTGGCGCTGGAGCTGGTGGATCCCGATCACCCCGTCAGCGCCGCGGGCTTGCCCAGCCTGGAAGACCTGCGCGCCCGCGGCCTCTCCCCCTGGCTCTCACCTACCCCCTGATTTCTACCAGACGGACACGAAGAACACGAAGTCCAATGAAGAGCGGGAATACGATTTAGAAAGAGGGAGACCGTTCTCCCTCTCTAACATGCTCCGTGCTCTTCGTGCTCTTCGTGTCCTGCTGAGTCTCACCCCCGCAGAGCCGCGTAGCGGCCGTTCACCAGGCCTGCCGGGCGCACGCGGAAGGATTGGTTCTCCCAGGGGCTGTTGACGCCCAGGGTCAGAGCCTCGGCGCCGCGGTAGGTCCAGGCGCAGTCCAGGTCCAGAATGGTCAGCTCCGCCGGCGCCCCCACCTCGAAGGAGGCTGGCGGCAAGCGCAGCACGCGCCGGGGACCGGCGCTGAACAGCTCCAGCAGCCGCTCCAGCGAGCAGATCCCGCTCTCCACCAGGGCCAGGTGGGCGACGGCGAAGGCCGTCTCCAGGCTGGCGCAGCCGAAGGGGCAGAGCGGGTACTCGCGATCCAGCTCGTCGAACTCGGCAGGTCGGTGGTCGCTGCAGATGGCGTCCAGCACGCCGCCGGCCACGGCTTCCAGCAGGGCCTGGCGGTCCTCCTCCGGGCGCAGCGGGGGCACCAGTCGCGCGCTGGGATCGAAGTCCAGGCAGCGCTCGTGGGTCAGAGCCAAGTGCTGCGGACTGCAGTCCGCGCTGACGCGCACGCCGCGGGAGCGGGCCAGGCGCAACAGTTCCACGCTCTCGCGCGTGCTGATCAGCTGCAGATGCAGGGGGGCCTGCTCGAACTCGGCCAGCCGGATGCCCAGCTGCACGCCCAGATCCTCGGCCAGCCGCGGCTCGCCCTTCAGGCCCATCCGCAGGGCCACCGAACCCTCATGCACGTCGCCGCCGGCCAGGCTGCGCTCCCGCGCCAGCTCGAACAGAGGCAGGCCGAACATCCGACTGTAGCTGAGCGCGCCGCGCAGGGCGGCGCCGCCCTGCAGGCCGCGGTTGCCCTCGCAGAAGCCGGCCACGCCGGCCCGGGCCAGCTCGCCCATGTCCGCCAGCCGCTCGCCCAGCAGGCCGGCCGTCACCGCACCCAGGGGCAGCAGGGTCACCGCGTGCTCCTCGGCGCGGGCCAGCAAGGCCGTCACGGCCCCGGCGTGGTCGCAGACCGGCGTGGCCTCCGGCGTCACGCAGATGGCCACATAGCCGCCCGCCGCCGCGGCGTCCAGGCCGCTCTCCACGGTCTCGCGATCCTCGCGGCCGGGCTCGCCCAATCGGACGCGCAGGTCCACGAACCCGGCCACCACGGTCAGGCCCTCCAGATCGAGGACCTCGGCCTCCGCCGCCTCCAGCCCGGAGCCGAGCTGGACGATCATCCCGTCCTCGATCAGCAGATCCGAGTGCTCGTCCAGGCCGGTGGCGGGGTCCAGCAGGCGCGCGCCCTTCAGCAGCAGGCGCTCGGCCTCGAATTGATGCAGCTCAGTGCTCACGCGTCTTGCCTCCCAGCAGCAGATAGAGAACCGCCATGCGCACGGCCACGCCATTGGTGACCTGCTCGAGTATGATGCTGCGACCGCTGTCGGCCACCTCGCTGGAGATCTCCACGCCACGGTTGATCGGTCCGGGATGCAGGATCACCAGCTCGTCGGAGGCGTGGCGGTCCAGCCGGTCCATGGTCACGCCGAACTCCTCGTGGTATTCGCGCAGGCTGGGGAAATGGTGCGCGTTGTGGCGCTCCAGCTGGATGCGCAGGACGTTGAGCACGTCGCTGTTCTCCAGCGCCTCCTCGATATTCCAATAGACCTCCACGCCCAGCTCCTCGATGTGGCGCGGGATCAGCGGCGCCGGTCCGCAGACTTGCACGTGGGCGCCCAGCTTCTGCAGGCCGTAGATGTTGCTCAGGGCCACGCGGCTGTGCAGGATGTCCCCCACCAGTGTGACACGCTTGCCGCGCAGGTCGCCCAGCCGGCGCCGCAGGCTCAAGATGTCCAGCAGCGCCTGGGTGGGATGCTCGTGGGCGCCGTCGCCGGCGTTGATGATCACACTCTCCAGGCAGCGGCTCAGGAAAAGGCAGGCGCCCGGCGCGCTGTGGCGCATCACCACCGCATCGATCTTCATGGCCTCGATGTTGGCCGCCGTGTCGCGCAGGGTCTCGCCCTTCTGCGTGCTGCTGGAGCTGGCCGAGAAGTTCACCGTGTCCGCGGACAAGCGCTTCTCGGCCATCTCGAAGGAGATCCGCGTGCGGGTGGAGTTCTCGAAGAACAGGTTGACCACCGTGATGCCTCGCAGGGTGGGCACCTTCTTGATGGGCCGCTCCAGCACCTCCAGGAAGCTCTCCGCCGTGTCGAGGATCAGCGTGATCTCGTCGGCGCCGTAGTCCTCCAGCCCCAACAGGTGCTTGTGCCGGAGACCCACGGCGGCCGTCTCGGGCTCCAGAATGGCCCCACCGCCCTCGCCCCCGCCAAGCGGCGCGCACAACATGCCCCATCCGGCGTCGTTCCAGCTTGTGCTCATTCCTCCTCCTCCACGCGCTCCACCAGCCAGACGGCGTCCTCGCCGTCCACCTCGCTCATCTTCACGCGCACCTCCTCGCCGATGGAGGTGGGCACGTTCTTGCCCACAAAATCCGGCCGGATGGGCAGCTCGCGATGCCCGCGATCCACCAGCACGGCCAGCTGGATGCGCGCCGGCCGGCCCAGGTCCATCAGGGCGTCCAGGGCCGCGCGCACGGTGCGCCCGGTGTAGAGCACGTCGTCCACCAGCACCAGGTTGACGCCGTGGATATCGAAGTCGATGTCCGTGGCCTGCACCTCGGGCTGCTTGAGCTTGAGCCGCCAGTCGTCCCGGTAGAAGGTGACGTCCAGGCTGCCCAGGGGTGGCGCGCTGCCCTCGATCTCGCGGATGCGCTCGCGCAGGCGCTTGGCCAGGTGCACGCCGCGGGTCTGCATGCCCACCAGGGCCAGGCCCTCCAGACCGCGGTTCTTCTCGATGATCTCGTGGGCCAGCCGCGTGATGGTGCGGGCCAGGCCCGCCTCGTCCACCAGCTGGGCCTTGCGACGGAAGGTCATGCCGCCTCCTTGCGCCGGGTCTCCGGCCATAAAAAAACCGGCTCCGCGCTGGGCGGTCCGGCTGGTATCGGGCGTGCTGAAGTCGTCATCGGGGCTCCCTTGCGGCCTCGCGGGACCGGCACTTAAGGGTCGAGGCGCGGAATCATCCGGCGCCAGGGCTCAAGATGCCAGAGGCGGAGGGGAAGCGCAAGGCGAAGACCGCTTCACCGTCGGTTCGGCCCCCTTGCCGGGCTGATCTTCTCCTCGGCCCATGAGGCCGGGAGGCACGAAGTTTCGAAGGCTCGAAGACTCGAAGTCGAATTGACTAGATCCGGCTGGAACGAGAATCCTTGGTCACCGAGGACCCATCTGAATCTGCCTCTATCAGCGGATCGCCACCTAGTCTTACTGTGTTATGTCGCATCACGCCTTCCGCCGCAGCATGGACAGCGCA
>DYSB01000125.1 GCA_020726405.1 Acetofilamentum sp. | reverse complement strand
AACTCGCCGTCGGCGCGCAGGGTGTCCCCGGTGTCCAGCCGCACGCGCACGTGGAGCGTGTCCCCCGTGTCCAGGCGCCGGGCGCTGAAGAAGTCCACGTCCACGCCCGAGTAGGTCAGCGACTGCTGCGGCGTGTCGGTGTTGATCGGGAAGCTCTCCATCACCGGCTCCATCCCGTCCCGGCGCATGGAGAAGGCGAAGGCCGGCACGACCACCTCGCCTATAAGGACGCGGGTGGAATCGTAGCCCACGCTGTCGATGTGGGCCACGTAGCCGCCGATCTCCGCGTTCCAGATGAAGGTGGTGTCGGGCTGCCAGGCCGTGTACTGCCAGCCCAGCACGTCCTGGATCCGCGCCGTGGTGTCGGGCAGGATGGTGATTTGGTAGCGTGCGCCGTCCACCAGCCGTGTCTCGTCCACGATCTCGGGAATGACATTACCCGTGGCGCTGCCGCTCAGGTGCTCGGCCTCCTCCTGCACCAGCCCGGGCTGGTAGCCGGCGGCGGCGGCGGCGGCGCTGATGTAGACCGTGTTGACGTCCAGGGTCACGCGGCCCGCGGCGTCGATGCTGGCCTGCTTGGCCGTCTCCGCGGGCAGGAAGCCGGACTCCGGATCGCCGCGGTCATAGGCCGTCACGGCGTAGAAATAGTTCTGGCCGTTGACGGCTGTCGTGTCCGTCCAGGCGTGCACCAGGCCACTATTGCTGCCCAGGTAGTACTGCGTGCCGTTCAGCGCGATGGGGAAGAAGCCCTCCACCTCGTTCATCAGGTCGAACTGGGCCACCGGCGAGAACGAGGCCGCGTTGCCCCGGCCGTCGGTGATGTTGTAGGTGTCCAGGAAGCCCGGGTCCGTGGCGCGGTAGATGCGGTAGCCCTCGAAATCACGCAGATGGCTGATCCGGTCCACGCTGCGCTCGGCGCGGTCGTCCCAGTAGAGGGTCACGCGGCCGTCGCCGGGCACGGCCTGCACGGCCGGCTTGCTGGGCGGCTGGATGAAGTTGTAATTCTCGTTGTAGATGGTGCGCACGGTGGCCAGGTTGTTGAAGATGTCGTCCTGGGACTCGCCGAAGACCACGGCCAGGCTGATGCGCTGGGTTTCGCCCGAGCGCAGCGGGAAGTAGCCGGCGCCGTAGAGGAAGTCGTGGTCCGCCGGGGCGCCTGCCGTGCTGTCGAACTCGCCCGGCACCATGCGCAGCCAGATGTCGTCGTCATTGCGGCTGGAGAATTCGCTGAAGGTGAACTCGTTGAAGGAGGTCAGGCCCAGCTGGTCGCTCTCGGTGATGTCCAGGGCGTCGTAGTGCGGCTCCCCGGCGGTGGGCAGGCCGTCGTTCTCCCCGGTGTCGCCGGTGACTGGTTGGCCGTCGCCGCCCACGTCGTCAAACTCGGCGTTCCAGTCGCCGTCGTTGTCCAGGCCGTCGTCCCGGCGCTCGTCCACCAGCAGGTCGTACTCCTGCAGCAGGGTCAGCGGCACCGCCACCATCTCCATCGAACCCGCGGCGGGCTCGCTCAAGCCCAGCAGGGTCCAGTCCACGTAGACGGCGTCCAGGTAGGCGTCGCTCTCGTCGATGACACCGTTGAAGTTGTCGTCCACCAGATTGCTGGGATCCTCGCGCACCAGCTTGCCCGCGTAGATGGGGATATCGAGGTTGCGCCAGCTCAGCACCAGGGTGTCCGCGGCCAGGGGCGGCACGCTGGGGATGGGCACGCGCACCAGGTGACGCGGGTAGAGCGGGTCGTTGTAGTCGATGGCCACCACCACCTGGTCGGCGGCCAGCACACTGGTAGTATCCACCCAGTCCGCCAGCCGGTCCAAGGTCAGGCGCGGCAGGTCCGTGGCCCGGCTGTCGCCATCGTTGTCCAGCCAGTCCACCGAGTTGCCCGGACTTTCGAGGAAGGCGTAGCCCACGATGCCCACGTTGCGCACGCCGGGGTGGACGGGCGTCCAGCCGCTGGCGCCACGGTCGTTGAAGTCCTCGGTGTAGGTGAACTCGTCGTCCCGGGAGAACTGGTTCACGTCGTCGCCCGAGTCGCCGTCGCCGCCCACCAGGGTCCCGCAGACCATGCCGAAGGTCACCTTGTCATAATCGATCTCGCTGGTGTTGGTGATATCGTAGAGCCAGAAGGTGACGTCCTCGGCCAGCGCGTGGGACCACTGGAGACCGCGCACGGCCACCTTGAGGCCCAGGCCGGCGTGGGTCGTGTCGTCCGCCCAGGGCTGGATGCGCGGCACCTGCATGGAATCCGGGTCGCTGGGGAAGGTCGCGGCCCACAGGCCGGGGAAGTAGGTCTCCACTGTGTCACGGAAGGCCCACTGCGTGCTTAGGAATTCCCGGTCGCGGCTGTCATCCACCCAGAAGTAGCTCTCCTGGTCGGCGTTGTTCACGTCGCGCCCGAAGTAGCCGTTCCACGAGCCTGGCCAGCCCTTGTCCGGCCAGACATCCGGCCAGGAGAGGCGCTGATGACTCATGGCCACCAGATTGGTATCCGGATTGGCAAAGCCGGGCAGCGGCATGAAGGTCCAGTACTCGGCCGGGTTGGCCGGGTTCACCTCGTCGCGCCCGCGGGCCGGGCTCTGGGTGACGGCCACGCTGCGGACGGGCCTGTTGAGGAACTTGTTGTAGTACTCCACGCCCACGCAGATGGAGATGTCGCCGATGTATTCGTCCCCCGTGCCCTTGGGCCACTCGAAGGAGTACTCGGCGCCCACGCGGCCCACCAGGCCGGTGTTGTAAAAGGTCGTCTGCACCAGGTTGCCCGAGTGCAGGTTCTTCTTCTTGGCCTCCGGGCTGGACCAGATGTCGTCGTACCAGGCCGCGGGAGTGAGCCGGACCAGGCCGCCGGCCAGGATCAGGAGGATGAGGGTGCGCTGCATGAAAGTCCTCTCGCCGTTCGACGTTGAAAGCCGTGCGCCGTGCTACAGGGACAGGCGGAAGCCCAGGATGACTTCCCGCGGCCGCGAGTAGTTGCCGGGATCCACCACCAGCTGCGACTGCGTGTCCTGCCAGTCGATGTCGTAGCCCGCGCGCCCCGTCCGGGCGAACACGCTGTTCTCGTTCAAGCGGTCCAGCAGGTTCTTCACCTGGATGTTGAGCTGGAGATCCGGCGACTTCAGGACGTTCCAGTAGCCGGAGAAATCGAAGTTGACGTAGGTCGGCTTGCGCCCGCTGTTCTCCAGCAGGCCCACCACCAGGTCTTCGCTCTTGGGCGTGGGCGTGTAGGGCAGCCCGCTGCCGTAACTGCCCAGCAGGCTCAGGCCCCAGATCCCGCCGTGGTCCAGCGCGATGTTGCCGTTGAGCGTGTGCCGGCGGTCCCAATTGAGCGGGATGAGGTACTTGTTGACCTCCTTGCCCGCCTCCACCGCGTTGCGCGCGGCGTCGGCGCTGGAGGCGTTGGCCTCGGCCACCTGGAACGTGTAGTCCAGGCCGGCGCTGAAACCGCCCTGGTAGCGCTTGTCCAGGCTGAGCACGAAGCCCTTGATGTTGCCGAAGTCGCGGTTGGTGTACATGTAGTACTTGTCCACGTTGACCGTCTCGATCTGCAGGTCGGTGGAGACCAGGTCGCGGATGTCGCGGCTGTAGAAGCTGAGTTCCAGCGCCACGTCCTCGCCCAGTTTCTGCTGCAGGCCGATCTCGTACTGCACCGTGCGCTCCACGTCCAGGTCCGGGTTGCCCACCACCGTGTTCAGGCCGGTGAGTTCGAAGTCCGGGTTCTGGTAAAGGACGTCGAAGGCCGGGCGCTGGAAGAAGTGTCCGTAGCTGAAGTGCAGCACGCCGTTCTCCGAGACCACGTAGGCGATGGCCAGGCGCGGGCTGAGTTGCCACTTGGGCTCGATCTCGTCCCGGCCCAGGGTCGCGTTGGTGGGGTCGCGCAGGTCGGCGGGCAGGCTGGCGTTGGCGGCGAAGACGTCCAGGCGTACACCCGCGTTCACCGTCACGTCGCTGAACTCGATCTTGTCCTGGAGGTAGGTCGAGCCCTCCCAGGGATAGCGCGTGTAGTGGTTGTCGTTGGCGCCCTGGGGCCTGACGATCTGGTCCCCGTTGAAGCTCACGCTACGCTGGTCGAAGATCAGCCGGTGGCTGCGCAGCTCGAAGCCGCCCTTCCAGAGATGGCGTTTGCCCCACTGCCGGCTCAGGTTGCCCTTCAAGTCCCACGTGTCCGTGCGGCGCTCGAAGTGCTCGTTCTCCGTGCCGCCCATCTGGGCGAAGCCCACGTAAACGTCATCGGGATAGCGGACGGGGTTCAAGGGGTCCGCCTCGTTGAACGAGTAGTAGTAGAAGCCGCTCTCCGCCGGGAACCACTCGTCCGAGCGGTAGCGCAAGTCCATGATGCTGCTGTAGAGCCGGTGGTTGTAGGTATTCAGGGTCTGGCTGAGGGCCAGGTCCATGAAGGTTTCCGGGTCCAGCACCTTGTCCCACTTCAGGCTGAGCAGCTGGTTGCGGCTGTAACGCCGCAGGCGGCCGTCGGGCGTGAAGCGCCAGCTGTGGCTGTATTCCTGGTAGCTGCGGTCGCTGCCCAGCCACATGGCGCGCAGCACGCTGCCCGGCCCCAGGTCGGCGCGCAGCTTGAGCTGGGCGCTGCGCTTGACCTCCACGTCCATGGGCACGTCCTCGCCGTCGCCCGTGGCCGACTCGTAGAGCCCCCGGCTGCGGCCGTCGGCCCATTCCAACACGGACTGGACGGCCGCGCTGTCCACGGCGTCCTCCATCGGATAGAAGCCCTGCTGGATGGTGGCCGTGAAGGCGCTGTCCATCAGCGCGTCCACCAGGAAGAAGTGCCCGCCGAACATGTCGTCCGTCTGGAAGCCCAGCACCTCGCTGGCGTTGAAGAAGCGGTAGGGCACGCCGTCCGACTCCCAGGCGCCGATCTGCTCCTGGGGGCTGAACAGGCGCTGGCCCTGCTGCCAGCCACTGTTGTCCGAGTAGCGCAGGCTGCCGTTCACGCTCAGCCAGGGCAGCGGCGTGGGCGAGGAGAAGCCCAGCTCGACGTTGGAGAGGTTCAAGGGGTCCAGCTCGTCGATGTTGTAGAACTGCTTCTTGTGGTTGCTGACGTAGTCGCCCAGCCAGCCGCTCACCGTGATGTCGGGCTTGTCGCCGGCGTCGCGCGTCACCGTGTTGACCACGCCGCTCATGGCCTGGCCGTACTCGGCGTTGAAGGTGCCCGAGAGCACCTGCAGCTCCTGCACCATGGAGACCTGCACGTCCACGCCGCGGGAGCCGTCGTAGACGTCCGTGACGGGAATGCCGTCCACCAGATAAAGCACCTCGCCCGAGCGGCCGCCGCGGAAGTGGCCGTCCACCACGCCCGCTTGCAGGCTGACCACCTGCGAGAGCTCTGTCACCGGCATGCTCTTGAGCTTGTTGGCATCCACGTAGCTGGCGCTGTAGGTCTGGTCCACCTGGACCAGAGACCGCTCGGCCACGATGGTGATCGTCTCGCCCTGCACCATGCTTTCCTGCAGGGTGGCGTCCTGGCGCGTGGTCAAGTCCACACTGACGCCCACCTTGTCCACCTGCAGGCCGCGGTAGCCCACACTGCTGAACACCAGCGAGTAGGATCCCGGCGGCATGTTGAGGATGGAGTACTCCCCGTCGAAGTCCGTGGCCGCACCGCGGGTTTGACCCAGCACGACCACGTTCACTCCGGGCAGGGGTTGACCCTGGGGGTCCTTCACCTGGCCCGTGATCTTGCCCGTCACGCCGGCCCAGGCCTGGGCCAGCAGCAGCAGGCTGCACAACACGCGGATGGCGGTTCTCATCGGCGACTCTCTGCTTGTTCAGCCGCCCGGTGGCCGGTCTGCCCACGGAGCGGGCGGGTTCCGGTTCCGGCACGGCAGGGGTTCGTCATGCTTGCGTTCCGCTCAGCCGCCGCTGCTCTCCCTCCGCGGCGAAGAGGTGCCAACCGGCCGGCTTGAGGCCCAGGGTCACGCGCCGCCCCATCGCCAGGGTGGCGTCGGGGGCCAGGCGTGCGACACAAGGCTGGCCGAACAACTGGAAATAGACCAGGGTCTCGTGACCCATCCGTTCCACCACGTCCAGACTGACCTCGCTCAGGACGGGCAGCCCGGGATCCAGGGCCAGGCCCTCGGGCCGCAGGCCCAGCAGGGCCGGCCCCTCGGGCAGACCGGATGGCACCTGCAGATCGCGCTCGGAGCCCGCGGGCCGGAAGCAGCCGTTGCGCAGCTCGCCGGGCAGGACGTTCATCGCCGGCGAGCCGATGAAGCCCGCCACGAAGCGGTTGGCTGGCCGCTGGTAGAGCGCCATGGGCGCGTCCACCTGCTGGATCACGCCCTTGTGCAGGACCACGATGCGGTCGCCCAGGGTCATGGCTTCCACCTGGTCGTGGGTGACGTAGATCATGGTGGTGCCCAGCTGGGCGTGCAGGCGGGCCAACTCCGTGCGCATCTGGACGCGCAGTTTGGCGTCCAGGTTGGAGAGGGGTTCGTCGAACAGGAAGACCTTGGGCTGGCGCACGATGGCCCGGCCCAGGGCCACGCGCTGGCGCTGACCGCCGGACAGCTCGCGCGGCCGGCGCTCCAGCAGAGGCTCTACGGACAGGATCGCCGCGGCCTGGCCCACGCGGGCTTCGATCTCGTGCTCGGGCAGTTTCCGCATGCGCAGGCCGAAGGCCATGTTCTCGCGCACGGACATGTGCGGGTAGAGGGCGTAGTTCTGGAAGACCATGGCGATGTCGCGGTCCGCCGGCGCCATCTCGGTGACGTCGCGGCCGTCGATGACGATCCGGCCCGAGGAGACCTCCTCCAGCCCGGCGATCATGCGCAGGGTGGTGGATTTTCCACAACCCGACGGCCCCACCAACACCAGGAATTCGCCGTCCCGGATTTCCAGGTCGAAAGTCTCCACGGCGACGTACCCGTTGGGATACACCTTGCGGAGGCGTTCCAGTTGAATGGCTGCCATCTGGTTCCCTGACTTGGCCCGCGTGCAACGCGGCGTGTGCGACGCTTGATGTAGAAAAGACGCGAGGCGCCAAAAACCACGTGCAGGTGGGATCAGCCCAGTCCACCCCGGACCCGTTCCCTGCCGCTCCCCTGCCCGGTGTCGGCATCGGAGTTTCGACGCCGGCCGGCCGGACTCAGGGCGTCCAGTCCAGCAGCACGGCGCTGCGCGGTCCCAATCGCAGCGTGTGCCCGTCCAGTTCCAGGTCCACGCGGCCCGCGGCCAGCGCCACCTGGGCCTTGCCCGGCAGGCGGAGAGTCCAGGTATCGGAGGGATGCGTGTTGAAGGCCGCCGCCGCCCGGGCATCCGCGCTCGTCCAGGCCAGGTGCGCGCCGGTCAAGTTCTCCTCCAGCACATCCCGCCGGGCCGAGGCCAGCCCCGGGTGGGAGCGGCGGAAAGCCACGGCCTGGCGGTACAGCTCCGCCAGGGACTTGTTGAGGGTCAGCAGGCGCCAGTCGATCCAGTTGGTGGCGTTGTCCTTCTCATAACTGTTGTGGTCGATGCGCCCCACCCGGCTCTCCGCGTCGCAGCCCCGGGCGACAAGTTTGCTGCGCCCCAGGTCCTGCCCCAGGTGCAGCATGGGCACGCCGCCGCTGGAGAGCAAGAGCAGGGCGGCCACGCCGTGCAGGTCCAGCTCGGCGGGCGTGAGACGCTGGAAGGCCAGACGGTCGGCCACCACCGTATCTTCGCTGGCCAGCCCCAGACCCAGCTTGATCCAGTCGGCCAGGTCGTGGTCGTCGTGGGCGGCCACATAGCTGACGGCCTGGCGCGGATCGGGATTGAGTCCGCCCTGGGACGCGGCCGAGCCCGACAGGTCGGCCACCAGTCGCGCCGGCGAACTCTCGGGGTGGAGGGAGCCGAACAGGAAGCCCTGGGCCTCGGCGGGCTGGCGGCCGCGCAGATCCACGCGGTACTGGTCGTTCCACCAGGACCAGCCCAACCGGGCGAAGGTCTCGGGCTCGTAGGCCCCGCCGCCCCAGGGCTCGGCCGTGTGGAACAGGCCGCGGGCCGCGAAGAGCTCGTGCAGCCGGCGCAGGGTCTCGTCGTCGATCATCGCCCCCAGGTCGAAGCGGTAGCCGTCCACGCGGTAGGCGGTGGCGAAATGCGTCACCGAGTCCAGGATCAGCCGGCGGGCCAGCGGGCGCTCCGTGCGCAGGTCGTTGCCGCAGCCCGAGGCCGAAGTCATTCCGCCGTCGTCGCTCAGCTGGAACCAGTAGGCCGTGTCCATCAGCTTCAGCGGGTTCTGGTCGTATTGCGAGACGTGGTTGTAGACCACGTCCAGGATCACAGCCACACCCGCCTGGTGGCAGCGGTCCACCAACTCCTGGAACTGGCGCACCTGGCGGCCGTCCAGCCCGCACCAGCCGCCGGGCTTCAGGTCCTGGCCGCTGGCGTAGTAGGCCTCCGGTGCCAGGAAGGCACTGGTCATGTAGCCCCAGTGGTTGCGCGCGTAGGGGTTCCAGTCGTTGTAGAGCGGCGCCTGCGGGTTCTTGTAGTCCATCTCATAGTTGCCGAATTCCTGCAGGGGCAGGAACTCCACGGCGGTGGCGCCCAGCTTCTTCAGGTGCGCCAACCCGCCCGTGTTGCTGCTCCAATAGCCCGGATAAGTGCCCGCCAGCGCGCCGGCGCCAGCGCCGGGTCCCGCCGTGGCGTCCCGCAGGTGGGTCTCCAGGATGATCAGCGAGTCCGCCGGCGGGAAGCCGGGCACGGCCAGGAACATGCCGGCGAT
>DYSB01000124.1 GCA_020726405.1 Acetofilamentum sp. | reverse complement strand
CTGGCAGGCCGACGGCTTCATGGTCTTCTCCTGGAGTCCCTGGTCCGCCGACGCCGCCGCCCTGCTGCACGGAGAACTGCGCCGGCGCCTGCCGCTGCGCGACAAGGGCCTGCACTGGCGCAGCCTGGGCGTCTGTCGCCACCAGGGCAGCCCGGCCCTGCTGCTGGAAGTCGGCAGCCTGGCCCATCCCGACGAGGAGAGCCGCCTGCTGGACCCGGCCTTCCGCCACCGCCAGGTCAAGGCCATCCGCCGCGGCCTGGAGGCTTGGTTCCGGGCGGGTGGAACGCTTCCTGCCCCACGCAGCGCCTGGTCAGGCGGACCTGACCATCGGTCAGGCGGACCTGACCATCGGTCAGGCGGACCTGACCATCGGTCAGGCGGGCGCTAGTGACAAGCCGAATCCGGCGCACCGCAGGGCTGGCACGCTTCTTGTTGAGGCTGTGTGCAGCCGGCCCACAGGTCGGGCCGTGCGAGTGAACTCACGAGGATCCTGATGACAGGCAAGCTGTTCAATCTGGCGCTGAGCGCACTGGCCGCGGCCCTGCTGGGGCTGGCGGGCTGTGCCCGGCAGCCCCTGCCGCTGGACCAGGATCCCGCCCTGGCCGGGCTGGATCCCTTCCTGGGCGCCGATCTGGTGCTGGCCGGGCAGGCGCTGGCCGGCGATCCCTTCGTGGACCGGGCGCGGCTGGAGTTGATCGAAGGCCGGGAGGGCGAGCCGCTGCCCTGCGGCGGCGGCTGGCTGCTGCAGGTGCGGCGCACGGTGGACTGGACCCCCGCGCCCGGCCCGGAGAGCCAGGCCCTGCTGGTCTGGCTGGGTGCCGGCGCCCAGCGCGGCCGCTCCCGGCTGGTGGCCCGCGCGGATTCCCTGCGCCTGCTGGCCCTGCTGGGGGCCGTCGGTCCGCCGGAGTCGGCGCGACTGCTGCTGCTGGAACGCGGCCGGGAGGAGGCGCGACCTTGGCGCCAGCTGGTCCGCCGCGACTTGCAGGGCGGTGGTCGCTGCCTGGCCCGGGCGGCCGCCGACCGGTTGGATTGGCGCGAACAGCCGGCCGCCCTGCGGCTGGCCGAGGAGCGCGAGGCCCGGCCCTTCCGCGAAGGCGTGGGCAGCTGGCATCTGGAGGTGGAGCGGCCTCTGGTGAGCGGGCTGGAGGACTGGGAGTTGGGCCCGGCCCGGCCCGTCGAGAGCCCTTACCGGGCCCTGGCTGAGTTCCTGGACGCCGCCCGGCGCGGGCGCTGGCGCCAGGCGGCCCGCCGTGCGGACCTGACCCGCCTGCTGGCGCTGCCCGACGGCAGCTGGAGCCCCGAGCTCAAGGCCAGCCTGGAAGCCGGCCTGCCCGAACTGCTGACGCGGCGCGTGCAACTGAGCGCCCCGCGGCGCGGTCCGCTCACCCGCTTCGAGGATCTCTCCGGCCGTCTGGTCTGGCGCGTGGAGCTGGATCCTCGCACCGGGGAGGGCGGCGAGCCGCGTTGGATGCTGGTCCGGCTGGAGCGCGTGCTGCGACCCTGAACGTGTGGCGGCCGCGGAGCTTTGCGGGAGCTTGCGGAGCCCGCCTCCTGTGCTACTTTGGCCCCCGCTTCGTCGGAATCACCCCGTCCGGCCAGTTCCAGGAGGGACATGACCCCCGTCCGTGAGTGTTCCCGCAAATTGCAGGATCTCAAAGCCGCCCTCGGGTCCGCGCGTCGGGTGCTGATACTCACCCACGACAATCCGGATCCCGACTGCGTGGCCAGTGCCATGGCCTTCAAGCTGATTTTCGAGCACATGGACCGCGAGGCTGTGGTGGGTTCGGGGGGCGAGCTGGGGCGCAGCGAGAACCGCACGCTGCAGCAGATCCTCTCCCTGGGCATCCGGCCGCTGCACGAACTGACCCTGAGCGAGTTCGACTTCTTCCTGTTCGTGGACACCCAGCCGGGCAGCGGCAACAACTCGGCCCAGTTGCCATTGAATGCGCGCTACGGCATCGTGGATCATCACATCCTGGGAGAGGCCTGGCCCCACGCGCCGGTTTTCCTGGACCTGCGCGAGAACTACGGTGCCACGGCCACCGTGGCCTACGAATATCTGCAGGCGCGCAACGTCAAAGTGGACGTGCCGCTGGCCACGGCCCTCTACTACGCCATCCGCACCGAGACCAGCGACATGGGGCGCGGGGCCAGCAAGGCCGACCGCGCGGCTTATCTCAAGCTGCATCCCAAGATCGACTGGGACCTGCTGCACCAGATCGTCAACAGCCGCCTGCCCCTGGACTACTTCATCATGATGAAGGAGGCTGTCGAGCGCGCCCAGCGCTTCGGGCACGCCATCGTGGTGGACCTGGGGCCCACCCGCCATCCGGATTTCGTGGCCGAACTGGCGGACAGTTTCCGCCGGCTGGAGGAGATCCACTGGGTGCTGGTCTGGGGCTGGCGCGAGGATCGGGTGGTTTTTTCCATTCGCAACAACTTGCATGAACCCCACGTGGGCCGGCTGGCCCGGGAACTGGTCAAGGACTGTGGCAGCGCCGGCGGACACCGGCACATGGCGGGCGGACAGGTGCCCGCCGCAGCAGGAGGACTGGATCAAGCCCGTTTGCTCTTCCGCCGGGCCATCGTGCCCGCGTTTTTACGCGCCGTGGGCGAATCAGCCCAGGACGGCATTTTCCTGACCCAGGAAGCGGAGGGACGATGAAAACGCACATGGCAGCAGGGCTGCCCGTGGCCGCGTGTCTGCTGCTCTGCGCCGGCGCCCGGGCCGGCGAGCGCCACGGCGGCGACTTTCTGCGGGTGGAACTGGGCGCAGCGCCCGTGGCCCGCGGACTGACCGGCCTGCTGTTGGCGGATCCGGGCACCCGAGCCTGGTGGAACCCGGCCCAATTGGAAGACGAACCCGGCCAGCTATTTTCCTTTCAGCATCAGGAAGCCTTCGGCGGCGACCTGGAACTTGACTTTCTCTCCTGGACAGGCCATCTGGGTGGTTCCACGGGCCTGCCCCTCGCGGCTTTCGTCCTGCGCCAGGCCGTGCCGGACATTCCCATCAGCACCTTGCTGGAAGGGGGCGGCAGTCTCGAGGAGGGCGGCCGGCCGCTGGTCTCCAATCGCGACGCAACGGACTGGGTGCTGGGCCTGGCCACGGCCCGCGAGCTGCGCCCTGGCCTGAAGGGCGGCTTGACCTTGAAAGTGCTGCACCGCGATCTGGTGGAGCGCAAGGGCTCCGGCGTGGGTCTGGACGCCGGCCTGCGCTGGCAGGCCCGCGAACAGCTCAGTCTGGGGCTGGCCCTGCGTGATGCCGCGGGCAGCCTGATTTTCTGGGATGACGGCCAGCAGGACTGGATTGCGCCGGAGTGGGCTCTGGGAGCTGCCTGGGAGCAAGGACTGCCTCGGCTGCGTAGCCGCCTGGCCGCCGAGCTGGACTTGCGCGGCGAGCTGGAGGGCGACGTGCCCACCCGCGACGGCGCCTGGCACCGGGCCTGGCTGCACGGCGGGCTGGAGTGGGTGCTGCTGGAGCGCCTGGCCCTGCGGGGCGGCGTGGCCGAGGGCGATCCCGCCGCCGGCGCGGGCCTGTTGGTGGGCCGCTGGGCGCTGGACTACGCCTGGCGTCCGCATCCCGAGCTGGGCGCCTCGCACCTGGTGACCCTGAGCGTCCGCCTGCCCTGAGCGGCCTGGAAGAACAAGCTCGACACGAAGAGCACGAAGAGCAGAGAAGGGCACGAAGGTGTTTGAAGGGTTGAGCCCGGACTTGGCGTCCCGTGACCTCCCTCAATCATGAACTGTCTTCGTGCCCTTCGATCGTCTTCATGAACTTCGTGTCCAGCGTGGTTTGAATAGAGTCCCCCAACCAGCGGAGGATGTAGCATGGCCGATCGGCGCGAGGAACTGCTTAAGCTGCAGGATCAGGCCCAGGAGCTGGGCGGCGCGGCCCGCGTGGCGCGCCAGCACGCGGCGGGCAAGTTGACGGCCCGCGAGCGCCTGGATCTCTTGCTGGATCCGGGCTCCTTCGACGAGACGGACATGCTGGTCCGCCACCAGTCCACGGCCTTCGGCCTGGACCAGAACCGGCCGCTGGGTGACGGCGTGGTGACCGGCTTCGGCCGCATCCTGGGGCGGCCCGTGGCCGTGTTCAGCCAGGATTTCACCACCCACGGCGGCAGCCTGTCCCAGGCCCACGGCGCCAAGATCTGCAAGATCATGGACCAGGCCCTCAAGGCGGGCATCCCCATCGTCGGGCTCAATGACTCGGGCGGCGCGCGCGTCCAGGAGGGCGTGGCCAGTCTGGGCGCCTACGCGGACATCTTCCTGCGCAACACCCTGGCTTCGGGCGTGGTGCCGCAGATCAGCGCCATCCTCGGCCCCTGCGCCGGTGGGGCCGTCTACAGCCCGGCGATCACCGACTTCACCATCATGGTCGAGAAGTCCAGCTACATGTTCGTCACCGGGCCCAAGGTGGTGAAGACCGTGACCCACGAGGAGGTCAGCAGCGAGGACCTGGGTGGCGCGCGCACCCACGCCGGCCGCAGCGGCGTGGCCCACTTCGCCGAGGCCAACGAGGGCCGCGCCCTGCAGCGGATCCGCGACCTGCTCTCCTACCTGCCCCAGAACCAGCTGGACTCCCCGCGCGACCTGCCGGTGCTGGATCCCGTCGAGCGCGCCGACGAGAGTCTGCGGAGTGTGGTGCCCGTGGAGTCCAGCAAGCCCTACGATATCCGCGACGTGATCCTGCCGGTGGTGGATGCGGGCTCCTTCCTGGAGGTCCACGCCGACTTCGCACCCAACATCGTGGTGGGCCTGGCCCGGGTGGGCGGGCGCGCGCTGGGCGTGGTGGCCAACCAGCCGGCCGTCCTGGCGGGCGTGCTGGACATCGACGCCAGCCGCAAGGCCGCGCGCTTCGTGCGCTTCTGCGACGCGTTCAACCTGCCGCTGCTGACTTTCGTGGACGTGCCGGGCTTCCTGCCGGGGACGGACCAGGAGTGGCACGGGATCATCACCCACGGGGCCAAGCTGCTCTACGCCTACTGCGAGGCCACGGTGCCCAAGATCACGGTGATCACGCGCAAGGCCTATGGCGGCGCCTACGACGTGATGAGTTCCAAGCACATCCGCGGCGACGCCAACTTCGCCTGGCCCTCGGCGGAGATCGCCGTGATGGGTCCCAAGGGCGCGGTGGAGATCATCTTCAACCGCGAGATCCAGGCGGCGCCGGACGCGGCGGCCACCGCGGAGCGGCTGATCCAGGACTACTCGGAGCATTTCGCCAATCCCTGGATCGCCGCCGAGCACGGCTTCGTGGACGCCGTGATCCTGCCGGAACAGACCCGACTTCGGATCCACCGGGCGCTGGAGCTGCTGCGCAACAAGGCCGACCGCAATCCGCCGCGCAAGCACGGCAACATCCCGCTTTGAGCGAGACCCCGCCCCGTCCGCCGGCGGAACCGCTGCATCGGCTGACCCGCCCGGGCCGGCCCACGGCGCCCTACCGGCTGGATTGGTGGACTCGGCTGCTGGAGCGCAGTGCGGGCCTGCGTCCGGCCCTGACCGTGTTCGTGTTCACCCTGCTGGGCGGCACGCTGGGCTACCACTTCCTCGAAGGCTGGCCCTTCCTGGAATGCTTCTACATGACGGCCATCACCATTACCACGGTGGGATTCGGCGAGGTCCGGCCCCTGGACGGGCTGGGTCGCCTCTTCACCCTCCTGCTGATCCTGGTGGGTACTGTGTCCATCGGGTACGTGGTCTCCAGCGTTACGGCCACGCTGGTTTCCGGGGAAGTCCGCCGCATCCTGAGGGGGCAGCGCATGGAGCGCCGATTGAATCGGATGAAGGGGCACGTGATCCTCTGCGGCTGGGGCAAGATCGGGCGCGAGATCGCCCGGGAGTGCACACGGGCCAGGCTGGAACTGTGCGTTGTGGACCTGGACGAACGGCTGGTGGAGCAGGCGCTGGAGGAGGGGCTGGTGGCCCTCTGCGGCGACGCCACCGATGGCCAAGTGCTAGAGCGCGTGGGTATCCTCCAGGCTCACGGCTTGCTGACGGCTCTGCCCAAGGACAGCGACAACCTGTTCGTGGTGCTCACCGCCCGGGAACTCAATCCCGCTGTGCGCATCGTGGCCCGGGGCCTGGAACCCTCCTCCGAGGCGCGCCTGAAGCGGGCCGGCGCCGATTATGTGGTCAGCCCCTATGTGATCGGGGGTCGGCGGATGGCGGCCGTGCTGGTGCAGCCGGAGATCGTGGACTTCCTGGACATCTTCATGAGCCAGGACGAGCTGGGCTTCAGCCTGAGCCGGCTCTTGATCAAGCCAGGCTCGCTGCTGGAAGGACGCACGCTGCTGGAGGCACGGCTGCGCGAGGTAAGCGGCGGAGCGCTGGTACTGGGGCTGGCCCAGGAGGGCGGTCTGCAGCCCCTGCCCGGAGTGGAGCAGCGCTTCCAAGCCGGCGAGACCCTGATCCTGCTGGGCAGCCGCGCGATGCTGGAACGCCTGCAGGCCGCAGGCTTCTAGGAGAATCGAGCCCGCGCTCCAATTCCGGCTGGACGATTCTCACCAAAATCAGATGGTGTCGACTCAACCTGCTCGGCGGCCCTGTCCAGCCGCCTGACCGTTCCCGCCGTTCCACCCGAGCCGTAGGCGCCGAGCACGTCCCTGCCTGACACCCCGCGCCGGACGCCGACGATATGGCCCCGCCGCCGGAACGCCATCCCGCCCGCCAGGGTTGCTCCGGCCTTCATAAGGCGGGGGCGGCATGTACACCCAGATCTGGACCGCGGCGTTGTCGGGCGTGGAGGCGCAAAGTGTGCGGGTGGAGTGCCACGCGGCGCCCGGCCTGCCCAAAGTGGTCCTCACCGGCCTGCCCGACAAGGCGATCCAGGAGGCCGTGCCGCGGATTTTCAGCGCCGCGCGGCTCTCGGGCCTGCCCATCTCCCTCTCCCAGCGCATCGTGATCAACCTGGTGCCGGGAGATCTGCGCAAGAGCGGCTCGGCCTTTGACCTGCCCATTGCGCTGGGCCTCTTGGCCGCCCTGGGCCTGCGCCCCGCCGACAGCCTGGAGCGCACGCTGGTGCTGGGCGAGCTGGCTCTGGACGGGCGGATCGAACCTGTGCGCGGCGTACTCTCGCTGGTCTGCGCCCGGGAGGAGCAGGTGGAGCGCGTGCTGGTGCCGGCGGACAACCTGGCCGAGGCGCGGGCGGGCTGCAGCCTGCCGCTGGCGGGGGCCTCCACCCTGCGCGAGGCCCTCACCTGGCTGGTGCGTGACACGGCGGAGTGGGGGCAGGGCCAGCACACGGAGCTGGAGATGGAGTGCGGACCGCCGGGGCCGGATCTGGCGCACGTGCGCGGCCAGCAGCAGGCGCGCCGGGCACTGGAGATCGCCGCCGCGGGCGGGCACAATCTGCTCCTGGTGGGCTCGCCGGGCTCGGGCAAGACTCTGCTGGCCCGCTGCCTGCCTGGAATTCTGCCACCGCTCTCGCCCGCCGAACGCCTGGAGGCCAGCCGCATCCACTCCGTGGCCGGCCTGCTGCCGCAGCGCCAGGGCCTGCTCCGCCAGCGGCCCTTCCGTGCTCCCCACGCCACCATCTCCGATGCCGGCCTGGTGGGTTCCGGCAAGGCTCCGCATGTGGGCGAGGTCAGCCTGGCCCACCGCGGCGTGCTCTTCCTGGACGAGCTGCCCCAGTTCCGTCGTCAGACCCTGGAGCAGTTGCGTCAACCCCTGGAGGACGGGCGCGTGCTGATCTCCCGGGCCGCCCTGCGGCTGGAGCTGCCCGCCCGTTTCACGCTGGTGGCCGCCATGAATCCCTGTCCTTGCGGCATGCTGGGGGATCCGCGCCGGCGCTGCCGCTGCCCGGAGATCGAGCGCCTGCGCTACGCCTCACGCATCTCGGGGCCGGTCCTGGACCGCATCGATCTGCAAGTGGCGGTGCCCGCCCTGCCACCGGAGGATCTGTTGCGCAGCTCGCCGGCCGAGGACAGCGCCAGCGTGGCCGCCCGGGTGGCCGAGGCGCGCGCGCGCCAGCAGCAGCGCTACGCGGGCCGGCATCCGGGCAGTTCCAACGCGGAACTGGAAGGGGCGGAGATCCGGGGCTGGTGTCCGCTGGGCGAGGCCGAGGCGCGCCTGCTGGGCCTGGCCATCCAGCGGGAATCCCTGAGCGGGCGCAGTGTGGACCGGCTGCTCAAGGTGGCACGCACCATCGCGGACTTGTCGGGTCGGGAGGGCATCGGCACGGGGGAACTGGCCGAGGCCCTGCTGCTGCGCACGGGCCGCGACTGGAGCCGCGCTGCGGCGGGAGGAGAGGCGTGAGCCTGCGGGGGCCGGCGGCGGGCCGGCGGGAGAACCAGGTGGGCGGCGAGGTGCTGGGCGCTGCGCTGGCCGTCCATCGCGCGCTGGGTCCCGGACTGCTGGAGCAGGTCTACAACCGGGCCTTGGCCGTCGAGTTGGAGTGGCGCGGGCTGCGTGTGCTGCGTGAGCAGCCCATGCCCGTGCGCTACCGGGGCATCGAACTGGAACCCGGTTACTTCGCCGACCTGTTGGTGGAGGACTGCGTGCTGGTGGAGTTGAAGAGCGTGGAGATCCTGCAAAAGGTGCATTTTAAGCAACTGCTCACCTACCTGAGGCTCTCGGGGCTGCGGCTGGGCTACCTGATCAATTTCAACGCGCCGCAGCTGATGGACGGACTGGTGCGGATGGTGAACGGCCTGCCCGAGGGCTGAGCCTCACGCAGCGAACGCGGAGACCCTCTGCGCTCTCCGCGCCCGCTGCGTGAGACCGGCACGAAAACGGGGCCCTGCAGGGCCCCGTTTCAGGATCAGACGTGCCAGGTCGGCTACTTGAGCAGCACGGCCTTCAGGGTGTGGGACTGCCCACCCGCCGAGAGCGT
>DYSB01000123.1 GCA_020726405.1 Acetofilamentum sp. | reverse complement strand
TCTGGCACTGCTCTGGCACTGCTCTGGCACCGCTCTGGCACCGCTCTGGCACCGCACTGGCACTGCTCTGGCACTGCTCTGGCACCGACCTGGCACTGCTCTGGCGCGAGCAAGCATGGTCAAGACCCGCAGCGCCGGATCCTCCATCTTGGGGCACAAGGAGGATCCATGCCCACGTTGGATGCCAGAGCCGAAGCTGTCCGCCGGATGCAGGCCTACATCGAGGCCCACCTGAACGAACCCGTCACCCTGCAGGCTCTGGCCCGCTGCGCCGGCTGTTCTCCCTGGCACGCCTCGCGGTTGTTCCGGGAGCAGACCGAACTGTCGCCCTTCGCCTATCTGCGGCTGCGCCGACTCAGCGCCGCGGCGCGCAGCCTGGGGGCCACACGCGACCGGGTCATCGACGTGGCCTTCGACTTCGTTTTCGATTCGCACGCGGGCTTCACCCGCGCCTTCACCCGGCACTTCGGCCTCTCGCCGCGGCAGTACCGGCGCGAGCGGCCACCCGTGCTGACCTTTATGCCGGAACGGATGCGCGGCGTCTACGAACTCACCCAAACGGGAGGAAGAGCGATGCAGGAGTCACGACGAACCCAGACCGTGTTCGTACAGGTGGTGGAGCGGCCGGCCCGCCGGCTGGTCCTCAAGCGCGGTGTGGGAGCAGCTGGACGCGCTGCACGAGCCCATGGGTCTCTGGTTGCCCGAGGCCCTGCGCCCACCCGGCACCTCCACCTATGTCCAGGGCGTGGAAGTCCCGCGGGACTATTCCGGGCCGCTTCCGGACGGCTTCGAGTGCATCGAACTGCCCGCCAGCCTGTGGATGGTTTTCCAGGGACCGCCCTTTCCGGACGAAGAGTTCGGGGAAGCGATTGCCGCGCTGAGCGCGGAGATCCAGGCCTATCGGCCGGAGGCGTTCGGGTTCGCCTGGGACGACGAGGCCGGGCCGCGTTTCCAGCTGGAACCACGCGGCGAGCGGGGCTACATCGAGGGGCGCCCGGTGCGGCGTCTGGACGCGGCCGACCGCACTTGACTCACGGGCGGAGCAACTCGCGGACGGCGTGGCGCAGGATGTCCGGCCACTCCACCTGGTTCAGCTCGGGCAGATTGGCGAAGGTCCGGAGCAGGCGTTCCTGCATTCCGGGTCGATGGAAGAGCGGGCGGAACAGGCGCGAGGCCAGCAGCTGACGGCGCAGGTGCCGGGTGCCGGCCTGGTAGCCGGAGCGCACGTGTTCCTCCGCGCGGTGGGACGTGACCAGCCGGGCGGCCAGCAAGGCGCTGGCGGCGCGCTCGCCGGAGCGCAGCGCGAAGTAGATCCCTTCGCCCGAGATGGGTTCGCAGAGGCCGGCGGCGTCGCCCGCCAGCAGAATACGGCCGCGGCAGAGTCGGGAGGGCCGGTCCGGCAGGGGCCAGCCAGCGCGCGCGCAGTTCGCGGTCGTCGGCCAGCCGCACTTCCACGGCCCGGCCATCCGCCGTGGGAGCCATGTCGCGCAGCTCGGCCTGCTCCCACAGTTCGGCCCCGGCCCGGCCCGCCTGGCGGGCCAGGAACTCGTCGAACTCCAGGCGCTGCACGAAGGCCATCCGATCACCCAGTCGGCGATCTGTCAACAGGCGACCGGCATGCCAGATCTGAAAGCGGTCCTCGCCCTGATGGATGAGGTCCGCCGGCCAGGCAGCGCCGTGTAGCTCCTCCAGCAGGCCCAGAGTGCGCGCGGCCAGAAAACCGCCGCAGAGTTTGTCCCGGGGAAAACCGCGTTTCTCCAGCAGGAGGGTCTCCACACCCGCCCGCGCCAGCAGCAGGGCGACCGTGGCTCCGGCCGGACCGGCGCCGGCCACCACCACTTCGACCTCGCGCCTCACGCGGGGGCCGCCCCCTGGACGAACTCCGACCAGCCTGCGGGTCGGCCGCGCTCATCCAGGCGCCAGGCGCAACAGCACAGCTCGTGGCGGGCGCGCGTGACCCCCACGTAGCAGACGCGCCGCTCCTCGGCCAGTCCGGCGCCGCGCAGGTTGCGAAAGTCCGGCAGCACGCCCTGGCAGAGCCCGGTCAGCCAGACCAGATCGAACTCCATGCCCTTGGCGGCGTGGATGGTGAGCACGGGCACGCCCTCGTCCTCCAGCAGGTCGGCGGGTCGGGCCAGGGCCGCCTGTTCCAGCAGATGGACCAAGGCCGCGCGCGGCTGCCGTCTGGCACACTCTTCCGTGTCCTGGCGCTGGAACCAGCGCTGCAGTCGGCGCAGGGCCGGCGTGGGCTGGCCGCCGGGCAAGCCCTGTTGGAACCAGTCCTGGCCGGCCGTGAACTCCAGCAGCTCAGGCGGGCGCAGGGTCAGGGCCAGGGCCCGCAGTTTGTCCAGCCGCTCGGCCCAGGGACGAAAAGCCTCCGCCGCGCCGGCCACCAGATCCCGCCGATCCTCACGGCTTTCCAGCGCGGGCGCCACCAGTACCTCCAGCAGGTGTGCCGTGGCGCTCACGTCGTCCATGGCGCGATGGGTGGGCTCGTGGCGCAGCTGGAGTCGGGCGGCCAGGTCGCCCAGCCGCATGCTCCCCGTGCGCAGGACGCGGCGGGCCAGCGCCAGCGTGTCCGCCGTGGGCCAGTCCGGCAGCTGGATCCCCAGTCGACGGGCGTGGCCCTGCAGGAGCGAGATGTCGAACCGGATATTGTGACCTACCACCAGCGAGGGGCCGATGAACTCCACCAGTTCGGCGAAGGCCCGGGCCGGATCCCGCCCCTCGCGGCGCAGCAGTTCGGCGTCCAGGCCGTGCACGGCCGCGGAGGCGCCCAGCGGCCGGGTGGGTTTGAGCAGCAGGTGCAGGCGATCCAGTTCCACGTCGCGCGACCAGCGCTGGCAGGCGATTTCCAGCACTTCGTCCTGCTCCGGATCCAGCCCGCTGGTCTCCACGTCCAGGACCACATGATGATGCCGCTCCCAGCTCTCCAACAGTTCGGCGAAAGGATCCCCGGCCACCAGCGTGCTGGCGCGCACCAGATCCGTCAAGGCCAGGTGGGTTTCGGCGGCATGGGGCTGCACGCGTTCCACGGCCTGCCGCAGTTCGGGCTCCAGCCCGCCCCAGCGCAGCCAGCGCCCCAGGGCGTCCAGGTCGGACTCGTTGGCCACCAGCCGCAGCGGCGCCAGCAGGGCGCGCACCTCCGGCCGCCGGGAGAGTCGCAGGTCCTCCTCGAGCAGGGCCGTGCCGCCCGCCCGCTCGATCTCCCGTGCCACCAGCCGACAGACGCCGTTGCTGCGGGCCAGCACCGCGGGCCGCGTCCCGGGACGGCCGCGCGCCAGCACCTCGCGGGCCACGCGCCGGGCGCAGTCCTCTGGATCGTCGGCCAGCAGCCAGCGCACGGGTTCGCCCTGGGGCAGGTGGGGTGCGGGCTGCAGGCGCGTGTGCCGGTCGGGCAACCCGGCGGCCACCTGGCCGGCCAGTTCGAGGATCGCCCGCGTGCCGCGGTGGTTCAGTCCCAGGTGAAAAATACGTGGCTGGCCGAAGGCGCGCTCGAAGGCCGCCAGCAGCCGGTCGGGCTGCGAACCGCGCCAGCCGTAGATGGTCTGGTCCAGGTCGCCGAAGAAGGCCAGGTTGCCGTGGGGCCGGGCCAGCGCCTCCAACAGGCTCCACTCGGACATGTGCGTGTCCTGCACCTCGTCCACCTGGATCCAGCCGTACTGGGCCTCCCAGCGGGCGCGCAGCTCGGCATCGCCAGCCAGCAGATTGCGGGCCTGGTGCACAAGCAGGGGGAAGTCCAGCGCGGCGCGGGACTTGAGCTGGGTCAAGTAGGCGGACAACCAGGTGCGCCGGCCGGCGTCCAGGCCTTCCAGGGCCGCGGCAGCCACGAAACCCGGCCGGCACTGCTCCGGCTCCAGGGCACTCAACCGCCGACCCCAGTCGTGATACAGGCCCGCCGCCTCGCGCTCCGCCTCCGCCTGCAGTTCGCCCCGCCGGGGATGGCAGCGCGCCAGCAGTTCGCGGCTGTCCAAGTCGTCCAGCACGGTGAATTCGCCGGGCAGGCCGGCCGCCGCGGCCTCGCGCCGCAGCAGGTGGGAACAGAATCCATGGAAGGTGAAGATCGCCGTCCGGGCGGCGTCCGGACCGAGACCGGCGCTGCGTTGGCGCAGTTCGCGGGCGGCCCGGTTGGTGAAGGTGAGACAGAGGCAGCGCTCGGGTTCCAGGCCGGACTCCAGTGCAGCGGCCAACCGGCGCGCCATCACCAGAGTCTTGCCGCTTCCCACGGGGGCCAGGACCAGCAGGGGACCCTTGAGGGCCTGGACCACAGCCTGCTGCTCGTCGGTGAGGGTCTGTTCCGCTTCCGGCCTCATGGCTGCCTTCCCGTCCCGTGACCGCTGCCTGCTTCGCCACCCATCAAGATGGGCGCCCGCAGCGCGGGATGCCAGCCGACCCGGCACTGTTCGCCGGAAAAGCGTGCCCCCCGTCCAGTCGCCCCGGCAGCCGGGGCGGCACTCAACAGTCGCCGGGACGTTGGGCGTGCGGGTTGGACACGCTCAGACCGCGCCTTCCGGAGCATCCGGCGTTCCGGCGCCGGATTCCGCGCCGGACGCGGCTTCCGCGCCGGCCCCACCATCGGTGGAACTCCCATGGCGACGGCGGCGGGGACGCTTATGCTGACCCTCGCCCTCCGGGCCGGCCGGGTGGACCGATCCTTCTTCGGCCGAAGCAACGGCCTCCGTGGCGGGAGCGGCCACGAACTCGCTACGGGCAGGACGTTCGTCCCGACGCGGCTCGCGCTCCCGCCGCTCGTCGCGCCGCGGCTCCCGCTCCCGGCGCGGTTCGCGCTCGCGCTCGCTGCGGCGTGGGCGGTTGGGGTCGTCCTGCATCTCGTCGAAGCGGATCTTCTCCTCGGGCAGCTTGGGCGGCAGGTGCAGGCTGCGGTGGTAGAAGTCATCCAGCTGCAGGGCCAGCAGACGGCGACCCTCATCGCTCTGGGACAGCTCCTCGACCAGCGGCATGAAGCGGTCGATGCGCTCGTTCATCACGCTGCCGGCGTCGCGCAGTTGCTCCTCCAGCAGCACGGTGGTGCGCTCGCAGACGCGCTGGCTCACCTGTTCCAGGTTGGGCAGATCCTTCTTCTGCAGCAGGATGCGGAACTTGGTCTGGATCTCCCGGAGCGGCAGCTCGTCGCGGTAGGTGACCAGCGTGATACAACGTCCGCTCTTGCCCGCGCGCGCCGTGCGGCCCGCCCGGTGGACGTAGATCTCCAAATCCTGGGGCACGTCGTACTGGAACACGATGTCCAGGTCCTGGATGTCGATGCCCCGCGCGGCCACGTCGGTGGCGATCAGGAAGCGCACTTTGTGTTGGCGGATCAGGCCCATCACCTTCTCCCGCGCGCTCTGGCTCAAGTCCCCGCTGATGCGGTCCACGTCGTAGCCGGCGTTCTGCAGGAACTGGAACAGGTATTCCACGTCGCTCTTGCGGTTGCAGAAGATCAGTGCGTTGGCTGGATTCTCCATCTCCAGGATGCGGACCAGCGAGCGGTCCTTCTCCATCGGCTCCACGGTGTAATATTCGTGGGTCAGGGTCTCCACGCCCACGTTGTCGCCGCTCAGGGTGAGGAACTCCGGGTGATGGAGGAATTCCTTGGAGAGGTTGAGCACGGCGCGGGGCATGGTGGCGCTGAACATCAGACTCTGGCGCTTGACGGGCAGCCAGCGGCGCACCTTGCGCATGGCCGGGTAGAAGCCCATCGAGAGCATCTCGTCGGCCTCGTCCAGCACCAGGTAACGCACAGCGGCGGCGGAGAAAGTGCCGCGGTCCAGATGGTCCAGGACGCGGCCCGGCGTGCCGATCACGATTTGGGCCTTGTTCTCGAGGTCCTTCAGCTGCTTGCCGTAGCCCACGCCGCCGTAGAGCAGCGCGTTGCGCATGGTGAGGCCCTCGGTCAAGCGCTCCAGTTCGGCGTGGACCTGGATGGCCAGCTCGCGGGTGGGCACCAGGATCAGGGCTTGGCACTCCGCGCGACTCTCGTCGATGTCCAGCAGGAGGGGGATCAGAAAGGCGCCGGTCTTGCCGCTGCCCGTGCGGCTCTGGACGATGAGGTCCATGCCGCGGCGAATCAGGGGAATGGCCTTCTCCTGCACGTCCATGGGCTTGCTCCAGCCCAGGGCGGTGACTTTGCGGCGGTATTTCTCCGGCAGTTCATCGAAGCTGAAGTGGACGGTCTGGGACGATTCGGGCAGGGCTTCCGGGGTCTTCCCCGTGTCAGTCGAATCCGACATGCGGCTCTCTTTTGTAGGGTCCTGCTGGTCCCAGGCGCATCCGGACAACCGCAGGAAGCTGACGAGCGGGAGCGGCGTGGTTCTGGATCGCAGGATGCTGCCCTGCTCCGCTTGGCCGGTGTTGGATCCGCGCGTTCCCGCGCGCCGGCTTTGGCAGGGCAGGCAGAAGGTAGCAACTGCTTGGCTGTCAAACCCGACGGCCGGTTTTCCTTCTACAGACCAACCGTTCCGGTGCTTTGTTCGCCAGCGAGCCGGGTCGGGCACCCGACCGCGTCTTCAGCTTTGGAGAATGAAAATTCGGCTTTGGTTGTTGTGAATTTTTCAACATGCACTATCTTTGACCCGCAAGCATGGAAGAGGGACGCGCCCGGCGCGTTCCGGCAAAGGAGACCCCGCATGGCACGCATTCTGATCGTGGATGACGATATCGATATCATCGAGGCCAGCCGCGTGATGCTGGAATTGGACGGTCACGAGGTGTTGGCCGCCTACAACTACCAGGATGGCCTGCAATCCGCCCTGGAAAACAAGCCGGAGTTGATGATCCTGGACGTGATGATGGACGAGCCCGACGACGGCTTCGCCTTGGCCCAGACCCTGCGCTCACGGGGCGTCAAGAGCCCGATCATCATGCTGACCAGCGTGAGCCGCGTGAGCGGCATGCAATTCGGCACGGACAGCGACCTGCTGCCCGTGAACGATTTCGTCCAAAAGCCCGTGGATCCTGCCGTTCTGCAGAAGAAGGTCCGCGCGCTCCTCGCCTGACCCTTCCCATCCTCTTTTGCCGCAAGGCAAACGTGGACCCTTTCTGTCGATAACCGAGCCCGGCCCACGCCGGGCTCGGTGCTTTCCGCCCGCGCGGCTTCCTACCTTCGGACATGCCGCTCCGCCCTTCCCTCTCCAGCTACCTGGCCCGGGCCTGCGCCCGCCTGCTCCCGGATCCGGGCGCCGCGCCTGGGTATCCCGGGCAACTGGACGCGCTGCTCGAGCAGGCCCTGGCCGCCGAAACGGGCGGGACCGCGCTGGCGGCACCCGGCGGATTGGAGCTCACTTCCTGGCACGGGCAGCCCGGACTGGCGGGAGAGGTCTTCCAGGAGCTGCAGGTCCGGCGAAATCCGCTGGCCGCGCGGGACGGCCAAGTGTTCACGCCCTGGGCCTTGGCCCGGCGGCTGGTAGAGCTGCTGGAACCCGCCGCGGACCAGCGCTGGCTGGACCCCGCCGCGGGGGCGGGCATCTTTCTGCAAGCCGCCAGGACCGCGGGCGTCCGGGCGGCCGGCTGCCAGGCTCTGGAACTGGATCCCGCGGCGGCCGCGCTGGGAGGTCGGCTGACTCCCGGCTGCGTCTGGCGCGTGGGCGACGCCCTGGCCGACTGGAGTGCGTTGCCCGCCGACTGGCGCGGCGGCTTCGACCGCGTGATCCTCAATCCGCCTTTCCGCAATGGCGTGGAGCGCCGCGATCCCGCCTGGAGCGCGCGCCGGGCGGAGCTGCGCGCGCGCTTCGCCACCACTCGCGGTCCCTTCGATCTCTACGTGCCCTTCGTGGAGCGGAGCCTGGAGTTTCTGCGGCCGGGCGGTCGGCTGGGCCTGCTGCTGCCCAACACCTGGCTGGCCAGCCGCTACGGCCAGGCCCTCCGACTCTGGCTGGCGCAGCGAACCCAGTTGCTGCGCCTGCAGCACGCGCCCGGTCTGCGGCTCTTTCCCCGGGCGGACTTCGAGGCCCTCCTGCTGGTGGTGGAGCTGCGCGCGGACAGTGTGGGCGGACCCCTGCAGGTGGAGCGGCTGGAGCGCGGGTTGGAAGTCGTGGAACGGCATGACTGCCCACAATCGCTGGTGACGAAGCTGGCCGCAGAGGGCTGGGGACCGCTGCTGCAAGCGCCAACATTGAACCGCCTGCGGGCCCTGACGCGGCCCCTGGGGGAACAACACGAGGTGCGGGCCAGCCTGAGCGCGGACGAGTTCTACCGGCTGGATGTGCGCGAGTGTCCCGGCCTGCAGCCAGGACCCGAGGAAGTGCGCCTGCTCAGTTCCGGGGCCCTCGAACCCTTCCGCCACACGTGGAGCGACATGGCTGTGCGCTTTCGCGGCGCACGTCGGCGGCGGCCCGTGGTCCGGCTGGCAGACCTTTCGCCCGCGCGGATGAGCCAAACCCGCCTGCCGCGCGTGCTGCTGGCCAACCTGAGCCGGCGGCTGGAGGCCCTGGCCGTGGCGCCCGGCGAGGCCCTGGGCGTGGTCAACGTGATGCAGGTCTTCTGCCGGGACCAGGCGGAAAGCCGAGCCATGGCGGCCTGGCTCAACTCGGGACCCGTGCAAGCCTGGGTTCGCACCTGGCACGATCCGCTGCGCATGAACGGCCAACTCAGTCTGAACCGCGAGCTGGTGCGCTCCCTCCCGGGTCCGCCGCAGCTGGATCAGCCCGGCCAGGCGGCAGACGCGGAGTTGTTGCGGCAATTGGGTCAGCGGCTGGCGGATTTGGCCGGCGCCGGCCGCTTGGACCAGGCCGGTGAGTGCCTGCGCCAGCTGGACGACCTAGCCGCTCGCTGGCTCCCCAGTGCCGGTGGGGCCGGCCCAGAATGCTGAGCCGATCCGTGTTCGCACTGGCATGTTCCGGCCCGCACGGCTAG
>DYSB01000122.1 GCA_020726405.1 Acetofilamentum sp. | reverse complement strand
CCAGGGGATGGGCCGCCACCACAGCTGCCTGTGCGGGCGCCAGCGCGGGAGCCTGCGCCTCGCAACGGTCGGCCTGGGAAAACAGCAGGAGTCCGGGCAACAACGCCCAGCCGCGGGAGCACCCCGCCAGTTGGGCCAACAGACGAATCAGGCAGTGGCGGAAGGGCAGGAGGCGGACGGTGCCGGACATGGAGTCCCCTTGGCTGAGGATGGAAGCGCCCGCGAAGCGATCCCTGCTCCGCGGGCGACGGGTGAGGATAACAAAGCCGGGCCAGCGGGGAAGCGCCCCGGACGGGCAGCCGGTTGGTACATTCGGGACGAAAGGAGATCACATGCGCCCATCCCTCTTCCACCGGCTGACGCGGGTCCTGTTGCTGGCCGGTCTGTCGACCTCCGCTCTCGCCGCCCCAGTCACTCCCACGCCCCAGGAAGCCAGGGAAGTCCGCCGGGTGCCCGGCCGCGAAGAGCGACCGCGGCTGCAATTCCCCGCCTCCGAGGCCTGGAGCCTGGTGGAGACCCAGGCCGAGCCGGGCGTGGAGACCCGCAGCTTCATGCCTGCTCGGCCGCTGGGCGATCCGCCGGTGGACCTAGCCACGGTGACCGTCCTGCACGATCTCTGGAACGCCGACCTGGCCCGCACCCAGCACCTGTTCGGTCGCCAGCTCTCCACAGACTGCCCGGGTGTGCGCGCCACGCTGCTGCGCCAGGACTCGACCGACGTGCGCCGGCGCCTGGTGCTCTGGACCTGCGCGGACGCCGATCCGCCTTTCAGCTCGCTGCAATTGCTGCTCCAGGGGCGGGATGACCTGTTCAGCGTGGAGCTGTTCAGCCGCGGCGGTCTGCTCTCCGAAGGCCTGCAGGTGCGCTGGAGCGACTGGCTCTGGGACACCGGGCTCTGCCTGCACAAGGGACAGGGGGAGCCCTGTCCACCCGACAACTGGGATCGTCTGCCCCGCCAGCCGGGGAAACCCTGACAAAGCTGACAGAGCTGGCAGGAGCCCGGTCGGTCCGCTTGGCGGGCCGGGGGGATTCTGTTATCTTGGGCGTGAGACAGAAGTGGTTGACGGACGGCCCGATCCAGCCTGATCAGTAGGCCGGGGCGCGGGTCGGGAAGGGCGGATGAGCGGCGGATTCACCCTGATCAGCGAGTTCGAGCCCTGCGGCGATCAGGGGGATGCGATCCGGCAACTGGCGGAAGGCTTCGCCGGTCCGCCGGGAGCGCTGGCCCGTTCCCAGGTGCTGCTGGGCGTAACCGGCTCGGGCAAGACCTACACGGTGGCCCAACTGGTCGCCCGCCTGAACCGGCCCACCCTGGTGCTCTCGCACAACAAGACCCTGGCCGCCCAGCTCTACGGCGAATTCAAGGGCTTCTTCCCGCAGAACGCCGTGGAATTCTTCATCAGCTACTACGACTACTACCAGCCCGAGGCGTACCTCCCGTCCAGCGACACCTACATCGAGAAGGACTCGGCCATCAACGCCGAGATCGACCGCCTGCGCCTCAAGGCCACCAGCTCTCTGCTGGAGCGGCGCGACGTCCTCATCGTGGCCAGCGTGTCCGCCATCTACGGCCTGGGCAACCCGGAAGAGTACCGCAAAGGCCTCGTCCTTGTGCGTCAGGGCGAGCAGCTGGACCGCCTCGAACTGCTGCGCCGGCTGGTGGATGTCCACTACACGCGCGCCGGAGCCGCCCTGGAGCGCGGCACCTTCCGCGTGAACGGCGACGTGCTGGAGATCCAGCCCGCCTACGAGGAGACCGCCCTGCGGCTGGACACCTTCGGCGACGAGCTGCAGCGCATCCAGATCATCGATCCGCTGACCGGCAGAGTGCTGGGGGAGAAACCCGCCGCGGCCATCTACCCGGCCAAGCACTTCGTCACCGACCGGCCCTCGCTGGAACGGGCCGTGGCGCGCATCGAGCTGGAGCTGGAAGAGCGGCTGGCGGAGCTGGAGGCCAAGGGCAAGGTGCTGGAGGCCCATCGCCTGCGGCAGCGCACGCGTTTCGACCTGGAGATGATGCTCGAGATCGGCTACTGCTCGGGGATTGAGAACTACAGCCGCCACCTGGACGGCCGGGAGCCCGGCACGCGGCCGGCCTGCCTGCTGGACTACTTCCCCGACGACCTGCTGGTGGTGGTGGACGAGAGCCACGTCACCCTGCCCCAACTGCGGGCCATGTACCGCGGCGACCGGGTGCGCAAGGAAACCTTGGTGGACTACGGCTTCCGCCTGCCCTGCGCCCTGGACAACCGACCCCTGACCTTCGACGAGTTCGAATCGCTGGCGCCGGACCTGCTCTACGTGAGCGCCACGCCCGGCGACTACGAGCTGGCGCGGACGGGCGGCGTGTACGTGGAGCAGCTGATCCGCCCCACGGGCTTGCTGGATCCCGCCATCGACGTGCGGCCCAGCGCGGGCCAGATCGAGGATCTGGCCGAGGAGATCGGCCGCTGCACGGAGGCCGGCGACCGCGTGCTGGTGACCACGCTCACCAAGCGCATGGCCGAGGACCTGGCCACCTTCCTGGGCCGGCGCGGCATCCGCGTGCGCTACCTGCACTCGGACATCGAGAGCCTGAAGCGCGTGGAGCTGGTGCGCGACCTGCGGCTGGGCGTCTTCGACGTGCTGGTGGGCGTGAACCTGCTGCGCGAGGGGCTGGACCTGCCCGAGGTGGCCCTGGTGGTCGTGCTGGACGCCGACAAGGAAGGCTTCCTGCGCAGCGCGCGCAGCCTGTTCCAGATCGTCGGGCGGGCGGCCCGGCACGAGCAGGGCCGCGTGATCTTCTACGCCGACCGGGTCAGCGCGGCCATGGAGCAGGCACTGGCCGAGACCGTGCGGCGCAGGGCGCTCCAGGCGAACTGGAACACGCGCCACGGCGTGACGCCGCACAGCGTGCGCAAGAGCGAGGACGAGATCCGCGCCACCACCACGGTGCTGGACGAGGCCCGCAGGATCGAGGACTACACCAAGGGCAAGGGCACGGCGCGCCGGGTGGCCGAGGACGGCGCCCTCTACGCCGGCGTGGAGGAGAGCTGCGATCCCGAGCTGCTGCGCGCCCTGATGGAGGAGGCCGCGGCCCGGCTGGATTTCGAGCGGGCCGCGCTGCTGCGCGACCGCCTGCGCGCCCTGGACGCCGGGGGCACGGACCCGGAGCCGGCGCCCGACCCCCTGCGCCAGGCGGGTCGCCAGGCCGAGAGCCGCCTGCAGGCCAGGCGCCGGGGCAAGAACGACGCGACCCGGGCGATGAAGAAACTGCAGACTCGGCGCAGCTAACAGCCTGATGGGCTTGGGCCAAGTCCGACGGCCTGCCGGGCTCTCCAAAGCTGAAGAAGCGACTGTAACGGGAGGAAGATCCAGATGATGCTGACCGCGACGGATGCCGCCCAGAAGGGTTGGTGGACCTGGGCGCTCAAGCACGGCAAGCCGGAACACCCCGACGTGGCCGAGATGAAAAAGCTGCTGGCGGTCTGGGAGAAGCAGGTGGGGCCGGAATTGGAGGCGCGCGCGCTCAAGGACAAGCTGTCCGTCGTGCAAAAGGACCTGGAGCCCTACAAGGAGCTGAAGGACCACTGGCAGGTTTGCCTGATCGAGCTGATCCTCTCCGAGCGCAAGGGCATGTACGAGGCTGCCCGCGAGGCCTTCTTCCGTCCCTTCAAGGTGGACGACTCCACCCGCACGCGACGCGACTGGCGCACCATGAAGCACACCACCGTGCTCTATCTGCAGCTGCTGCTCAAACGCACGGCCACCAACGAGGCCAAGCGGATCCTGGACTTCATGGATCGCCGCTACAGCCTGGAGCCGCATGTGCTGGCCTTCGAGCGCGGGATGATCCACGCCGCCCTGGAGGAGAACCGCGAGGCCTACCTGTGCCTGGCGCGCGCACTGCAGAAGAACCGCAAGGCCAAGGCTTGGCTGGACGAGGGCGTGGAGATCCTGGCGGGCAAGGACCTCTATCCCCAGCTGCGCCTGCACGAGGACTGGGCGAGCTTCCTGGCCTCGCCGGCCAAGTATCTGAAGAAGCAGGGCTGGGAGCTCTAGCCATGCGGGTCCTGCTGCTGGGCGGGGGCGGCCGCGAGGCCGCGTTGGCCTGGTCCCTCTCCCGCAGCCCGCTCTGCCAGCGGCTGTTCGTGGCGCCGGGCAACCCCGGCCTGGCGGACTGGGCGGACTGCCGGCCCGGGCTGGATCCGCTGGACGGTGCGGCCGTGGCGGAATTTTGCCGCGCCGAGTCCGTGGACTTGGTCTTCGTGGGACCCGAGCCGCCGCTGGTGGCCGGCCTGGTGGACGAGCTGGCGGCACGGGGCATCCCGGCCTTCGGGCCCTCCCGGCTGGCCGCGGAACTCGAGGGTTCCAAGGCCTGGGCCAAGGCCTTCATGCAGCGGCACGCCATCCCCACCGCGGCCTTCCGCACATTTTCCCGGTTGGACGAGGCGCTGGACTTCCTGGCTGCGGCCCCCTGGCCCGTGGTGCTCAAGGCCAACGGCCTGGCCGCCGGCAAGGGCGTGGTACTGCCCGAGAGCGCGCCTGAGGCCCGGGCGGCCCTGAACTCCATGCTCGACGGCAGCGCCTTCGGAGCGGCCGGGGCCACCGTGGTGATCGAGGAGCGGATGAGTGGGCCGGAGCTGAGCGTGTTCGCGCTCTGCGACGGCGCGCGCAGCTGGATTCTGGGCAGTGCGCGTGACCACAAACGGGTGGGTGAGGGCGACACGGGACCCAACACGGGCGGAATGGGCGCGTTGGCCCCCAGTCCGCTGGCGACGCCCGGCCTGCTGGAGCAGGTGCGGCGTGAGATTCTCGAGCCCGTGCTGGCCGGGATGGCCGCCGAGGGCCGGCCCTACCGTGGCATTCTCTACCTGGGCCTGATGTTGACCCCGATGGGACCGCGGGTGATCGAATTCAATTGCCGGCTGGGAGACCCCGAGACCCAGGCCCTGCTGCCCTTACTGGAGCTGGACCTGCTGGACTGGGCCGGGCGCATCGCGCGCGGCGAGCAACTGCCCGCGGCGGCGGACCCGCCGCTCAAGGCCGGCTGCGCCGTCTGCGTGGTGCTGGCAGCGGCGGGCTATCCGGGCCCCGTGCGCGGCGGCGAGCTGCTGGAGGGCCTGGACGGCCTGGCAGAACCCGGCCTGCTGGCTTTCCCCGCCGGGGTAAGCCGGGATCCAGCGGGCCGGCTACGCAGCGCGGGCGGCCGCGTGCTGGGGCTGACGGCCCTGGGGGCGACGGCGGCGGAGGCGCGGGCGCGGGCCCTGGCGGCCGCGGCGCATGTGGGCTTCGCGGGCATGCACTATCGAAAGGACATTGGCGCATGAAAGTTCTAGTGACGGGCGGGGCGGGCTTCATCGGTTCCACCACGGTGGACCAACTGGTGCGGGAAGGCCACCGCGTGGTGGTGCTGGACGACTTCAGCACGGGCCGCGAGGAGAATCTCAATCCCGAGGTGGAGGTGCTGCGGTTGAGCATCACTTCCGAGACCATTCCCCAGGTCTTCGCCGAGTGGCGCTTCGACGCGGTCATGCATTGCGCGGCGCAGATCGACGTGCGCAAGAGCGTGGAGAACCCGGTCTTCGATGCGGGCGTGAACATCCTGGGCACGCTCAACCTGCTCGAAGCCTGCCGGCGGACGGGCGTGAAGCGCTTCGTGTTCAGCTCCACCGGGGGCGCGATCTACGGCGACACGGAGCTGCGACCCACGCCGGTGGGCGCGGATTGCCAGCCCATCAGCCCCTACGGGATCACCAAGTTCTCCGTCGAGAAGTACCTCTACTACTACCGCGAGATCCAGGGCCTGTCCACTTTCGCCGTGCGCTATGGCAACGTCTACGGACCGCGCCAGAACCCCCACGGCGAGGCCGGCGTGGTGGCGATCTTCGCCCGGCGTTTGCTGGAGAATTTGCCCCTGCAGATCAACGGTGACGGCACCCAGTCCCGCGACTACGTGTTCGTGGAGGACGTGGCCCGCGCCAACTGCCTGGCCCTGGCCGCCGACTGCGGCGGCGCGGCCAACGTGGGCACGGGGGTGGAGACAGACGTCAACCGCCTTTACGAACTGCTGGCCGCCGCGTTGGGCAGCCCGCGGACTGCGCCCCACGGCCCGGCCCTGGCCGGCGAGCAGCGCACCAGCTGTTTGTCCTGGGAGGCCACGCGCGAGCTGTTGGGCTGGGCGCCCCGGGTCCCCTTCGAGGAGGGGATCGTGCGTACGGCGGAGTGGTTCCGCGCGCGCTTCGGGGGGTGATTTGTTGTCGGACCGGACATGAAGTTCACGAAGCTTGGAGAAGGGCACGAAGGGCCGCACAGCTTCAAGGATTCACGAGTCGGGTTGGTACGAACGGCGGAGAGACACGGGGCGGCGGCAGCAATTCTGTTGAATTCCACTTCCCGTTCTTCGTGACGCTTCGTGTGCTTCGGGACCTGTTCTAAGAGAGCGTGGCCAATGCTAGAGGGCCTGGAAAGCGTGGGGATGGCGGGCAGCGGCCCGGCCATGCTGCAGGTGGCGGCGCTGATCCGGCAGGTGGCGCCCACGGATCTCTCCGTCCTGATCATGGGCGAGTCCGGCACAGGCAAGGAGCTGGTGGCCCGGGCCATCCACGAGAACAGCCGGCGGGCCGCCGGACCACTGATCACGGTCAACTGCGGCGCCATCCCCGAAGGCATCTTCGAATCCGAGATCTTCGGCCACGAGCGCGGCTCCTTCACCGGGGCCGAGCGCCAGCGCAAGGGCATGTTCGAACTGGCTGACGGCGGCACCATCTTCATGGACGAGATCGGCGAGATGCCGCTCTTCACCCAAGTCAAGATCCTGCGCGTGCTGGAGACCGGCGAGTTCATGCGCGTGGGTGGCCAGGCCTCCGTCAAAGTCAACGTGCGTGTGGTGGCCGCCACCAACCGCGACCTGGCCCTGGAATCCACCCGGGGCCGCTTCCGCCAGGACCTGTTCTTCCGGCTCAAGGCCGTGGCCGTGCTCCTGCCGCCGCTGCGCGAGCGCCGGGAGGACATCCCCGAGCTGGCGCGGTATTTCGTGGCCCGTTTCTGCGAGGCCAACCGGCTGCGCCGGGCCGAGTTCGAACCCGCGGCCCTGGACCTGCTCTCCGCCCACTACTGGCAGGGCAACGTGCGGGAGCTGAAAAACCTGGTGGAATCCCTGGTGATCCTGGCGGGCGGTGGCCCGATCAGCGCCGGCCTGCTGCGCGAGCGGCTGCTGGAGGAGGGCACCTCGCGGCACCTGCCGGCTCTGCGGCCGCCGGAGGAGGACCGGCCCCAACTGAGCCTGGAGATGCTCCAGCAGATGTTTTTCTTCCTGCAGCGCGAACTGGCTGAAATCAAGACCCTGGTGCGCGAGCAGATCGAAGCGCAGCGCCAGGTGGGCGAGCAGATCAACCTGGCCGCCCTGAGTGTCGCTGAGTTGGAGCGCGACCACATCCGGGAGGTGCTGGCCGACCACGGCGGCAACCGGGCCCGGGCGGCCCACAGCCTGGGCATCAGCGAGCGCACGCTCTATCGCAAGATCCGGAGGCACCAGCTGTGAGACAGGGCCCCTGCCGGCGTTTCCATTTGCCCGTTATGCTCCTGTTGGGCACCCTGCTGCTCGTGGCGGGCTGCTCCTATTCCTTCAAGGGTTCGCTGCCGCCGCACCTGCAGACCGTCTCCATTCCGCCCATCGTCAACCAGACGGCGGAATTCGGCGTGGCCGAGGAGCTCACCGACCTGGTGCTGGCGCGCTTCCTGCGCGACGGCCTGCTCAAGGTCTCCGACGAGGCCGCGGCGGATAGTCGGCTCAGCCTGATCTTCACCCAGATCGCCGAGGCCCCTTTCTCCTACGGCAGCGACGAACGGACCACCCAGGTCCGGCTGACTATCAGCCTGAAGGCCGAGTTCTGGGACAAGGTGGAGGACCGGGCTCTCTGGACCCGCACCTTCTCCGAGTGGGGGACCTTCGATCCCAACGGCACGCCCACCCGCAGCGACGCCATCGCCGAGGCGGCGGGCCGGCTGGTGGAGGCCATCAACCAACAGCTAGTGGCGGACTGGTGATGGAACGCCGTCGCCAGCTGGATGCCCAGATGCGCCAGCTGAAACGCGAACTGCCCGCCCGGCCCTGGCTCTTCGCCCGGCTGGGTGGCCTGCTGCTGGCCGGGGGCCGGCGCCGGGAGGCTCTGGCCCTGCTGCGCAAGGGCGCGCGCGAGCACGGGGACTACTTGAGTGGCTGGCTCGTGCTGGCCGAGGCCCTGGATCAAGAGGGCGAGGAGCGCGAGGCGGCGGGGATTCGCGAGCGCATCTGCCAGCAGGTGCCGGGGATCCATGCCGCCTGGCTGCCGCGCCTGCAGGCCGCCCGCCAGGATCCCGAGCGCCACGTGGAGCTGCTGCGGCGCGTCTGGGACCTGGACCAGTTCAGCCCCCAGCGCAACCAGGAGATGGAGCAGGCCGGGCTGCGTCGTCCGGCCGAGTACGAGCAGGCCCTGCGGCCCACGGCGGCGGAGGCCGCGCGGCGGGAAGAGCAGTTCCGCCGCCTGCTGGAACAACATGTCAAGCCTGTTGGGGATGGTTACGCCAACTCAATAGCGCCCGCCCCACAAACGCCCGCTGTGCCAGAACCCGTTGCGCCTGAGCCTTCACTGCCGGAGGAATCCGTCGAGCCGGCCATCGAGGAGGAAGAGGAAGCCGTCGGCTCCGAGCCGGGCGAGATTCCACCGCCGCGGGCGGGACGCGAGCGGGAGCTGCTGGAACAGGCCGAACGCCTGGAGGGCCTCACCCGGCCTCTGCATCTGCCCCATGGCCTGCCCGAGGACGCCAACCGGCGGGTGACCGGCCGGGCCAAGGATCTGTTCGACGCCCGCAGCATGATGACCCGCCGCCTGGCGCGCATCTATCTGGCGCAGGGCTACCCGGGACTGGCCGCCCGCGTGCTGGAGGAGCTGGCCCGCCGCGAGCCC
>DYSB01000121.1 GCA_020726405.1 Acetofilamentum sp. | reverse complement strand
CCCGGCAGCCAGTTCAGCAGCTGGAAGAGCACGAGCGTGTAGGCCCAGACCGGCAGCGCCAGCCACAGGCTCACCTGCCCGGGATCGTAGTCCATCCCCCGGTAGCGCAGGTTGGCCAGGAAGAGTTCCAGCGGCGCCAGCAGCAGGGCGCAGCGTCCGAGGAGCAGGACAGGATGCAGGCGGCGCTCGGTCCCCAGGAAGCGCGCGGCGAAGAAGCCCGCGCTCACCGCCGCCAGGGCGCCGGCGCCCAGGGGATCCAGCGCGCCCACGGCGTCCAGGCCCAGGCCGGCCAGCAAGCCCAGCAGAGCCCCCTGCCAGGGCGCCAGAGACATGGAGACCCAGATCACGCCCAGCAGCAGCAGGTCCGGCGCACGCCCCTGGATGGCCAAAAGGTCGCTCCAAGTCAACTGCAGCAGCAGGCAGAGGATCAGCACAAGCCAACGCATCAGCGGACTCCTGGCTGGCTGGGCAGCATGGAAGAGCCCGACAAGACCCGCGCGGTCGCGCTGGAATCCGGCCGGAGCGGGGCGGCTGATCGTAGCTCGCGCCGCAGCGAGTCACCCACGCCGCGCCGCACAATGTAGACCTCCTCCAGGCTGCCCAGCCGACGGATGGGCTCCACACGCACCTCGCGGAACAGCCCGCCCGATTCCAGCACGCGGGAGACCACACCCACAGGCAGGCCGCCCGGGAAGCGGCTGCCCACCCAGGCGCTGAGTACCGTGTCACCCACGGCCACGGGGCTGGAGAACGGGATGTCCTGCAGGATCAGCTCGGCGGCGCCTCCCGCCAGCAGACCTTCTTCCCGCGTGCGCTGCAGCAGCGCGCGCAGGCGGAAGTCCCGATGTCCCAGCAGCAGGGCGCGGCTCTCGGCGGGGCCGGGCTCCACCAGCAGGCCCACCAGCCCCCACGGCGTCACCAAGGCCTCGCCGCCCCGCAGGTCGTCGCGCGCGCCGCGGTCCAGCACCACGCTCTGGGGCCCGAAGGAACTGCCGCGGGCCAGGATGCGCGTGGGCAGGTAGGACAGGCCGGGTCGGGGCTCCAGCGTCAGTAGTTCCGCCAGCCGCCGGGCCTCGCGGGCCAGCTCCTGCAAACGTGAATTCTCCACGAAGAGCACGGTGGCCCGCTGGCGCAGCTCGTGGTTCTCCCGCGCCAGGTCCACCCGGCGGGGCAGCCAGGACAGGACCTGCAGGGGACCCGCGACCAGGTGCAGCAGGGAGGAGCGGAAAACGCGGGCCGGATAGGTGGAACCCGCCAGAAGGATGAGTCCTGCCATCAGGCTGAGTCCGGCCCAGACCGCCCAGTCCAGCCAGCCGCGTTGGGATGCACGAGGGGACAGGGGGCCTCCCGCCTACTTGCGCAGGAGCACCTTGTGGTAGCGCTCCATGTCGTCCAGCACGATGCCCGTGCCCCGCACCACGCAGGTCAGGGGATCGTCCGCCAGGTTGACGGGCAGGCTGGTCTCGTCCCGCAGCTTGTTGGCCAGGCCCTTGAGCATGGCGCCGCCCCCCGTCAACATGATGCCGCGGTCGCGAATGTCCGCCGCCAGCTCCGGCGGCGTCTTCTCCAGGCTGAGCTTCACTGCGTCCACGATCTGGCGCACGGGCTCCGTCAGAGCCTCGCGCACCTCTTCGCTGGAGATCTCGACCGCCTTGGGGATGCCCGCGATCAGGTCGCGCCCCTTGGCCGTCATCTTCAGCTCCTCCTTGAGCGGGTTGGCGCTGCCGATGCGGCACTTGATCTCTTCGGCCGTGCGCTCGCCGATGAGCAGGTTGTAGTTGCTCCGCATGTACTGGATGATCTTCTCGTCCATCTCGTCGCCGCCCGTGCGGATGGACGTGTCACAGACGATGCCCGAGAGGCTGATCACGGCGATCTCCGTGGTGCCGCCGCCGATGTCGATCACCATGCTGCCGATGGGCTGGTCCACGGGCAGGCCCACGCCCAGCGCCGCGGCCATGGGCTCGGCGATCAGGTAGACCTCGCGCGCGCCGGCGTGCTCGGCGGAATCATTGATGATCCGCTTCTCACTCTTGGTCACGCCGCTGGGCACGCAGACAATCACGCGGGGCCGGGTGAGTCGGTTCTTGGTCACTTTGCGGATGAAGGCGCGAATCATCTCCTCGGCCACCTCGTCGTCGTCGATGACCCCGTCCCGCATGGGCCGGATCACCTCCACGTCGGCGTGGGTCTTGCCCATCATCTCCCGGGCCTCGTAGCCGATGGCCAGCACCTTGCGGTCGCTCTTGGACATGGCCACCACGCTGGGCTCGCGCACCAGGATGCCCTTGCCCTTGACGTAGACCAGGGTGTTGGCCGTGCCCAGGTCGATGGCGATTTCGTTGGAGAACATGCCTCCGAAGAGGCTTAAGAAAGAGAAGCCCATGTCGGTTCCAATTTGGGAGCTTTTGTCCGCGGCCGCTCCGCGGCCCCGCACCCAAGCCCCATGAGTTGCTCCATCCATCCATCCGCCCGCTCCGCGGCCCGGCGCCGCCCGTGTCACACGGTTGGGGCCCGGGGGCGGACTCCGGCGCGGAGTCGCCGCAGCTAGTGGCGGAAGTGCCGCCGATCCGTGAAGAGCATGGTCATGCCGGCCTCGTCGGCGGCGCGGATGACCTCGTCGTCGCGCACGCTGCCGCCCGGCTGGATCACAGCCGTGACGCCCGCCGCCGCCGCGGCTTGCACACCGTCCGGGAAGGGGAAGAAGGCGTCGGAGCCCAGCGCGCTGCCCGTCAGGTCGTGCCCCTCGCGCCGCGCCTTGAGCACGGCCAGCTCGCTGGAGTCCACGCGGCTCATCTGCCCGGCTCCGATGCCCAGCGTGCGGCCGTCCCGGGTCAGCACGATGGCATTGGACTTCACGTGCCGCACCACCTTCCAGGCGAAGAGCAGGTTGCTCCACTCTTCGGGCGTGGGCTGGCGCCGGGTCACGCAGCGGTAACCGGCGGGATCCTCCAGCCGCAGGTGGTCGCGCCCCTGCGCCAGCAGCCCCCCGAAGAAGTGCCGGAGCTGGAATTCGGGGCCGGCCAGCGGCTCGCAGGCCAGCAGGCGGCGGTCCTTCTTCTTGCGCAGGATGGCCAGGGCTTCGTCGCTGAATTCGGGGGCGATGAGGATCTCCATGAACAGGGGGTGCACGCGGGTCGCGGTCTCCGCATCCACGGGCCGGTTCCAGATCACGATCCCGCCGAAAGGGCTGGCGCTGTCCGTGGACAGCGCGCGCTGGAAGGCCTCGCCCGCGTCGGCCCCCAGGGCCACGCCGCAGGGATTGGTGTGCTTGAGGACGGCGCAGGCGGCCCCGTCTGCCGTGGGGAAGTCGCCGATCAGCTCCAGCGCCGCGTCCACATCCAGCAGGTTGTTGTAAGAAAGGGCTTTGCCGTGCAGGATGTGCAGGCCGTCCAGGTCGCCATAGACGGCCGCGCGCTGGTGTGGATTCTCGCCGTAGCGCAGCTCCTGGACCCGCGGCAAGGTCAGGGAGAGCACGGGCGGCATTTCCGGGGCCGCGCTGCCCATCGCCTGCGCGCCCTCGATCTCGAAGTGAGCGCCCAGCTCCCGGGCGATCAGTCCGTCGTAGGCCGCTGTGCGGGCGAAAACCTTGGCAGCCAGTCTGCGCCGGAAAGCCACGGTGGTTCCGCCCTGGCCCACTTCGGCCAGCAGGGCCGGGTAGTCGGCCGTGTCACAGATGACGCTCACGAAAGCGTGGTTCTTGGCCGCGCTGCGCAGCATGGCCGGCCCGCCAATGTCGATGTTCTCCACCAGGTCGGCCAGGCTGACCTCCGGGCGGCGGCTCACCTCCTCGAAGGGATAGAGCGTCACCACCACCAGGTCGATCAACCCGATGCCGTTCTCCGCGGCCAAGGCCAGATCCTCGGCGTGGTCCCGGCGGGCCAACAAGCCGCCGTGCACGCGGGGATGCAAGGTCTTCACCCGGCCGTCCATCATCTCGGGGAAACCGGTCAGCTCGCTCACTTCACGCACGGGCAAGCCGTTTTCCCGCAGCAGGCGCGCCGTGCCGCCGGTTGAGACGAGTTCGCAGCCCGTCCTGGCCAGCCGACGGGCCAACTCCACGATGCCCGTCTTGTCGTGGACGGACAACAGGGCGCGTTTCAGCGGGATGCGCGACATGGGATGGCCCGTCCTTCTTCGATGGTGATGCCCCGCTCCGCCAGCAGTGCCAGGGCCTCGGGATACAATTCGTGCTCGACCTGTAGCACGCGGCCGGCGATCTCCGCCGGTCCGTCCACCGCATCCAGGGCCACGGCCCGCTGCAGCAGGATGGGGCCGCGGTCATAGGCCTCATCCACCAGATGCACCGTGGCGCCGCTCACGCGGCAACCCGCCCGCCAGACGGCCTCGTGCACGAAGTGGCCGTACATGCCCGCGCCGCCGAAAGCGGGCAGCAGGGCCGGGTGGATGTTGAGCATCCGGCCCCGGAAGGCCGCCACCAGTTCCGGCGGCACGCGGCGCAGGAAACCCGCCAGCGCCACCACGTCCACGGACCGCTCCTGCAGCCAGTCCAGCACCTCGCGCAGCCGGGGCGCGTCCTCGCTCCAACAGCCCTTGCCGAAGACCGCCGTGTCCAATCCGGCCGCGCGGGCCTTGTCCAGGACGGGCGCGCTCGGCCGGTCGGCCAGCAAGGCGACGGGCTCCAGCGGATGGCCGCCGGCCTTCCAGCTCGCCAGGATGGACTGGAAGTTGCTCCCTCCGCCCGAGGCGAAGACCGCCAAGCGGCGGAGCTTCATGGTGCAAGTCCTTGATGTTTGGGCTTTTCCACCCGACGGAATCCTGGGCAGAAAGGTAGCGATGGAAGGAGGGCTTTTCAATGCCGCCCAGCTTGGGTTGGCCCGCAGCGTCGCCCGGCCCGCTGGGTCGTCCCGGGCGGGACGAATCAGCCCGGACCGCCACCGGGCATGTCGAAGAACTGCAGCTCCCCCGCCTCGCCCGGCAGGTCCTCCAGGGCCGGCCGCCGGGCCGCACAGTCGTCCGCGCGCCGTTCGGCCTCCTGTAGGTAGTCGCGGTACAGGCTCAGGCGCAACTCGGGGTCCAGCCCGCGGCAGGGCGGGCAGCCGCAGTTCAGGGCCTGCTCCAGGCCGAAGCCCTCCAGCACGGGCGGGCCGGCATGGTGGTTCCAGGCCGCGCTGTGCGGGTCGAAGTCGTAAACGGCCAGGAAGTCCGCGCCCCGCCGGGCCACGAAGTCCACGGCGTCCACCAGGAATTCGGCCTCGGGATCATCCATGGCGTAATGGAAGCCCACCCGGCACCAGCCGGGCTTGATGCCCTGCCAGCCGTCCAGGATGCACTGGCGGTAGCGCTCGGAGCTCGCGTCGTCGATGCCGAGCAGGGTGTGTCCGTAGGGGCCGGCGCACGAGCAGCCCGCCCGGGACTGGATGCCGAACAGGTCGTTGAGCAGCACGGTCACCAGCCGCGGATGCAGGAAGCGTCCGCCAGGCCGGCGCAGGTTGAAACTCACGATGCCAATCTGCCGGGCGGGATCCGGCCGGCCGAGGATCTCGATGGCCGGGTTGCGCGTCCAGCGCTCCAGCGCGCGCTCCAGCATGGCTCGCTCCCGCGTCTCGATCTGCTCCAGGCCGATGGACTCCTTGACCTGGAAGGCCAGCGCGGCCTTGAAGAGCTGCAGCACGCCGGGCGTGCCGGCGCGCTCGCGCTCCTCGATGTCCGTCACGAAGTCGTGGGCCCGGGGGCTGACGTAGCTCACGGTGCCGCCGCCCGCCACGCTGGGCGGCAGGTCGCGCCGGTAGATGCGCTCGTTGAAGACCAGCAGGCCGCAAGAGCCCGGCCCGCCCAGAAACTTGTGCGGCGAGAGGAAGATCGCGTCCAGGCTGGAGTCGCCGCCGCCGGCACCGGCGGGCGGATTCATGTCGATGGCCACGTAGGGCGCGCTGGCCGCGTAGTCGAAACAAGCCAGGGCGCCGTGGGCGTGCAGGCGGGCGGCGATCTCCGGCACGCGGCTGATCCGGCCGGTGACGTTGGAGGCCGCCGAAAAGCTGCCGATGAGCAGGCGGCCCTGCCGCCCGGGCTGGCGCAGCAGGAACTCCAAGTGCTCCAGATCGATGTCGCCCTGCTCGTCCAGTCCCACTTGTAACACCGTGGCCAGGCCCTGGCGCCAGCTGACCTCGTTGGAGTGGTGCTCGTAGGGACCCACCAGCACGACGGGCTGGCTCCGGGCGAGTTCCTCGTGCATGCGCGTGTCACCGCCTGCGCCGAACAGGCCCTGCAGCAGCCCGCTGAGCAGGTCCCGCGTGGCCGGCGGAATCATCACGCCCACCAGTTGCTGGAACTTGTCGATGGCCGCCGTGGAGCCCGCGCCGGCGCAGATTAGGCGGCCGTGGGGTCCGGCGTTCACGGCCCGCTTGATCACCTGCTCGGCCTCGTGGAGCAGGAAGGTCATGGAGCGGCCGGTGATGTCGTCCTCGGTGTGCGTGTTGGCGTAGTTCCGCTGCAGGTGCATCAGGTAGTGTTCGACAAAGTCCAGGCAGCGGCCGCTGGCCGTGTAGTCGCAGTAGACCATCAGCCGCCGGCCGTAGGGGGTCTGCAGCAGGGAGTCCACGCCGACGATGTGGCGACGCAGGTCCGCAGGTTCCAGGTGAGGCACGGGAATCATGCGCAGGCCTCGATCTGTTCCGTAGCGTGGTCCATCTGGCCAGGGCGGATGGGCCGAACATGAAAACGGCGTGGCCGCGCCACGCCGACGAAATGAGGACGAAGACTGACCCCAAGGGGAATCGAACCCCTGTTACCAGAATGAAAGCCTGGAGTCCTGACCGCTAGACGATGGGGCCGAACGAATATCAAGGGTGGAAGATGGGACTTGAACCCACGACCTCCTGGGCCACAACCAGGCGCTCTAACCGACTGAGCTACATCCACCGTGACAAGAACCGACCGCGCCCGGAAGGAATCGAACCTTCAACCTACGGCTTAGAAGGCCGGTGCTCTATCCATTGAGCTACGAGCGCAAGCCCGCGCCGCGGAGTCGGGGCGACTGGATTCGAACCAGCGACCTCCTGCTCCCAAAGCAGGCGCGCTACCAGGCTGCGCAACGCCCCGTTGCAATGAACAGGCCACGAGTGTAGCATGACCCCGAGGATGATGCAAGTTCGCGGCCCTTCGGCGGGCCTGCGGGAGCCCGGCAAAAGAAAAGCCCCGCCGGGAAGCGGGGCTGATCTGTCAGGAAAAAACCGCGTCTCAGACGCTGGTCTTGAAGGCCTGGCCGGGACGGAACTTGACGGTCTTGGAGGGCTTGATGTCCATTTTCATCCCAGTCTTGGGATTGAAGCCCTTCCGCGCCTTGCGCTTGACCACGGAGAACGAGCCGAAGCCCACCAGACGCACGTCCCGCTTGGCGTTTTTCTTGATGCCGTCCAGCACGGCTTCCACGGCCGTCTTGGCTTGGATCTTGGGAAGGTTGGTCTGCTTGGCAACAAATTCGATCAGGTCGCCCTTGTTGAACGGAGGCTTGGTCTCCTTCGTCGCGGGCTTCACTTCCTTCGTCGTCTTGGCCATCGGATCCTCCATGAACAGGTTGTGTGACAAACAGCCGAAACGCTGTTGCGGCCCTCTGGTAGGGCCAAGGTAGAAAGGGCGTTTTCAGGCAGTCAAGGGAAAAATGCGAAATCTTCGCATCCGCTCTCGTCGCGAAGCCGCCCAGCGCGCGGGTTCGGCGACCCCGACGAGAGCGGAGTCCAGTCAGGCAGGGGCCTCAGAAGTCGCGCCGATCCTCCCCGAGGCGGCGGTCGCCGTCGCCCTGGCGGCGATCCTGGCCGGAGCGGATGCGCTGCAGGGCCTCCCGGTCCACCAGATCCCAGACGCCGTCCTTGAGCACGCCCACCTTCCCGACGAAGTTGCCGTTTCCATAGACCTGCTCGCCGCAGCGCAGGTGAAAGCGACGGTCCATGGATTCACAATCCTTGGTCACGGTGTAATTGTACATGCCTGCTCCTGGAGCTGGGTGGGTTCGTCATGGGCCGAGCGGCCCATCCTTGGGTGCACGGGCAAGCTAGTCATGCGGGAGCGCAGGTTCAAGCCGTGAATGGTCCGGCGTGAACCTGACTCAGCGGGCCCGGCCGTCGTCCGCAGGGCGTCGCTCGTCGGCCTTCACCGCCTCCCAGAGCGAGTCCAGCGCAGCCAGATCCGTCCGTGCGATGTCGCCGCCGGCCGCGCGCAGGCGGCGTTCCACATCCCGGAAGCGGCGGATGAACTTGTCGTTGGTGCGCCGCAGGGCGTCCTCGGGTTGCACGCCCAGGTAGCGGGCCACGTTGACCACGGAGAACAGGAAGTCGCCGAACTCGGCCTCCGCGTCGCGCAGCGCGCCGCTGGCCAGGGCGTGGCGGAACTCGCCGTACTCCTCCTCGAGCTTCTGCAGCGCGCCGGCGGCCGCCGGCCATTCGAAGCCCACGCCCGCCACCTTCTCCTGGATCCGCTGGGCGCGCAGCAACCCGGGCAGCGTGGCCGGCAGCCCGTCCAGGATGGACTCCCGGCGCGCGCCAGACGAGTCCTGCTCCTGGGCCTTGACCCGCTCCCAGAGCCGCTCCACCTCCCGGGCGTCCGCTGCGGCCGCCTCCCCGAACACGTGCGGATGGCGGCGCACCAGCTTCTGGGAGATCTGCGTCAGCGAGTCGCTCAGGCGGAAGCTCCCGCTCTCCTCGGCCAGCTCGGCCTGGAAGGCCACGTGCAGGCAGAGGTCGCCCAGCTCTTCGCAGAGCTCCTCGGCGGATCCCGAGTCGATGGCCGCCAGTACCTCGTGGCACTCCTCCAGCAGGTAGGGCCGCAGGCTCTCCGGCGTCTGCTCGCGGTCCCAGGGACAGCCCTCCGGACTGCGCAGCACCTTGAGGATTTTCAACAGCCGCGCCAGGGCGCGCCCGTCGCCCTCGGCCTCGTCCACCTGCGCGGGGCTGAGCCGGGCGTCCAGCTCTGCGTCACTCAGCACGGGG
>DYSB01000120.1 GCA_020726405.1 Acetofilamentum sp. | reverse complement strand
TCCGTCAGTGCGAGGTTGATTGAACTTGAGGCTCCAATTGATTCACAGGCCCTGACACCGCCGGAGTCCTCGCCTGGCCGCCGAGGAGGGCGCGGACTTGGCCCGACCCCTTTCCCGACACCTTGGCCATGGGGTGTCAAGGACGTAATTGCTACTCTCAGGTCCGTCCACGCAGCCAGGTCGGGGCGTCCGATGGTCACCCGCCTCGTGGACGTACGACTCCCAATCCATGCATAGAAAGGTCTGACGATGTCCTCCGCCAAGATCATCTACACCTACACCGACGAAGCTCCCATGCTGGCCACCTACTCGCTGCTCCCGGTGGTGAACGCCTTCACCCGGGCCGCCGACGTGGTGGTGGAGACGCGCGACATCTCCGTGGCCGGGCGCATCCTGGCCTCCTTTCCGGAGCGCCTGCGTCCGGAGCAGCGCCAGGCCGACGATCTGGCCGAACTGGGCGCGCTGGCCCAGCGGCCGGAGGCCAACATCATCAAACTGCCCAACGTCAGCGCGTCCATTCCCCAGTTGAAAGAGGCCATCCGCGAGCTGCAGGTCCAGGGCTTCGCCGTGCCCGACTATCCGGAGAGCCCGGCCACGGCTGAGGAACAGGAGGTCAAGGCCCGCTATGCCAAGGTGCTGGGCAGCGCCGTCAACCCCGTGCTGCGCGAGGGCAACAGCGACCGCCGGGTGGCCAAGGTGGTCAAGGAGTACGCCCAGAAGAATCCGCACAAGCTCAGCCCCTGGAGTGCCGACTCCCAGACCCACGTGGCCCACATGGAGAGCGGGGATTTCTACGGCAATGAGCGGTCGGTCGTGCTGCCCGCGGCGGACACCGTGCGCATCGAGCACGTGGCCGCGGACGGACGTGTCACGGTGCTCAAGGACAAGCTGGCCCTTCTGGCAGACGAGGTGCTGGACGCCACTGTGATGAGTCGGCGCGCGCTGCGCGCCTTCTACGCGGCGCAGATCGAGGACGCCCAGCGCCAGGGCGTGTTGCTCTCGCTGCACCTCAAGGCCACGATGATGAAGATCTCCGATCCCATCATGTTCGGCTACTGCGTGGAGGAGTACTACAAGCCCGTCTTCGAAAAATACGCGGCGGTCTTCGCCGAGTTGGGCGTGGACGCGGGCTACGGCCTGGGCGACGTCTACGCCAAGCTGCAGAAGCTGCCCGAGGCCCAGCGCGCGGCCATCGAGTTGGATATCCAGGCCGTCTACGCCACCCGCCCGCCACTGGCCATGGTGGACTCGGACAAGGGCATCACCAACCTGCACGTGCCCAGCGACATCATCATTGACGCCTCCATGCCGCCGGTGATCCGTGACAGCGGCCAGATGTGGGGGCCGGATGGCAAACTGCACGACACCAAGTGCCTGATCCCCGACCGCTGCTACGCCACGATCTACCAGGCCGTGATCGAGGACTGCAAGGCCCACGGCGCCTTCAACGTCAGCACCATGGGCAACGTCTGCAACGTCGGCCTGATGGCGCAGAAGGCCGAGGAATACGGCAGCCACGACAAGACCTTCCGCATCGCCGCCCCGGGCAGCGTGCGGGTGGTGAACGCCGCCGGCGCCACACTGATCGAGCACGCCGTGGAGGAGGGGGACATCTGGCGCGCCTGCCAGGCCAAGGACGCGCCCATCCGCGACTGGGTGCGCCTGGCGGTCTCCCGCGCCCGGGCGACGGGTTCGCCGGCCATTTTCTGGCTGGACGAACAGCGCGCCCACGACGCCAACCTGATCGCCAAGATCAAGGCCTATCTGCCCGGACACGACACCGCGGGCATGGACATCCGCATCCTGCCGCCGGTGGCGGCCATCCAACTCTCCATGGAGCGCGCCCGCGCCGGTCAGGACACCATCAGCGTCACGGGCAACGTGCTGCGCGATTACCTCACCGACCTGTTCCCGATCCTCGAACTGGGCACCAGCGCCAAGATGCTCTCCATCGTTCCGCTGCTGGCGGGGGGCGGGCTCTACGAGACCGGCGCCGGCGGCAGCGCGCCCAAGCACGTGCAGCAGTTCGTCAAGGAGGGTCATCTGCGCTGGGACAGCCTGGGCGAGTTCCTGGCCCTGGCGGTCTCGCTGGAGGACATCGCCGGCAAGTCCGGCAACCCGCGGGCCCAGGTGCTGGCGGACGCCCTGAACGAGGCCATCGGTCAGGTGTTGGAGAACCGCAAATCGCCCTCGCGCCGGGTGAACGAGCTGGACAATCGCGGCAGCCACTTCTACCTGTGCCTCTACTGGGCGCGGGCGCTGGCCGGGCAAACCCGGGACGCCGCCCTGCAGGCGCGCTTCGCGCCCGTGGCCGCCCAGTTGACCGAGCAGGAGGCCGTCATTCTGGCGGAGCTGGCCGCGGCCCAGGGCGCCCCGGTGGACCTGGGCGGCTACTACCATCCGGACGCGGCGAAGACCACGCGCGCCATGCGCCCCAGCGCCAGCTGGAACGCCGTGGTGGACGCGCTGCAGTAGCAGCGGACGCGCTGCTGTAAGCAGCAGGCGCGCTGCACGCGCAGCAGTCCTGCCCACACTTGTAGACAACAAAGGGCCGGGACCTTGCGAGGTTCCGGCCCTTCTCATTCGATGCAGAGATAGGCTGCTTGCTTTTGCCAGCAACTACGAGCGACTACCAACCCAGCAGAATCAGGCCGTCGCGGGGACACTCGCTGGTGTCGGGTGCGTCGGGGGCCGGCAGGAAGCTGCGACTGCGGCCATCGCGGCCCGTCAGCACCAATTCCTGGTCCGGACTTAAGCTCCAGGCGTAGCGACGGTCCGGGTGGCCGGGCTGCCAGAGGCTGTCCCCGCTGGCCGCCCAGGGCAGACTCACATGCCGACAGTCCCCTCCCACTTCGTCCCGCTCAAAAATCCACCATGGGCCCTGCGCTTCGAAGCGCAGCCAACTGACGGGTTCATCCAGTGCGAACTCGTCGAACTCATCAGCTTCTTCTTCCTGTCCGGACAGATAGTCATCGCTGATCCAGGTACCCAGCAGGCGATCCGCCGGCGCATCCGGGCCCTCCCCGCAACGTCCGCCGGCGCCCAGGGCCAGCAGCGCCAGGCCCGTTGTCACCATCCACAACCTGCCGCGCATCCTGCCTCCGGGAATAGGTTGTGTCACAGGCTTCGCTTCCAGGCGCAACGTAGACAATTCCGCGCTGGGTTGACGGCCGCTACGCCTGGGCCATGGGTTCAGGCGCCGGCGGAGCGGATCTCCTCCAGGAAGGCCGCGCCGTAGCGCTCGAGCTTGGCCTGGCCCACGCCGCTCACCTGGAGCAGTTCCTCCGCGTTGGCGGGACGCCGGCCAGCCAGCGCGGCCAGCACGCGGTCGTGGAAGATCACGTAGGGCGGCACGCCCTGCTCCTCGGCCAGCCGGCGGCGCAGGGCGCGCAGGCGCTGGAACAGGTCCAGGGCGGCGGGATCGGGTTCGCCGTCGCTCTCCAGCCGGGTTTCGCCCTGCGGGAGAGGAGTGGCCGGGCGGCTGGCGGGTAGCGCGCGTGCGCGGGGCGGGGCGGCGGCCCACTCGGCCCGCAGGGCTTCCAGGCCCCGGGCGGAACGCACCCGACCCTTGGCTGCGGGCGCGTCTTGGCGCAGGCGCAGGCGCTGGTCGCCGCTCAGGACCGGTCGGGCCGCTGCCGTCAAGCACAGACCGCCGAAACCCGCGGGGTCCAGGTCCAGCAGGCGCCGCGCCAGGAGCTGGCGGAACACGGCCCGCCAGCCGGCAGGCTCCAATTCCAGGCCGATGCCGAACACGCTCAAGCCCGCGTGGCCCAGGCTGCGTACGCGCTCGCTGGCCGTACCACGCAGCACGTCCACCAGGTGTTGGACGCCGAAGCGCTGGCCCGTGCGCGCCACGCAGGAGAGCGCCTTCTGCGCCGCCACCGTGGCGTCCCAGCTGGCGGGCGGGTCCAGGCAGTTGTCGCAGTTGCCGCAGGGCTCAGGCAGGATCTCGCCGAAGTGGGCCAGCAGGGCCTGGCGCCGGCAGCCCGTGTCTTCGCAGTAGCCCAGCATGGTGTCCAGCTGCTGGCGGTTGCGTCGGCGCTGGGCCTCGTCGCCCTCGCCTTGCTCGATCAGGCCGCGCAGCAGCACCACGTCCTGCAGGCCGTAGAGCAGCCAGGCGTCCGCCGGCAGGCCGTCGCGGCCGGCGCGGCCGGTCTCCTGATAGTAGCCCTCGATGGATTTGGGCAGGTCCAAATGGGCCACGAAGCGCACATTGGGTTTATCGATCCCCATCCCGAAGGCGATGGTGGCGCAAACCACCAGCCCGTCCTCGCGCAGGAAGCGCTCCTGGTGGCGGCGCCGTACGGCGGCGTCCAGGCCGGCGTGGTAGGGCAGGGCGGGCAGGCCCTTGCCGGCCAGGGCCGCAGCCGTCTGCTCCGTCTTCTTGCGGGAGAGGCAGTAGACGATTCCCGCCTCACCGGCGTGTTCGCGCCGCAGGAAATCCAACAACTGCTGCTGGGCCTGGTCCTTGGGCGCCACTCGATAGCGGATGTTGGGCCGGTCGAAGCCGCTGATGAAGACCCGGCCCGCCTGCAGGCGCAGGTTGGACAAGATCTCGGCGCGCGTGCGCTCGTCGGCCGTGGCCGTGCAGGCCAGGCGCGGCACCTGTGGGAAGCGCGCGGCCAACTGAGCCAGTTGCAGGTAGTCCGGGCGGAAGTCGTGGCCCCACTGGGAGACGCAGTGCGCCTCGTCGATGGCGAATAGCGCGATCCCGCCCCCGCGGGCCACCTGCACCAGCAGGGCCAGCGTGCGCTCCTGCAGCAGGCGCTCGGGCGCCACGTAAAGCAGGTCCAGCCCGCCACCCAGCAGCCGCAGCTCCACCGCGCGTGCCTCGGCGGCGGACAGGCTGGAATTGAGGAAGGCGGCGCGCAGCCCCAGCTGGTGCAGGGCGCTCACCTGGTCCTGCATCAGGGCGATGAGGGGCGAGACCACCACGCCCGTACCGGCGCGCAGCAGGGCGGGAATCTGGTAGCAGAGGGACTTGCCGCCGCCCGTGGGCATGATGGCCAGGGCATCGCCGCCCTCCACCAGCTGCGCGATGATCTCCGCCTGACGGGCGCGGAATTCCGGGTAGCCGTAGACGGTGCGCAGGATCTCCAGGGCGGTGCTGGGCATGGGGCTGGAGCTAGCTCTGGCCCTGTCCGCCGCCCGTGGAGCGGCGCCGCCGGCGCTTGGGCCGGGTGCGCGCGCCCTCGCCCTGGGGCGGGGCGCCGGTCGGGCGGGCGCTGCCGTGGGCGGGCGTGGAGCTCGAGGTGGCCGAGCGGCCGGCGGGCCTGGCCGGCGGCCGGGAGGCGGATTGCGTGGTCGCTGGCTTGGACACTGGCCGCGACTGAGGCCTGGTGGGGGTCGCCCCCAGCGGGTGCGAGCTGCCCAGCACCGTGACTTTCATGCCCGGTTTGCGCGAGCTGCCGGACGCCGCGCGCGCGGACTGCTCATCGAGCTTTTGCCGGGCGCGCTCCTCGGTGGCCAGCGCCAGCTGCTGGCGCCGGTACTCCTTCTCCTTGGACCGCTCCCGGGCCGCGGCTTTCTCGGCCCGGATCTTGGCGATGCGCTCGGCCAGCGGCACCTCGAGCTTCTCGCCCTGGCTGGCCTTGTAATCGAAGTCCGGCAGCACGACGCGGGGCAGGCGCTTGCCCACCGCGCCCTCGATGCGCCGCAGGTCGCCCTCCTCCTCCGGCGAGACGAAGGTGAAGGCGTCGCCCGTGGCCTCGGCGCGCGCCGTGCGGCCCACCCGGTGGATGTAGTCCTCGGGCACCACGGGCACGTCGAAGTTCACCACGTGGCCCAACTCGCTGATGTCGATGCCGCGGGCCACGATGTCCGTCGCCACCAGAATCCGGGTCTGGCCGGCCTTGAAAGCGGCCAGGGTGGCCGTGCGCTGGGCCTGGGAGCGGTTGCCGTGGATGCGGTCGGCCACGACGCCATTCTTCTCGAGGAAGTTGGCCAGCCGGTCGGCCCGGTGCTTGGTGCGTGTGAAGACCAGGGCATCGCGCAGTTCGCCGCGCTGCAGCAGTTCCAGGAAGAGCAGGCCCTTCAGGTCCTGGGGCACGGGATAGATGGCCTGGGTGATACCCACGGCCGGCGCGGCCTGGCGCTGCAGGTTGATCAGCGCCGGGTTCTTGAGCATATCGCGGCTGAGCAGGCCGATGGGGCCGGGCATGGTGGCGGAGAAGAACAGGGTCTGGCGCCGGCTGGGCAGGTGGGTCAACACGCGCCGGATGTCCGGAAGGAAGCCCATGTCCAACATGCGGTCCGCCTCGTCCAGCACCAGGAATTCCAGCCCGGCCAGCCGGGCATAGGGCGCGCGGAAGTGGTCCAGCAGGCGGCCGGGTGTGGCCACCAGCAGGTCCACGCCGGTGCGGAAGGCGTGCTCCTGCGGCCCCATCCCCACGCCACCGAACACAGCGGCCCCGCTCAGGGGCGTGTGCACGGCCAGGGTGTTGAAGTCCTCGAGGATCTGCGCGGCCAGTTCGCGCGTGGGAGTCAGCACCAGAGCGCGCGTGGTGCGCCGGGGCTTGTCGATGAGCTGGTGCATGATGGGCAGCAGGAAGGCGGCCGTCTTGCCGCTGCCGGTCATGGCGCAGGCCAGCAGATCCTGGCCGGCCAGGGCGGGCGGGATGGCTTCCGTCTGGATCGGCGTGGGGCGGATGAAGCCGGCCTCCTTGATGGCCTTGAGCAGGGAGGCGTGGAGGTGCAGGGATGTGAAGGACATGGGTCGTTCCTTGGTTGTCTGATCCTCCGTGACCGGCCCGGCGGAGGTGGATTCGGATGCGCGGGGCACGTCCGGTTGGAACCGCCCGGCGCGCCTGGGGACGCGGGGCGGAGAATGGGCTTCCGGCCTCAAGGTGACGAAGTTCGGGCAGACGCCCGTCGCCGCCCGGTCTCAGGCGCGCCCGGCGCGCTCCGGGCCTGAGGTCCCGGCGGCGCGGCGCTGCAGGGACTCACGCTGCCGGTCCTGCCGTCCGTCCCAGAGGTGCAGGAGCGCCAGCCAGGGGTGGCGCCAGAGCATGCGCGGCCCGGCGTAGCGCATCACGCGGCGGATCCGTTCACGCATTTCAGGCTTGTAGCAGTGGACCGGGCAATTGACGCAGGTGGGCTTGTCCGGGCAGAAGGGACAGGCCTCCACCCGGGCCCGGGCATAGTCCCAGAGCGGCGCGCACTCCACACAAAGAGTCGTGGCGCCGTGCCGGCGGCGGCAAAAGAGTTGCAACATGGCGTGGACGGTCTTCAACTCCCGCTGGATGCGCCGGGTGTCGGATCGGGCGGAGAGGTCCTGCATCGAAGTTCAATCCCTGCGCTTAGGTTGGCCTAAGATGTCGATTCCAAGCCGGGCCACCACCAGGAAAATTCGGTTGCGTGTTCCCGGCTCCAACTTTACGTTTTTTCCGGACCTTCCCCCGTTCACCCCAGCTTGAGGATCCCGTGAATCCGTGCATCCGTCCACTCGCTTGGTTGTGGCTGTGTCTGGGCATGTGCGCCGCCGGTCTGCCCGGCCGGGCACAGGAGAGCCCGTCGCTGCTGGTGCCCGTCTACGACCGCTTCGAGGACCTGGGCAGCCTGATGACCCCCACCTATGTGCTGGAGCTGAGCGGGGACCACGTGGCCGCCCTGGGCGAGCTCCGCTTTAGCGTGTTCCACCAGGGCAAGCACCTGCGACCACAGTCGCTCAAGCGCGTGCTGTTCACCTTGAGTGCGGACAAACCCATGTTCACACGTAGCATGCGGGCGGAATTGGTGGCGCTGGTGGATGGGGTGCGCTTCCTGTTCGATGAGGTGGAGCTGGCGGGCATTGAGGTGCCCAGCCAGCCCGTCACGCGCCTCGACATCTGGCTGCCCATTGAGTCGTTCCGCCGGCTGGCCCACGCCCGGAGCGTGGAGTGCCGGGTCGGACGCTTCGACTTCATCTGTCCAGCGGAGCTGCTGGAGCAGTTGCGGCACCTTGAGGCGCGCCTGTGAGTCCCGGCCCGGCAACTCGGCCAGCGGCTACAGGTTGGACGTGCACTGCGGGCAGCGTGTGGCCTTGAGGGGCACGGTGCCGCAGCAATGCGGGCATTCCTTGGTGGCGGGGACGGCGGGGGCCGGGGCCTCCTCGCGCTGCAGGCGGTTGACGCTCTTGATGAGCAGGAACACGGCGAATGCCACGATGAGGAAGCTGATCACGGCGTTGAGGAACACTCCCAGGTTCACGGTGACCGCGCCGGCGGTCTGCGCGGCGGCCAGGGAGGCGTAGGGGGCCGGCAGGCTTCCATCCTTCAGGGTCAGGAAAATGTTGGAGAAATCAACGCCGCCCAGGACCAGGCCGATGGGTGGCATGATCATGTCGTCCACCAGGCTCTTGACGATGGTGCCGAAGGCACCGCCGATGATGATACCCACGGCCATGTCCACCACGTTGCCACGCATGGCGAACTGCCGAAATTCCTTGAACATGTGGTCCTCCTGGTCGCTTGCTGGTGTGTGATGGAGACAATGTGCGGTTTTTCGGGGAAGGGGGAATCGGCGAGATCAGGGCATTGAAGGCTGTTCTGTTTTCAGTCGAGTTGCGCCCTCCCACCTCCCCCCACCCGCCCAAAGGCGTTGGGGAGCCGCGGCTGAACAGAAAATTATCCTATTCAGGTTCCCGCAAAAATCCAACTTTCCGGTCCTCTCTGCGGACCCTGTCCAGTCGGCTCAGCGACGCAGGATTTCAGCGCCGCGGCGCGGCTCCCATGTCAAGTTTTTGGATCAGGATCCGGGCGGGCACAAGAAACCGGCCTGGGGGACAGGCCGGTTGTGCGTGTGTGCCTCCGCGTGCGATGCGTGGAGTTCAAGGGTTCGGGACAGCTGATAGCAAGTCCGATGCCGAAACCTCTCTGAAGGTTCGCGCCACAGGCTTCTGATTGACCGGCAAGCCTTTCCCTAAAGTCATTTGTCCGCCGGGGATGACTAGTCGTGGCAGAATGCCAGCCATGGCCGG
>DYSB01000119.1 GCA_020726405.1 Acetofilamentum sp. | reverse complement strand
CCGCCGCCTGCCGCGCGCAGGGCCAGATCGGCCAGGGCCTCCAGGCGCCCCACCAGGAAGAGCCCGGCCAGCGGCAGGGGCAGCCAGAAGGCCGCCTGGATGCCCAGGGCCCGGCGGGCGGCCCGCTCCCCCGGTTCGCGGGCCAGCAGCAGGAGCAGGGCGGGTCCATGGGTGAGCAGCAGCAGACAGAGCACGAGGACCGGTAGGTCCGGGTCCAGCCCGGTCAGCCGGCAGCCCGCGCGCAGCAGGACGGCCTCCAGCGGCGCCAGCACCAGCAGGCCCAGCAGCCACCAGGCGCCGCAGGGCTCGCTCCAGCGCACGCGGCAGCCCGGGTAGGCCAGGGCCAGGGCGTTGAGCGGCAGCAGCAGGAGCAGGGTGCCCCAAAGCACGGGATCCGGCCCCAGCAGCAGGGCGGGGCCCAGCAGCGCGGCCTGCAGGGCCAGGAGCGGCGCTCTCATCGCGGACCTCCCGGCAGCAGCAGGCGGTCCAGCCAGGGCGTGAGCAGGTTGGCCGGCAGCAGGACCCAGAACAGCCCGCCGGCCTGGGGGCTGAACTGCAGCGCCAGCAGCGCGGCCGCCGCCACCAACAGCCCGAAGAGGAACTTGGCGCCCTGGCCCAGCGGCGAGGTCACCGGATCCGAGGCCAACACACACAGCACGAGCAGCAGGCTGGTGCCGCGCAGGGCCAGGGCCAGGGGCAGCCAGTGGCCGCCGGCCCCGCTCGAAGCCAGCAGGAAACCCAGGGGCAGGAAGATCAGCCCGGCGGCGGGCACGCGCCAGTCCACCAGCCGGGCCGTGAACAGCCAGACCAGCCCGGGCAGGAGGGCCAGGATCGAGACCTCGCCCAGCAGGCCGGGCAGCCGGGCCCAGAACACCTGGCCCGGACCTGCCTGGGATAGAATCTCCTGGGCATGCTGGATCAGGTCCAGCCGGTCCAGGCCCGGGGGCCAGTCCGCGGGCACGTTGAGAGTCAGGCCTGCCAGCGCCTGGTCCAGCACGCGGCGGGTCTCCCAGAGCACGTGCAGTGGATCCGCCGCCGCCGTGGCTGCACGCGTCAGCCAGGACCCGCCCTGCCAGCCGAAGGGCTGGCGCAGGCCCAGTTCCAGGGCGCCGGGAGCCAGCAACGAGAGCAGCAAGCGGCCCAGCAGCGCCGGGTTGAGCGGATTGCGTCCCAGTCCGCCGAAGACCTGCTTGCCCAGCAGGATGGCCAGCACGCCGCCCAGGAAAGCCCAGCCCGGCGCCAGAGCCGGCGGCAGGGTCAGGGCCAGCAGCAAGCCCGTCAGCAGGGCGCTGCCGTCCTTGAGCGTGGAGCGTCTGCGCAACCCGCCGGCCAGCGCCTCCATCAGCCAGGCGCCGCTCAGGCAGGCCGCCAGCATCCAGGCCGCCTCGGGCCCGTAGGCCACAACGCCCAGCAGGGCTGCCGGCAGCAGGGCCAGCACCACGCGCCACATCAGGCTGCCCGTGCGCGCCGGACGCCGCAGCAGGGGAACTGGTCCCAGGAGATGGATCTCAGCCGCCATGACGGGCCTCCCGCAGACGCTGGCGGGCCCGACGCAAGCCGTCCTCCAGTTCCACGCGACTGGGGCAGATCCAGCTGCAGAGTCCGCAATGCACGCAGTGCTCCAGGCCCAGACCCCGGGCCTCCTCCAGCCGCTCCTCCCCCGCCAGGCGCACCAGACGGATGGGCGCCAGCCGGACGGGGCAAATGTCCAGGCACTGGCCGCAGTGGATGCAGGCCTCCTCCGCCTCCGAGGTTTTCAGGCGGGGCAGGCGGCTGAGCAGCGTGTGACCGGGCAGCAGCGGCATCCCGCCTTCCAGCAGGGGCGAGCCCTCCAGGGCCGAACCCGCCACCAGCCACTCGCCGGTCAGGGGCAGCGCAGGCTCCAGCTCGGCCAGAAGCGTGCCCGGCCAGGCGCGCAGCACGCGGCAGCTGCGGGGCTGGGGCAAGCCGTGGGGCTCGGTCAGTTCGTCCAGCTGGCAGGCCAGCGGCGGCAGCGGCAGGCCTGTGGCAAGGCGCAGTTCCAGCGCGGCCAGCTGGTCTAGAGTCAGGGCCAGCAGCCCCTGGGCAGCCAGCGGCCGGCGCGGGGATGGTAGCGGCCGGCCCAGGGCCAGGGCCGCCAGCCGCGGCTGATCCCAGGGATGCCCCTGGCGCAGCATGACGCAGTGCACGGGCAGGATGGGCTCCAGCAGGGCCAGCCAGCGCCGGCGGGCCTCGGTATGTCCGGGCGGGCAGGCCAGCAGCAGTTCACGAAAGGCGTGCAGGCGGCAGAGCGCGGTCACCGCCCGAGCCAGGGCGGCGGGGGCCTGCTCCAGCAGGGAGTCCTGCAGGGCCTGGGCCGGGGCCACGCCCAGCACCAGCAGCCGGGCCTCCCCGGGCAACAGCTCCAACTCCAGATCCAGCGGCAGGCCCTCGGAGCCCGTCAGGCCCCAGGGCCGTAGACGCTCGAGCAGGCCGGGCCGCTCCAGCTGCTGCCAGTCCGCGCACTCCTCCAGGGAGGGCGCGACCAGTTCGTCCAACTCGACGCAGGGCACGGGCAGCGCGCCGCGCGTGCTGCCGTCCCGCAATGGTGGATGGACCACGGACAGCACATCCACGCGGCGGACCCGGCCGGCCAGCGGGCTGCAGACCACGCGGGCCGCCAGACCCAGGGGCCGGGAGAGCGGCTCGCCGGCCGCCACGCGCTGGCCCGGACGCACCACGGGCTCCGACTGGTCCAGCCGGCCATGCCGCAGGGGCAGCAGGAGTCGGGAGGGTGGGGCGGGAAGCGCCGGCCAGACCTCGAGTTCTCGGTGCGGCAGCGCAAGGCCCCGACGCGGGCGCAGGTTCAGCATCGCTTCAATCGAAGACTTTGAGTTCCTGGACGAATTCGCGCACGTCCTGGAAGCGGCGGTAGACGGAGGCGAAGCGGATGTAGCCCACTTCGTCGAAGGAGCGCAGTTCCTCGAGCACGATCTCCCCCAGTTCGCTGGAGCTGATCTCCCCGGTGGCGGCGCCGCTGGCCAGGATGGCCCGCTCGATCCGGGCCACCAGCTCGCGGATCTGTTCCTCGGTGTGGGAGCGCTTGACCAGGGCCCGCTCCAGCCCGCGGGCGAGCTTGGCCCGGGAGTAGACCTCGCGGCCGCCATCGGTCTTCACCACCGTCAGCTGGGTGCCCTCGATGTACTCCCATGTGGTGAAGCGGGTCTGGCACGAACTGCACTCCCGCCGGCGCCGGATGGCCGCGCCGTCGCGGGCGGGCCGGCTGTCCAGCACTCGGTCCTCGTCATGGCCGCACGCCGGGCACCTCATAGGCCGGGATAAAGGGGATGGGCGGCGGCCAGCTCGGCGGCTTCGGCGCGGATCCGGGCCAACTCCTGGGGATCCTTGGCGGAGCGGATGCCGCGGTGGATCAGACCGGCGATGGTCCGCATGGCGTCCTCGTTCATTCCGCGCGAGGTCAGGGCCGGCGTGCCGATGCGGATGCCCGAAGTGATCAGCGGGCTGCGCTCGTCGAACGGCACCATGTTCTTGTTCACCGTGATGCCGGCCTCTTCGAGGGCTTTCTCCGCAGCCTTGCCGCTGATCTCCTTGGCGGTGAGATCCACCAGCAACAGGTGGTTGTCGGTGCCGCCGGAGACCAGCTGGTAGCCCAACTCCACCAGGCCCTCAGCCAGCGCGCGGGCGTTGGCCTTCACCTGGCGGATGTAGACGGCGAACTCCGGCTCCAGGCACTCGCCGAAAGCCACGGCCTTGGCGGCGATCACGTGCATGAGCGGTCCGCCCTGCACGCCAGGCATCACGATGCTGTCGACGATCTCACCCTGCTGCTTGACGCGCCCGCTCTTGGCGGCCACGTCCCCATGAATGTTGTCGTAGTCTTTGCCCATCAAGATCAGGCCGCCACGCGGGCCGCGCAGGGTCTTGTGAGTGGTGGAGGCCACCACGTGGGCGTGGGGCAGCGGGCTGACGTGCTCGCCCACGGCCACCAGGCCGGCGATGTGCGCCATGTCCACGAACAAGAAGGCCTCCACCTCGTCGGCGACGGCCCGGATGCGGGCGAAATCGATCTCGCGCGGGTAGGCGCTGGCGCCGGCCACGATCATCCGCGGCTTGTGTTCGCGGGCCCGCTGGGCCAGCTGATCGTAGTCGATGCGGCCCGTCGCGCGCTGCACGCCGTAGGAGACGAAATGGTAGAGCCGGCCCGAGAAGTTGACAGGCGAGCCGTGGGTCAGATGCCCGCCGTGGGCCAGGTCCATCCCCAGCACGGTGTCGCCGGGCTGGATGAAACTCATGTAGACGGCCATGTTGGCCTGGCTGCCCGAGTGGGGCTGGACATTGGCGTAGTCGCAGTCGAAGAGCCGGCGCGCGCGCTCCCGGGCCAGGTCCTCCACGCCGTCCACGCACTCGCAGCCGCCGTAGTAGCGCTTGCCCGGATAGCCCTCGGCGTACTTGTTGGTCATCACGCCGCCCTGGGCCTCCAGCACCGCCCGGGAGGTGAAATTCTCGCTGGCGATCATCTCCAGGGTTCCGCGCTGGCGGGCCAATTCCGCCACTTGCAGGTTCCAGACCTCCGGATCGCGTTGGCTCAGGATCGACATGGGACAACCTCTAGCATTGGGTCAGTTCGTGGAGGCGCCGGATGCGCCGCTCGTGGCGGCCACCCTCGAAGTCCTCCGCCAGCCAGGCCTCCAGCAGCGCGAGGTTCTGCTCCTCGTCGCGCAGGCGGGCGGCCAACGCCAGGCAGCGCGCGTCGTTGTGGCGCCGGGACAGACGGGCCTGCTCCAGTTCCAGGCAGAGGGCCGCGCGCACGCCCTGCACCTTGTTGGCGCTGATCGAGGCGCCGATGCCCGAACCGCAGGCCACCACGGCCAAGTCCAACTCGCCGCGGGCCAGGGCCTGGGCGCAGGGCACCACCACGTCGGGATAATCGCAGGCGGCCGGGCCGTGCGTGCCGAAGTCGCGCACCGTCCAGCCCAGGGCGTGCAGGCGGGCGGCCAGTGCGCGCTTGAGTTCCCAGGCCGCGTGGTCCGCGGCCAGGCCCACTACTCCAGGAGCCACTTGTAGCAGTCCTTGCGCGGTTGGTCGTACTTGTTGAAAAAGCGGTCTTCGGCGGAGGGCAGCACCTCCTCCAGAGCCTGGCGGCGCTGACGGGCCTGGCCCTTGGCGGCGGGATCGCTGATCGCGTCGTATTCCTTGGCGGCCAGCCCGTAGACCAGCTTGTCGTCGAAGGTCAGGTCCTTGCCCGCACACGCGTCCACCGCGGCTTCGCAGACGCGGCCCAGCAGCAGGCCGCCCTTGCCGTACCCCGGGAAACTGGCCTTGCTCTTGAGGGCCCAGCGCCGAGCCTGGCGCAGGTTGTTCTGGCTTAAATAGAGCTCGCCGATCCGGGCCGGGATCTCGGTCTGGCCAGGCTTCAGCTCGAAGAGCTTGGCCAGCAGACCGGCGGCCTCCTCGATCCGTCCCAGACCCTCCAGCGCCGTGGCCTTCAAATCCAGGAAGCGGACCTGCTCGGGCTGGGCGGCAATCAGCCCGTCCAGCAGGGGCAGAGCCTCGCGATAGCTCTCGGGGGTGGCGAACTCCACCAGCGCCGTGGCCAGTTTCTGGGTGATCTTGACGTCGTCCGGGAACTGCTGGTGGTTCTGGCGCAGGGAAGCGATCAACTCCTCGGGATCGTAGTGCGCGGAGAGGATCTCGTCCTTCAACTTGCCCCATTCCTGGTCCTCGGGGCGCAGGGCGATCAGCTGGTCCAGCTCGGCGATCACGGAGTCCCAGCCCGTGATGCCTTCGGCCTCGGCGGCCTTGTCCTTGAGCATGCGCATCATGTCGCGATGGGATTCCCAGTCGTCGGACTTGAGGGCCGCGGCGGCCTGGAACTCGGCGAAGGCGGCCTCTTTCTCACCGGAGGCCATCAGCAGCGAGCCCAAGGTGCGGTGCTCGTACCAGGAGTCGGGCTGCAACTCGATGGCCTGGCGCAGGATCACGCGGGCCGAATCGGCGTTGCCCAGGCTGCTGTAGCAGGTGGCCAGGCGCTTGAGATGCGGGGCCAGCGTCTTGTCGTCATCCAGCGCGATAGCTTTCAGGTAATAGGACTTGGCTTCCGCGTAGTTGCCCTGTTTGTAGTACTCGTGGGCGAAACTGAGCGCTTTCTTCATCTCCAGTTCGCGGGCCTGGAGCTGCTCTTCACTGAGGGCCTCGCTGGACTTGGGCGCCGGCGCCTGGGTGGTCTGATAGGCCTGGTTGCAGGCCGAACACAGCAGCAGGACACCCACCAGCAGGGGCAGAAGGTGGCGCATGACGGTACTCCTCCACAGTCAGTCGGTTTGTGATTCGGATCAATAGGTCGGGCGCAGGAACCAGAGGTCGCGGGCGCTGAGGCCCAACCGCAGCCGGACGAAATCCTCCTGCAGAGCGCCGGATTCCCCGCTGCCCGTGCGGCCCGCCTCCAGCGCCAGGTCCAGCCACGTGCCGCCGGCCTTGAGAGGCACGCCCGCACCCAGCGTGACCATGAGCGTGCTCAAGTCCGCCCAGCGCCCTGCCGCCACTTCCTGCCGCGTGTACCACTCCTCGCGGCGCAGGCCGGCGCGCCAGCTCACGCGCCGCGGCCAGGGGGCGTTGAAATCCGCCAGTGCGGGCAGTTCCACGCCCAGGGCCAAGCCCAGCGGCCGGTCCTCCCGGGCCTGGGCCGGCAGGTTCGTCAGGCCGAGCGGCACGTCGCTCCAGTCCTGCATGCGCAAGTCCAGCAGCCAGTCCAGCCCGCCCCGGCGCCAAGCCAGCCCCAGGGCCGCCTCGCCCGGCAGGTCCACGCGCTGCGAGAGCACCTCGTCATCCACGCCGTTGCCCGGGTTCTCCACGTCCACCGTCAGATCGCCCTGGGTGGGCAGCGTGAAGGTCAGGCCCAGGCCCAGCCCCGGCCGCGCCAGCCAGTGCAAGCCGAACTTGGGCTGGAAGCCCAACAGCGAGCGGCGCTGCTCGACCCAGCTGTCGTAGGGCGGAGCCGATTCGGGATAGAAGTGCTTCCACTCCTCAAGCACGCTGCCGAACACCACGCCCAGGTCCAATCCGGTGCGCAGCCGTCCTCCCCAGGCCCGGGAGAACACCAGGCCCGCCCGGCTGAGACCGCCGCCGCCTTTCAGCGAGCTGACGTATTCCCGGCCCGCGCTGTCGGTCTGACGCTCGGCCTGGAGGTAATCCATGCTTGTCAGCGGATTGAGGATGAAGCCCGCATGCAGGTCCTGCCAGAGCAGCGGGACGCCCAGGGCCTGGGAGTCGAAATGCCCCGCGCTCATGAGTTCGGACAGCCCGCCGGCCTCGACGCGCGAGCGTGTCAGCCCGAAGCCCGTCATGAAGCGGGTCAGGCGGCCGGAGTGGAAGAGGGCCGGGTTGCTGAGCGAGAGGCGGGAGGAATCCAGCAAGGCCAGTCCGGCTCCGCCGCGGCCCAGTTCCGCCGCGGAGCCCGCCCAGAGCGGTTCGCCCCACGGGGCCTGGGTGAGCGGCCCCACGGCCCGGGCCGGTGGCAGCAGCAGCAAGCCCAGGCCCAGCCAGAGAGAGCGTCGCGGCACGTTCATGGTCTCACCCAGCCTTCCGGCGCCTGGGAGAGCGAATAGACCAGCCGCGGCCGCTCCAGGGCCGGGTCGGCCAGGCGCAACTGGCGCAGCTGCAGCAGGTTGTAGTCATCGATTTTCAGCACTAGCGGGATGGGATCCGTGTTGTGCAGCGTGTCGTCCTCCACCCAGACCCGGCGCAGGTGCGAGGTCAGGTTGAAGGTCAGCACCTGGGTGGAATCGTCGGCGAAGTCCGAGGCGATCAGCTGGTCGGACTCCACGTCCACGCCGGCGGAATCCCCGACTCCGACGGCATAGAGGTTGACCTTGGTGCCCGCCAGGTTGAAGCCGGGCAGGCCCAGCGGCACCTTCAGCCAGGCCTCCACCAGGCTCGAGGTCAGCGGGTCGTAGAGGCTGCTGTCGGGATGGGGCGGAAAAGCCGGCAAGACCGTGAAGACCTGGCCCGCCCAGCCCGTGGAGAGCGAGGGCCGCGGCGGATGGGCCGTGTCCCGCACCAGGCTGGTCTGCCAGGTGGCCGCCACGAACGTAGTGTCGAAACTGGTATCCGGCACGGCCACGTTGTCCACATAGAGCGTGTCGATCTGCTGGCTGGCGAAGCGCACTCCGGGCCGCAGCAGGCTGGTGTAGCCCGCGCCCAAGACGGGCATGAAGCCCTGCTGCCCGGCGGCCGCACGCACCATCAGCCAGCGGGCCGTGGTGTCCGCGTGCTGGAACCACCACGGGGGCAGGCCGCGGTAGGTGCGCCGCCCGGTCAGCGGATCCGAATCGTCCCCGAAGGCCGTGTCGGCGTCGCTGATGCGGAAAGAGATCCGGTCCAGCACGGACTGGGTGAGCAGCGTGTCGCTGAAGTAGTCCTCCCAACCCACGTCTTCGTAGCCCGCGCTGTCGCGCAGCAGCAGCACGTCCAGGTCGATGTACCTGGCCGACTCGCCGGGCTCCGGCGCCGTCGTGCTGAGCTGGGGGAACCAGGTCAAGGCTTCTGTGTGATCCATCTTGAAAGACAGCTGGATCGCGGGCATCCCCTCCGGCGGATCGGTCCATTCCTCATATGGCGTGTAGTCCAGCCGCAGCAGCAGCACGGACTCCAGCCCCAGACTGTCGCTGCGCCCCACCACGTGGCGGGCGGCGGCCACCAGACTCTGGGGCAGGTGGAAGGCGCTCAGCGCGCCCACCTGGACGGAATCCGTCAAGGAAATGGCCTGACCGCCGGGCCGACCGCCCAGGGTGCTCTCCGATTCGTCGCAGGAAGTGAGCAGCACGGCCGGAAGCAGGCAGGCGACCAGGGCGCTGAAAAGGGGCAAGCGTTGCACAGGCGGTGTCCGATCCTGGAATACGTGGCGCGCAATATAGCCATGGCCCAAGGGGGATCCAAGTTTGGGCCGGGAGGTGCGGGGTGCCAGATCGCCGACGGGTGGCGCGTGGTGATCGGCGGGCCCGTCACTCCGCCAC
>DYSB01000118.1 GCA_020726405.1 Acetofilamentum sp. | reverse complement strand
GACACCGTGGCGGTGACGGACCCGGTCGGTCACCCGTTCAACTCCGAGCGCAGCCGCAGGGCACCCTGCGGGCAGGCCCGCACGCAGACGCCGCAGCCCAGGCAGGTCTCCTCGTCCAGGCGGGCCCTGCGGCGCTTGGGTTGATGCGGGTCGTTGGCGGACACCAGCGCGAGCGACTCCACCGGACAGGCCTGGACACACTTGCCGCAGCCTGTGCAGTCCGCGCCGGGTTGCTGCGGGATGAAATTCGTGGTGTGGACCGGGTGGAGGATGGCGAAGCGGCGTGCGGCGATCAGGGCTTCGCAGCAGCAGGCGCGGCCCTGGACATCTGCATCTTGTGCCGGCAGTAGCAGAGTCCCACTCCACGGTGGCGGGCCGTCCGCACCACCTCGCTGGCCCGTTCGTAATCAAGCACGTGCAGGGCGTTGTCCTCCGAGAGTGCGGGTTCGCTGACAAACACTCGGCCCAGCTGGGTCTCTCCGCGGGTGAACAGCTCGCGGACGAAGTCCTCCTCCACGTTGAGGTATTGGTGGAAGAGTTCACTCAGCGCCGCCTGGTCCAGATCCCCGCGCACGCGCATCAGTGAGAACTCGAAGAAGCCCGCCATGGGCGGCGGCAGGCGGCGGCAGGGCGTAGCGCGTTCCGCCTTCCTGCTCGAAATCCACCAGGATTGCCCGTCCCGCCAGCTTGTCGAGCACCTGGCGGGCCTCGGCCAGCGGGAGCTTCCAACAGCGGGCGGCCTGGTCCGCACGAAAGGGTTTGATGGGGAGCTGCGCCACCAGCCCGGCCTCACGCTCGCTGACCAGCAGGCGCAGGATCTGGAAGAGCCGCGCCGTGGGCGGCGCCCCCTGGGGAAAGCGGTTGAGTCGCTCAGCCAGACTGTGGTAGCCGGATTTCAGCGTGTGATGGGCCATGAGGGCGTTCCTCTCCCTCATTCCTTCCAGTGTGCCACGCGCCACAGTACCAGGCTGGCCACGCTGCGCCAGGGCTTCCAGGCCTCGGCGCGAGCGGCACACTCGGCGGGGCTGAGGTCGTCGAGAGCGTGCAGGCGTGCCACGCCCTTGCGCAGGCCAAGATCGCCGGGAGAAAACACGTCCGGGCGGCGGAGTCCGAAAATCAGGAACATCTCCGCCGTCCAGCGGCCGATGCCCTTGACTGCCGTCAACGCCGTAATGATTTCGTCGTCGCTGCGCCGGGCGAAGGGGAAGGCATCGAGCGGCCCGCCGCTGAAGGCGTGCGCCAGGGCGTTCAGGTAGCCGAGCTTCTGGGGGGATACGCCGGCGCCGCGCAGGATCAGGCGGCCCGCCTCCGTGTCACACAGGCGGCGGATGTCCGCGGCGGCCGGGTTGGCCGGATCGGCGCAGAGCGCGAAGGTGCGCCGGCAAATGGTCTCCGCGGCGGCGCCGGAGACCTGCTGGCTGAGCACGGCATCCGCCAGACACTGGAAGGGCGATTGGCGCGGCGGCAGCACAGGCGCCTCCACCAGGGCCAGCCAGGACCCGAAGGCCGGATCCAGGCGCGGCAGCTCGCGCAGGGCGGCGGCCAGGGAATCGCGGGTCAGGGCTTGCATCGGCGCTCCTTTCTTGGGATCCGCCAACATCGCTCAGGCAATCCGCTTGCGGAAGCGCCAGAGCGCCAGCCCGAACATTCCGCCACCATGGACGCCCAGCATCAGCAACTGGATCCAAAGATCCGTGAGGCCCGAACCCTTGAGAAAGATGCCGCGCACGATCTCGATCACGAAGCGCATGGGGTTGAGCCAGGTGAGCCAGCGCAGCGCCTGCGGCATGTTGGCCACGGGAAAGAAGAAGCCCGAGAGCAGGATGCCGAAGACCAGGAAGAACCAGACCGTGAAGATGGCCTGCTGCTGCGTGGAGGAGACGGTGGAGGCCAGCAGGCCACCGCCCAGCGTGACCAGAAGATAGAGGAAGACGGCCGCCGCCAGCAGCACGATGGAGCCTTCCAGCGGCAGCTTGTACCACAGTACGGCCACGGTGGCGGCCAGCAGCAGCTCACCGAAGGCGAGCACGGCCAGCGGAATGGTCTTGCCGAGCACGAGCTGCCGGGGCGTGAGCGGACTCACCAACAGCTGTTCCAGCGTTCCCAGCTCCTTCTCGCGCACCACGGTCATGCCGGTCAGCATGGCGGAGATCACGGTGATCAGCACCACCACGATGGCCGGGACCATTTGGTGCTTGCTTACAAGCTCCGGGTTGTAGAGGAAGAGCGTAGAGACTTGCACGCCGGAGCGAGCGGGATCCGCGCCGCGGCGCTCCGCCCGGATACGCTGCTCCTCCTGCCGCAGGATTGCCTGGACCTGGGCCAGCGCCTGTCCGGCCTGGGCGGAATTGCGGCCGTCCAGGATCACGCCCAGGCTGGCCCGCCCCCGCTCGAGGTCCTGTTCCAGCCCGCGCGGAAAGCGCAGCACCAGGTCGGTGCGGCCCTGGACCAGCAGTTCCTCGGCCTGCCCGGGACTGCCCACGGGTGGACCGGGGCGGAAGGTCTCCGTCTCCCAGACCACGCGTGCCAGCCGGCGGGTGAGTGGACCAGGCTCCGGATCCAGCACGCTCATCCGCACGCCCTTCAGATCCAGGCTGACAGCGTAGCCCAGCACGAAGAGCTGGATGATCGGCATGATGAGAATCAGGCGCAGCATCATGGGACCCCGGAAGATCTGCCGGAATTCCTTCTGCACCAGTCGGCCCGTGGGTCCCATGCCCTCTCCTATTCGTTCAGCCGTGAGCGGAAGCGTCGCAGGGCCAGCCCGGTCACCAGCAGGCCCATCCCGGCCAGCACCCCGGCCTCCAGGGGCCAGCTGTTCACGCCGGCCAGCATCACGCCACGGATGATCCGCAGGTACCAGGTGGCCGGAATCAGATGCCCCACCACCTGCAGGGGCAAGGGCATGCTGGCGTGGGAAAAGATGAAGCCCGAGAGCAGCATGGTGGGCAAAAGCGTGACCACCAGGGCCACCATCATGGCCGTCTGCTGGGTCCGTGTCACCGCGGAGATCAGCAGTCCCAGCCCCAGGGCCACCCAGAGGTAGAGCAGCGTGTAGCCGGCCAGCGCCAGCCAGGAGCCATCCATGGGCACGTGGAAGACCAGTCGGCCCACGGCAAAGATCATGATGGTGTCCAGCGCGCCGATGAGCAGGTAGGGCTGGAGCTTGCCCAGGATCACCTGCAGCGGCCGCACGGGCGCGGTGAGCATCTGCTCCAGCGTGCCGGTTTCGCGCTCGCGGACGATGGAGATGCTGGTCAGCAGGGCGCAGATCATGATCAGCACGATGGCGGCCAGCCCTGGGACAATGAAGTGCGCGCTCACCCGCTGGGGATTGAACCAGGTGCGGGGCACCACGGCCAGCGCGGGGACGATTGGCCGGCCGCGGCTCTGGCCCGTGCGCTGGTTGTGCAGTTGGACGGCCTGTTCCAGGTAGGCGGCCACGGTGGCGGCCGTCGAACCGTCCGCGCCATCCACCACCAGCTGGACGGGAGCGGGGCGGGATTGGCCCAGCAGGCGCGCGTGGCCGGCGGGAATGACCAGCGCGGCCAGGAAGCGGCCCTGGCGAAAGCCCGGCTCGATCTCCGCCCGTGATTCCAGCTGATGTGTCACGCGGATGAAGCCGCTGGAGGTCACGTCCTCCAGCAAGGCCCGCGAGCCGGCGCCGTGGTCCTGGTCCAGCACGGCGATGGGCAGATCGCGCAGCTCCATGTCGATGGCGTAGCCGTAGAGCAGGATCATGATCAGCGGCATTGCCAGGGCCACGGCCAGGCTGCGCGGATCGCGCAGGATGTGGAGGAATTCCTTGACGGCGACGGCCAACACGCGCTTCATCGGGCGCCTCCAGCCGCTGGCCGCCAGTCGGACAAGAGCCCTGAGCAGACTCCAGCAACCAGTCCGGCCAATCGTTTTTGGGACTCGCGTGCCCAGTTCCCAAGTACGCCCTGCAAGGTCTTCGGACAATCGGCTTCGATCTTGGTGCGAATTTCGGCGCGAATCCAAGCCTGACCATAGGCTGGCTGCGGGCCGGCGACCCGCGAATCATGATCAGTCTTTGTACTGATCCGTTTGGTGGACGGTCGGCCCTCCCGCCACCCCCCACCCACCCGGGGCACTGCGGAAATCGGAAAATGATCCCCGTATCCCCCCCCGAAATTGGGGGTACTGGAGACGAGCGTGGCCGCAGCCTGACAATGGAGACTAGCGGCTGCCCGGCCCACGTGCGCCCTGTCCAGCCCATCTGTCAGCGACGGGATTGTCCAGTGCGCGGAGCCTGCGGCAGCTTGACCGGCGAAAAACTTCATGCGGACACCACCCGCAGGAAGACGGCCTGCATGTCCTTGGCGCCCCACTGGGCCTTGAGCACCGCCGGCCGATCCAGCGCCGCGATGCGTCCGGCCGTCATGATGGAGACCCGGCCGCAGTACTCCGCCTCATCCATGTAGTGCGTCGTGACAAAGACCGTGGTGCCATCGGCCGCCACTTCGTAGATCAGGTCCCAGAATGCGCGTCGGGCCACCGGATCCACGCCGCCCGTGGGTTCGTCCAGGAACAGGATGCGCGGCCGGTGCAGGATGGCCACGCCCAGGGCCAACCGCTGCTTGTAGCCCAGCGGCAGCGAGCCTGTGCGCCGGGTGCCCCACTCCGCCAGATCCAGCCGCGCGAGCAGCGCCTCGCCCCGGGAATGGATCTCGGCTTGCCCGAGGCCGTAGATGCCGCCGTAGAACTCCAGGTTCTCCCGGACGCTCAGGTCGTCATAGAGGCCGAAGCGCTGGCTCATGTAGCCGATGCGCCGCTTGATCTCCTCGGACTGGGTGCGGATGGACAGCCCGTCCACCCAGGCTTCACCGGCACTGGGGGCCAGCAGGCCGCAGAACATGCGGATGGCCGTGGTTTTACCCGCGCCGTTGGCGCCCAGGAAGCCGAAGATCTCTCCCTGCTCCACTGTCAGTGAGAGGCCGTCCACAGCGGTGAAATCGCCGAAACGGCGGCTGAGCTGCTCTGCCTGGACGGCCCGGCCGGTATGGTTCACGGAACTCATGCGGCCAGCTCCGCAACCGCCACCAGCTCGAAGAAGGCGTCCTCCAGGCCAGGTTCCTCGCTCTCAACCTCCAGGCCGGCGGATTGGGCCCGCTCCCGCAGAGCATCCTCCTGGGCTGTGTCACACACCACGTGCAGGTCGTGCCCGAAGCGGTGCACGGTCACTCCACTCAGGCCGGCCAACAGCGGAGTGAGCGCCGCCGGCGCCAGGCCCGGAAAGCGCAGGATGCGGCGCGGGAAGGCGCGGGCGATCTCGGCGGGTGGCCCCTGGGCGATGACGCGGCCCAGATGGAGAAGTTGCACCTCGTCGCAGCGCAGGGCCTCGTCCATGTAGGGCGTGCTGATCCAGAGCGCCATGCCTCCGCTTGCCAGCTCGCCCAGCAGGGCCCAGAATTCCTGCCGGCTGACGGGGTCGACGCCCGTGGTGGGTTCGTCCAGGATGAGCAGGCGCGGCTCGTGGATCAGCGTGCAGGCCAAGGCCAGCTTCTGCTTCATTCCGCCGGAGAGGTGTCCGGCCCGGCGCTTGACGAAGGGCTCCAGCCGGCTGAAGGCCAGCAGCTTCTCGCGGCGTATGTGGCGCTCCGCGGCCGTGATGCCGTGCAGCTCGGCGAAGAAGCGCAGATTCTCGTCCACCGTCAGGTCGGGATAGAGGCTGAAGCGCTGGGGCATGTAACCCAACAGGGCGCGCATCTGCCGTGCCTGGGTGAGACAGTCCAGGCCCGCCACCTTGGCCGAGCCCTGGTCGGGGGTGAGCAGGCCGCAGGCGATGCGCATGGCCGTGGTCTTGCCGGCCCCGTCGGGACCGATCAGCCCCAATGTGTGCCCGGCCTCCAGTGTGAGGCTGAGCTCGCGCAGGGCGGGCCGGCCCTCGTAGGCGCGGGCCAGGCCGGTCAACTCGAGCACGGGGCTCACTTGTCGCCACCCTCCGGCAGGACCTCCGCCGGCATGCCCACCATCAGCCGGCCGGCGGGATTGTCCAGCGCCAGACGGGCGGCGTAGACCAGTTGCGCGCGCGCTTCGCGGGTCTGGGTGTTCTTGGGCGTGAATTCGGCCTCGGAGGCGATCCAGACCACGCGGCCGTGGAAAATCTCGTCCGGCCAGGCATCCACCCGCACCTGCAGCTCCTGGCCCAGCTGGATGCGGGACAGCCCCATCTCCGCCAGATAGAAGCGCAGATCCAGCTGGCGCAGGTCCGCCAGCAGGAGGGCTGATTGCCCCGGGTTGAGCCACTCGCCGGGCATGGTGTAGCGCTCCAGCACGCGGCCAGGCGAGGGCGCCAGCAGCACAGTGTCGCGCAGCTGGCGGTCCTGCACGGCCAGGGCCGCCTCCAGAGACTGTCGCTCCGCCAGCAAAGCCTCGCGCTCGTGCCCCAGTCCTGCCAGTCGCGCTCGGGCCTGCTCCTGCTGGCTGCGGGACTCGTCCAACTGCTGCTCGGTGGCGCTGCCCGCCTGGCGCAGGGCCTGCACGCGAGCCAGCGTGCTCTCGCTCAGACGCAGCCCGGCCCGGCTCTCCAGGATCTGCGCCTCCACCCGCTGCCGGCGGGCATCCAGCGTCACCAGGCCGGCGGCACTCTGGGCGCGCTGCAGGCGCGGCAGCGAAGCGTCCAGCACCAGGAGGGTGTCCCCCGCCCGCACGCTGTCGCCTTCGGTCACACGCAACTCCAGCACGCGTCCGGCGAGGGCTGTGGACAGGCGGATCTCATCCGCCTCCAGCGTACCCGAGGGATTTGCGGGTGCCCGGCGCAGCCCGCAGCCCGTAGCAGCCAGCAGGAGCACCAGCCCCAGCAGGATTGCGGCGCTTTCACTCAGCCGATTCCGCGGCGTGACGGTCCTGTCCATCCGACACCTCATCTGTTTCACTCAGCGTCCCATGGCCTGCAGCAGACGGTTCTCCGCCAGCCGCAGCCGGGCCGCGCCCAGGGCGCGCTCCAACTGGGCCTGGCGCAGGTCGTCCTGGGCGTCCAGCCAGTCCCGTTCCGTGGCCATGCCCTGGCGCCAGCGGGCCTCCACCAGTCCCTGCCGACGTGTCTCCAGCACCTCGCGGATCACGGCCTCGTCCCAAGCATTCAGGGCGGCGCCCACCCATTCGCGGCAGCGCTCCAGCAGGCTGCCGGTCTCGCGCTCGGCCTCGCGCAGACGATGCTCCAGGGACCGTCGCTGACTGCGCGCCTCCGCCTGGCGCAGCTGCCCCAGCCGATTGTCCCACAGACTCCACTTCACGCGCAGGCTGGCGCTGGCGTAGCCCATCCAGTCGTTGCTGACGGGATCCACGCCGGGCCGGGCCAGATGCCAGCCGGCCCCCGCCTCCACCCGGGGCCGGCGCCAAGCACCCAGCTGGCCCACCAAGGCCTCGCCGGCCCGCAGCCGGGCATCCAGGGCGGAGAGCGTCGCCGGACGCCGGGCCCCCGCCTCGACGCCCTCCAGCGGCGTCTCCAGCTCCCCGGCGGGAATCACGATCGCCCCCGGCTTGCCGATGAGCGCCCCCAGTTCCAGTCGCGCGGCACGCGCGTCGCCGTCGCGCAGCGCGAACTCCTGGCGGGCCCGGGCCAACCGGCTCTCCACCAACAGCATGGCTTCTTCGCCGGTGGTGCCCGCGGCCAGGCACGTGTTCACCTCGCCCTGCAGGCGCTCCAGACGTGACACGCCCAGCTCCGCCGCCGCCCGGACGGATTCGGCGGCCAGGGCGGAGAGGAAGGCGGCCCGCAGCTCGGCGGAGAGGCGCAGGCTGTCCGCGATCTGCTCCTCGCGTCGGGCCTGTGCCTCGCTGGCGGCACGGCGCTCACTGGCCTCCAGCGCGCCACCGGCGTACACGGTCCAGCCGGCCTGCAGCGCGGCGTCCACGCTGCTGCCGTCGCCGAACTCGATGCTCCGGCCGGGCATCTCCAGGGATTGGGTCCGGCTGACCCAGCCCCCCGCCACCTCCAGGCCGAGGGTGGGACCGCGCAGGGCCCGCGCCTGTGCCCGGGCGGCCAGCGCCGCCTCCAGCTCGCTGCGCGCCGCGGCCGGCCGCTGGTTTGTCGACCAGGCCATCTGCAGGAAATTGGGCAGGTTCAGCCCGTTGGGAGGCCCTTCGGCTCGGGCATCGCACGCGGCCACAAGGGCCAGGGCCAGCAGGAGTCCGGCCGGGCGGATGGGGGTTCTCATGCGCTCTCCTTGGGACTCAGACCGTGGAGCAGCAACTGCTCCAGGCTGGCCTGCAAGCCCTTCCACTGATTGTCGCGGGTAAGATCCAGCCGGATGACCGTCTCCAGCAGCGGGGCGATGAGGATCATGCCGTAGCTGAGGGAGAGGATGCAGGCCAGCACGTGGTCCACTGGCAGGTCCAGGGCCCCGGCCGGCGTGTGCGCCCGCTGCATGGCGTTGGCCTGGCGCCGGATGCCCAGCGGACCGTGGACGCCCAGTTCCAGGATGATCTCCTGCAGGCCCCGGCCGCCCGCACCGATCTCGCTGCGCAGCAGGCTGGCGACCTCCGGATGCTGGCGGAACCAGCCCACCAGACGGCCCGGGAAGCCGACCAGCAATTCGTTCAGGGGCATGGCCCCCAACCGGCCCTCGGTCTGGTACAGCAGGATCTGTCGGATCTCGACACCCAGCACGCGCCGGTAGAGCGCGGCCTTGCTGCCGAAGTAGTAGTGGACGAGGGCCTGGTTCACGCCCGCGGCCTCGGCGATGCCCCGGGTGGTGGCACCCTTGAAACCCTGCCTGGCGAAGCAGCTCCGGGCTGCCAGATAGATGCGCCCGGCCGGACTCTCCGGATCCGGCTGACTCAGGTGCTCGGGCAGGACCGGCTTTGCGGATGAGTGAACCGGCTTGTCGATCGCTCCGGCAGGGGCACTGCTCATGTGGGCATCCGATTTAATCAATTGACTAATGCGGTTGAATAGTAGCGTGCGATGGGCGGCCGGTCAAGGCCGGCGGCAAAAAAAGTCCCGATTACGTAGCAGACTCCGCCATACGTAAGACTTTGAGTGGTCGCTGAGCC
>DYSB01000117.1 GCA_020726405.1 Acetofilamentum sp. | reverse complement strand
TCTCCGGGCGACCGTTTCGGCATCGTGCAGGTCATGCAGGACACTGCGCTGTGCGGGGTCATGGTTCCCACAATGATCCGAAGCGCGACGGCAGGCGTTCGTACCGCAAAGAGTCGGCAGCGAAGTGGTCATAGTGCAGCTCGTTCGACGTGGGCGGAGATCGAGGAAACATCAAAGGTGCCGGCAAGGAGGAGCGGGAGGATCTGGTCGCGGATGTGAGACAGCCGACGGTTCTGTTCCTGCATCGCGACCATCTGCTCTGGAACAGTGACCGACTGCTCGAGCGGTAGACCGAGGAGTGCGGCAAATTGCAGGGCGCTGAGTGCGTCGAGGATCTGGTCCTGAAGTTCAAGGGGCGGGACGGAGATCTCGAACTCGAACAGGTCGTTCTGATAGAGTTCGGGGTACGTGGACCCGTTCGCGACCTTGTCCAAGTACGGCTTGTTGGCCCTCAGCCAAAACGCGAGGTACAGCGGGCGCATTCGTTGTCCGCATCTGAAGTTGAGGAAGCCCTGATTCGTGGCCATCGGAACTGCGTTGACTGCGACAGCCCCTACCGGCGCTCGCTTGCTGAGCATTACGGTTCCAGACGGCATGAGCTTCGCCGCGGAACTCGAAAGACCGAGCTGTGTGATTGATCTCTCGGTTCGAGAGACAAAGAGGCCATCGGAGAAACCGGTGATTTCTTTGGGCGTCAGCCAAGGAACGTCGCCATCCCAGTACTCCTCGACCTTTGTACTCGGAGTGCCGCCGCTCTCCACGCGGACGATGACCTCACCTTTCGGGTCCGGCTCGAGTGTGGTTCTGTGCCAGGATGAGGGGCAAATCAGGTACGGCTCAGCCATGGAGAAGCTCCTGCAGGATCTTGAGTGCCGACTGCGACGCGTTGTCGGCCTGTCCGAAACGGCCGAGGATCTCTTCGAGTTCAGCTTGGAGCTGCGAACGATCCCACGACGTGCCGGGTCGCTCGGCGAAGCCAACGTACCGGCCAGGCACTAGGTTGTACTTGTGGTTGCGGATGTCCTCTATCGAGGCTGATCGCGCGAATCCGGGCACGTCAGCGTACGGGCGGCTCCCATTGTCACCCCGCCATGCGTGGTAGGCGCCGGCGATCTTGGCGAGGTCATCGTCGGTCAGCTCGCGGTGCGTGCGGTCCACCATCGCGCCCAACTCTCGGGCGTCGATGAAGATCGTCTCGCCGCGGCGGTCGCTTTGATGAGGCCCCTTGCTGGGCCCTGATCGCGCATGGTAGAGGGCAGACGAGGCCCGCCACGATGACGAAGCTCCCCGCGACACCGACCCCGACCCAGCGCCGTCTTGAGATGTCGTTCGACGCGACGTTCGCAGCGGGCTTGGCGCTCCGCGAAAAGCAGATCCAGCAGAACTACCGCCCGGTCATCGGCATCCACAAGTGGTTCGCCCGCCGACCGGGTACCCTGTTCCGTGCCCTGCTCCTGAGCGAGTTCGGGTCCGGGCCTCTCGCGGATGCCTACTGGCGGCCGCAGTGCCTGCACGGCGTCATCGGCGACCCCTTCATGGGAGGCGGGACGAGTCTCTACGAGGCGTCGCGCCTCGGCTTCAGCGTCTTGGGCTACGACATCAACCCGATGTCGTACTGGCTCGTGAGCCGCGCGTTCGCGTCCATGGATGTCGAGGCGTTCTCGGCATCCGCCGCTTCCGTCATTCGGTCCACGGCAGCTACTCGTCCTCGGGCTCCTACGTGCGGCCATCCTCAGCGGATGCGATGGCGAGGTTCGCGACGCCCTGCTCACGGTCTTCAGCGACATCCTTCGCTACAACAACATGCTTTGCCGGTACGACACCTACGCGCTGAAGTGCCAGGACATTTTCAGCGTGCACGGCTTCCCGGTGGGGTTGGTGCAGTGTGAAAACAACCCGCTCGGGATCCCCCATGTGGGATCGGGTGGGTTCCGGCACTTTGTCGAGAAGTACCGGCGAGCGAAGGACTACTGCACTAGCCCGTTCGAGGTCCGGGTGTCCAATGGACGGAAGGAATTCGTCCCCATGCCGGGCGAAACCATCGGCGTCGCGGCACCCCGAGCGCCACGGAAGGACGAGGTGGGGGAGAAAGCCGTGGTGCTGCGTTGCGGGCCGGCTCAGGACGCATTGATCGCTCCGAATTCCTTGGATGGTGTGTTCACCGATCCGCCCTACTTCGCCAACGTACAGTACGCGGAGCTGATTGACTTCTGCTACGTCTGGCTCCGGTCGGCGGTGGGCACCGACACCGCTGCCTTCAGCGGGAGTACGACACGGTCAACGCATGAGGCCACGGGGAACGCGAATCAGGGCAGGGGTATTGAGCAGTTCACTGCCGCACTATCGGCGATATTCTCGCGGTTCGCCCGGGGGCTGAAACCCAACCGCCCGTTCGTGTTCACCTTCCACCACAACGACCCGGCGGCCTACGCACCGTTGGTCGTGGCGATGCTCGACGCGGGCCTCTGCTGTTCGGGGGTCTTGCCGGCCGCCGCAGAGATGTCGGCCTCGCTCCATATCTCTGGCACGAATTCGTCTGTCCTCGATTCCGTTTTTGTCTGCCGCTGCGGTGCGCCGCCGGACGACAACGGCGAGCTTGGTTTGTTCGGCCCATCGCTCGCCTTCAGCGAGCAGCTCCGGAAGGACATCGCGGCAGTTGCTGCCGGTGGCGTGAAGGTCAGAATCGGCGACGTTCGGTGCATCGCCTCCGGGCTCGTGGCCAGATCGGCAACAAGGGCGCTCGCTGGCCGCTGGCCCTCGGACTCCCCTGTCGAGGTCAAGCTCCGCATCGCCGAGAAGGGCATCATCGTGACTGCAAGCGCTGTCCTGTTCGACGACGCGGTGAGCAAGGTGCTCGCTGGCGTCAGCGCGCCCCGGCGCCAGACATCGAGGACCGAGAGCGACCATGCCCCGACCGTTTGAACTCACCTTCGCCGAACTCGAAGCTCGCCTCGACGAGATGGTGGCGGGGCCCTCGGCCCCGTCAGAGACATCTGCTGCAGCACCGTGTTAGACCTCGTGCATTAGGCAGCCGCCCTCTTGCGGTGCTTGTCCTGCCGAAACCCCGGCGGATCCGACATTGGCCGACTCGTCCTGCCCAGATTCTAGCTGGGGCTGGCGCGCCCGCGGTGCGGCTTGGCCGCTGCGGCGGCCACGATTGGGGCGGTCAACCGCTCATAAAGGCCGAAGAGGTAATCTACCCGGGCCCGCTCGCTCAGGAACTTCTCCGCCCGGTAGCAGCGGTCAACCGCTCGGTCTAGGGCCGCGTGGGCCTTCGTCAGGGTGGCTGGCATGGCCAGTGGATCGTACAGGTCGGCCAACGAAGAGGCCGGAAAGCCAGCGCGGGTGTCCAAGACGGCCTGTGCCGCATTCTCCACTGCTTCGACGTTCTTGTTTGAGGGCTCTGTTGGCCACGGAAAGTTGTTGTAGACGATTTGACTGGAGTACTGGTAGCGACTCTCCAGGCGTCCTCCGACGCACCGCATCCAAGCATTGTGCATGGCTGAAGATATGATGCCGAAGTGATAGTTAGATGCTCCCGGGATGATGAGCGCACTGCCACTTGCGATAATATCTGGTTGTAGGAACCCAACTGGGATGTAACTGCGAGTCTCAGAGGAAACCTTCGGGATGATCAGGTATTTCGTGGAGGGTTGGCGAATCTCGCCGAAAAGCGTCGGAGTCTTCGCCAGCTCGTTCGTCTGCGGTCGCCCAGAACTTGCGCGGAATTTCCGCACGCGCTCAATGCGCGCATGCAGGCGTGGACTCTCCCGCAGCAATGTAGGGGGGGCGTTGACGAGCCAGAGACACCAACGCACGTTTCCGTTGATGTACTCGTCGCCGCCGACGAGTTTCCTGATGTAGGACTTCAGACGCGGGCATTCCGCGAGAAGAATGCCGCGCTCTTCCTCAGTGATGATGAGGCCTTCAGCGTCGCCAGCGTCCCGCGGCTTGTCGATCATCATGCTGCCGTAGTTAATCTTGGGGGCGCCATCGAGCGGCTTCGTGCGCTTCCCGATGAGGATGTCGGATGCGTCGGCCAGATAGGGGTTGATGTTGTTCGCTGGCAGCGGGTGAGGTTCGCCATTTGGTGAGTCGTACTCAAAAATCGTCTTGTGCGCCGTGTCGAAGGCGCCAAAGCCGATGATGACAACATGGACATGGGCCTTGCCGCGTGCCTCGCTTTGCCACGCGAACGTGGTGTGAGCGAAGTGGATCTTCACGCCCTGGGGAAGGAGCTTGGCCCACAGCACACCGACCTGCTCGCCCTGAGAAATCGAGTTGGGCGACACAAAGCCAACCCGGATCCTGCTGTCATGGATGTACTCGGTGGCTTTGTGGTACCAGCATGTGACGTAGTCGAGGACGCCAGCACCAACCGCGCCTTTCCCCCACACTGAGGCGATGTCGTCCTTCTGCGCGGCCCTTTGCTCCTTCTTCCCAACGAACGGCGGGTTTCCAAGGATGATAACGTCGTCGCTAGGCGCGAGAACCCCCCGCCAGTCGAGCCTGAGTGCATTCGCAACCCGGATGGTCGGCGTCGCGCGGAGCGGTAGTCGGTTGAATCGTTGGCCCAGTGCCTCCGCCAACTCCAAGTTGCATTGGTGGTCTGTCAGCCAAAGACCCATCTCGGCGATACGCGCGGGCCATTCTTGAATCTCGATGCCGTAGAACTGATCCACGTCCACTTGTGCCAGCTCACGCACGTTCAGGTGCAGTTCTCGGCCACCAAGCTTCGTCGAATAGAGCGCGACCAGCGCCTCGGTCTCCAGGCGTCTGATCTCGCGGTACGCGAGGATAAGGAAATTCCCGCAGCCGCACGCCGGGTCCAAGACCCGCAAGCGGCGCAGTTCAGTTTGGAAGTCGCGCAGGCGCTCGGTTCGCCGAGTCGAGCGGTCTGCAAGGGCGCCATCCAGCTTGGTCCGCAGCTCGTCCAGAAACAGGCCCCGGAGGACCTTCATGATGTCGCGTTCAGAGGTGTAGTGGGCACCGAGATTGCGGCGCTCCCTCTTGCCTTCTTCGCCCTTGCCCATGACATTCTGGAAGAGGCTTCCAAACACGGCTGGGCTAATCTTCGCCCAGAGGAAGTTGCAGCACTTGAACAGGGCATCTCGCAGGTCTCGATTGAACGCGACGCTGCGCAGGCGCTCTTTGAACAGGGCGCCGTTCACGTATGGAAAGGCAGCCAAGTCCTCGTCCAAGCCGCGCATCCGTTCGCCCCTATCGGGGTCGGAGTCGAGGACCTCGAAAAGCTCTGCGAGGACACGGCCCAGGTCGGACCCGTCCGCCTTGCTGTGGAGCTTGATGTACTGCGTGAAGAGCTGAGGCTCGAAGATCCCCGTGTCCTCTGCGAAGAGGCAGAACAGGATGCGCACCAGGTAGCGTTCAAGCGCGTGCCCAGAGTACCCAGCCGTCTCGAGAGCGTCGTGCAAGTCCGCGAGAAGCTGGGTGGCGACCAAGTTCGCAGGGTTCTCGGGGTCGAGGCGCAGGGGCTTTTCACCCCGAACGAAGGCGAAATCTCGGACGTGCTTGTGCAGGTCGATGAGTGGGAAGATCGTGAGGTTGTACGGCCGCCCGGTGTCGAAGAGCGGCAAATCGCGCTGGTCTTCGGGCTCAAGATCGTAGAGGGCGAAGTTCGCGAAGTCGGAGACCACGATGTACCGCGGGACCTCCTCGCCGCGGCCCTCGCGGAGCAAATCGCGGACATACTCGAAGGCTTGCGAACTGGCTTCGTTCAGCTTCTTCCCGGCGCTCTTGTGCTCGACGAGGAGCACCCCAGGCCAAAACAAGTCGATAGCGCCGTAGTGGCCCCTGATGTTGACGACGGGCTCCTCGAAGCTCGCAACCGACCGGCGCAGCAGGCCGAAGACCTCGAAGAACTCGTTCCAGAACGTCTGCTTATCCGCACGCTCGGAGACAGCGGCACCCCAAGTCCGCGAGAACTTGAGCGCCCGCTCCCGCACCTCATTCCATGAAATCGACGCCATGCTGCCACTCCCCACCTTTCAGATGCCGACCTCGCGGGTAGTTGGGGTCGGAAGGACGTTCTCAAACGCGTTCGCCTCGCTTGGTAAGGCGGTCGCGATTGCAGATGTCGAGATCAACGGACGCCCGGCGGCCGCATCGCGCTTGGCCGAGTCGATTTCCGGTCGGCCGGCACCGTGCCCCAATCGCGCAGCTGAAGATCGGCCCGGCGTGACCCGTCGTATTCGGCCGGACCGGTATCTCAGCCAGCTCAGGTGTGAGCGGGGGCTCCCCTTCGTACGGGAGGGCAGGCGGGTCGTCGAGGTTTGCATGTCGTTGTTTGCGATGACGAAGGTCAAGAGCGCCTGCTGGTTGCTGTCGCACTTGAACTGCGTACACCGGGGGCGGCCGGTTGGCAAGCGCTCTTCCGGGGCCCTTTGAGATTTTTGACTTGTGGTCTTTTTTCGGTTGTCTTACCTGTGGACAATAGTCGCAGGAAACGATACCGCCGCGACGTTCCGGTCACTGATTCGGCTTGGCCGCGCGCCCACGCTTGGGCTTCACCGCCGCCGCGGCGACGAGTGGTGCGACCAAACGCTCGTATAGGGTGAACAGGTGCTCGAAGCGGGCCCGGTCGCCGGGAAACTGTTCGGGGCGGTAGCACCGATCAACGGCCCGGTCCAAGGCCGCGTGCGCCTTGGTCAGCGAGCCTGGCATGGTGAGGGGGTCGTACAGGTCGGCCAGGGTGGAGGCCGGGAACTCGTTGCGAGCGTCGATAACGGCCTGCGCGGCCTTCTCCACCGCGGCGATTTCCTTGGTCTGTCCCGTGACCGCTGGCCATGGGAAGTTGTTGTAAACGAGCTTGTTCGAGTAGCGGTAGTCGCTCTTCAAACGGCCGCAGACCTGTCGCACCCACGCCATGTGCATTGCTGAGGACAGCACGCCGAAGTGGTAGAGCTTCGCGTTCGGAATGCACAGGTTTGCGTCACCAACGATGGTTTTCGGGTCGAGGAAGCCCATTGGGATGTACCGACGCCGTTCCGAGGAATGGCGGGGCACGAGGATGTATGTTCCCGTCGGTTGTCGGATCTCGCCGAACAGGGTCGGGGTATCGGCGAGCTTCTGCGTGGCGGGGCGCTGGCTCGCCACGCGGTGACTCTTCACCCCTTCGACCCGTTTCATCAGCAGTGGTAGCGCGCGCAGCTCGGCCGGCGCGGCTCCAACGAGCCAGAGGCACCAACGCTCAATGCCGTTGATGAACTCGTCCGCGCCCAGGAATCTGCGCAGGAACTTCGCGGCGCCAGGCTCCGCGGCAACAAATGCCGCTTTGTCTGCGGCGGAGAGCAACAAGTGGCCGCCGTCGTTGGCCATGTTGCCGAACACGATGGGGGACACTTCGCAGATGGCATCCGAGCGCGACAGGATCGCGTTGTCGATTCCTTCGACGAGGTACGGGCTGATGTTGCGGGCTTCGGTGATGGTCGCCTGCGTCCCGCCGTCGTAGTCGTAAACGGCCTTCTTCTCCACGTCGAATGCGCCAAAACCGATGATGACGACGTGGACATGAGCCTTGCCCTTGGCCTCGCTCGTCCAACTGAACGTCCGGTGAGCAAAGTGGATCTTCAGGTGATGGACGCGGAACAGGTGGCGCCAGAGGACGCCGACTTGTTCGCCTTGCGTGATGCTGTTCGTGGAGACGAACGCCGCGCGGATACGGGTGTCCGCCACGTAATTCGCCGCTTTGACGTACCAGGCCGAAACGTAGTCGAGCAGGCCATGGTGCTGGATATGGCCGCAGACGTGCTCCATGTCCGCGTCCTGCTGTGCGGACATGAGGTACTTTCCCGCAAATGGGGGATTGCTCAGAAGGAGTACCTCGTCTCCAGGCGGCAGAAAGGCCGACCAATCGACGCGCAAGGCGTTGTCAACCAGAATCGTAGGAGTCGCGCGAAGCGGCAGGCGACGAACACTTTGCCCAAGCGCCTCGGCCAACTCCAAGTTGCATTGATGGTCTGTCAGCCACAGTCCGACCTCGGCGATACGGCCGGGCCATTCGAGGATCTCAATGCCGTAGAATTGGTCCACGTCCACCTGGACGAGTTCTCGAACGTTCTGGTGAAGCTGCGTCCCCTCCCACTCGTGGCGGGTTGCTTTTACGATTGCCAACAACGCCTGAGTCTCCAGGCGGCGCAGTTCGCGGTACGCGATGATCAGGAGATTTCCGCACCCGCACGCCGGGTCAAAAACGCGCAGGTGGCGCAGCTCCTTCTGAAAGTCGCGCAGGCGCTCCAACTTGCGGGTCGATCTGTCACTGAGTGCGGCTTCGAGCTTGGTGCTGAAGTCGTCGAGGAATAGTCCCCGCAGCACCTTCATGATGTCGCGCTCGGACGTGTAGTGAGCGCCAATCTGCCGACGAGCCGTGTCGTCCATCACCCCCTGAAACAGGCTGCCGAACACGGCGGGGCTGATCTTCGCCCACAGGAAGTTGCAGCACTTGAGCAGTGCGTCGCGGAGCTGTCGGTTGAACGAGACGCTGCGCAGGCGTTCGCTGAAAAGGCCGCCATTCACGTAGGGGAACGAGGCTAGATCCTCGTTGAGGTTACGCATCCGTTGGTTGTCGTCGGTGTCAAGGACCTCGAAGAGTTCCGCGAGAAGTGGGCCAAGGTCCGAGCCATCTTCGCGGGTCCGAGTCTTGATGTACGACGTGAAGAGCTGTGGCTCGAAGATGCCCGTGTCATCTGCGAAGAGGCAGAACAGGATGCGCACCAGGTAGCGTTCGAGGGCGTGCCCAGAATAACCGGCATCCTTGAGTGCGTCGTGCAGGTCGGCAAGTAGCTGCGTCGCGGCGAGATTGGCGGGATTCTCGGGGTCCAGCCGGAGCGGCTTTTCACCCTGGATGAAGGCGAAGTCGCTGACCCGCTTGTGCAGATCCGCCAGCGGATGATGCTGTTGTCCAAGGTGCGGTGTCGGCTTCACGCGGAAACCCTCTCGCTGGTCCAAGTGGGGGTGTGCCGGCGGGCCAATGCCTCCGGCTGACCTTCGGGCTTGGCGCGCCAGGACTGGAGTTGCTGATTGAGATGCTGGATTTGTCTGGAGGT
>DYSB01000116.1 GCA_020726405.1 Acetofilamentum sp. | reverse complement strand
TGAGCCGACGAGGACAGGATGACCGACTTCAATCCCAACGTGCTGGCCCTGGCCGTGCTGTTCGCCCTGGCCCTGGGCCTGGTGACGGTCATGTACCTGGCCGCCACCTACCTGGGTCCCAAGCGTTTCAACCGCTTGAAGCTCCAGCCCTTCGAATGCGGCATGACGCCCGTGGGCAGCCCGCGCGAGGGCGGCCTCAACTCTCGCTTCTACCTGATCGCGATCCTCTTCGTCATCTTCGATATCGAGACCATCTTCCTCTATCCATGGGCCGTGAGCTACAGCCGATTGGGGCTCTTCGGGCTGGTGGAGATCCTGGTCTTCGTGGGTGCCCTGGGCGTGGGTCTCTTCTACGTGCTGCGGAAAGGAATCGTCGCATGGAACTGAGTCCCGTCCAGCGTAGCCTGGAACTGGCCGAACCTTTCGTCACCACCAAGCTCGACAAGGTGCTGGGCTGGGGACGCAAGTACTCGATCTTTAACTATCCCTTCGTGACGGCTTGCTGCGGCATGGAATACATGTCAGCCGCCTGCAGCCGCTACGACATGGATCGCTTCGGCGCCGGCCTGCCGCGCTTCAGCCCGCGCCAGAGCGACGTGTTGTTGGTGGTGGGCACCATCACGCACAAAATGGCCCCCGTGCTCAAGCAGGTCTACGACCAGATGTGCGAGCCCAAGTGGGTGGTGGCCTTCGGGGCCTGCACCATCTCTGGCGGGCCCTACAACAACTACGCCGTGCTGCAGGGCATCGACCAGATCATTCCCGTGGACATCTACATCCCGGGCTGCCCGCCCCACGCGGAGGTCGTGATGGACGGACTGATCAAACTGCAGGCCAAGATCCAGCACCAAAAGCACGAGGTCTGAGATGAGCGGGACGCGGACGGAGCGGACCTTCCAGGCCACGGGCAGTTGGGCCGGCCCCGAGCTGGTGGAGCGGATCTGTGAGCGCTTCGAGAGCGCTGTGTTGGGTCAGAGCGAGGCCTTCGGCGAGCGCGAGGTCACGGTGCGCCGGGAGATCTGGCCCACCTTGGCGCGTTGGCTCAAGGAGGACGAGGGCTTCGAGTATCTGCTGGATCTGACCGCCGTGGACTATTTGGGGCTGCGCCCGGTCCGCTTCGAGGTAGTGGCCCACTTCTACAGCCTGTCCGGCAACCGGCGCCTGCGGGTCTGCGTGCCGCTCCAGGAGGAGCGCGCCGAGCTGCCCACGCTCACCGGCCTCTGGAAGGCGGCCGACTGGTACGAGCGGGAGATCTGGGATCTCTACGGCATCCGCTTCGCGGGCCATCCGGACCTGCGCCGCTTGCTGTTGTACGACGAGTTCAAGGGGCATCCCCTGCGCAAGGACTACAAGATGAAGGCCCGCCAGCCCCTGATCGGGCCGGGAACCATGGGCGGCGCGGCGTCCCAGTCGCGGGAGGATGAAGCGGATGTCTGAGCAGAGCGGCGGAACCCCGCCCATCACGGCCCACTCCACGGAAATGACCCTCAACATGGGGCCAAGCCATCCCACCACGCACGGCATCGTGCGGCTCAAGGTGCGCACCCAAGGCGAGGAGATCACCGACTGCGACATCGAGATCGGCTACTTGCACCGCGGCTTCGAGAAGATGTGCGAGAACCACCCCTGGAACCAGTGCGTGGTCTATGTGGACCGGCTCAACTACGTCTCGCCGATCATCAACGACGTGGGCTACCACATGGCCGTGGAGAAGCTGCTGGGTCTTGAGGTCCCCGTGCGTGGCCAGTGGCTGCGCATGCTGACCAGCGAGCTGATGCGCATCTGCGACCACCAGACCTGCATCGCCGCCTCGTGCATGGAGCTGGGCGCCTTCACGGCCTTCCTGTACCTGATCAAGGGCCGCGACCTGATCTGGGAGGTGCTGGAGAAGATCTGCGGCGCCCGCGTGACCACCAGCTACACGCGCATCGGCGGGCTGGCCTACGAGCCCTATCCGGGCATGAAGGAGGAGATCCTCGAGCTCTTCACCGACCTGCGGGACATCAACCGCGAGATCGACCTGCTGATGAGCGACAATCGAATCTTCATCGACCGCACACGCGGTGTGGGCGCCCTGGATCGCGCGACCTGCCTGAGCTACGGCTTCACGGGCCCCGTGGCCCGTGCGGCGGGAATCGAGTTCGACGTGCGCGTCCAGCATCCCTACCTGTTGTACAACCAGGTGGACTTCGACATCCCGGTGTGCAGCAGCGGCGACTGTTACGACCGCTATCTGGTGCGCCTCCACGAGATGGAGCAGAGCTTGCGCATCGTCGAGCAGAGCCTGGCCAAACTGCCGACGGACGGCCCGGTCAGCGCGCCCGACGCGCGCTACACGGCGCCGCCCAAGGAGCAGGTCTACACGCGCATTGAAGGCCTGATGAACCACTTCAAACACCACATGTGGGACCACATGCTCGCCCCGCCGCCCGGCGCCGTGTATCACGCCGTGGAGGGCGGCAACGGCGAACTGGGCTTCTACCTGGTGTCCACGGGCGGCGAGCAGCCCTGGAAGGTGCGCTGCAGGCCGCCCTGTTTCGGGATCACCCAGGCTCTGAAGGAGATGATCATCGGCCGCTCCATCGCGGACGTGGTCCCCATTTTTGGCTCGATCAACATGATCGGCGGCGAGCTGGATCGCTGAGCCGGGCCATGAAGAGAATCACAGACTGCCCAGATGGGCCCTGGAACGGACGCTGCCGGCGGGTCCTGCCGAGTTCCCCCACCCACGCGCCCGCTTTCCGGCCCGGGTGTCTGTGGGTCTGTGGTTCTCTTGATGGCCAGCGCGAGTCGAATCATTGAGCTGCGGACGGCGGATTGAACACTAGTTGTCTTCGTGCGCTTCTCCCGGCTTCGTGTTCTTCGTCGTAAGAGCTCGTCCGGACAGAACTTGGCAGTGAAGGAGTGAGGGAATGCCAAAGTTGACCATCGACGGCCGCCCGGTGGAGGTTTCGTCCGGCACGCGCCTGATTGAGGCCTGCAAGCAGGCGGGCGTAGTGGTGCCGCATTTCTGCTACCACCCCGGCCTCAGCGTCGCGGGCAACTGCCGCATGTGCATGGTCGAGATCGAGATGGGCGGCCGCTCGCGCGTGGCCGCCTCTTGCGTGGAACCCGCGCTGGACGGCATGACCATCCGCACCGCCAGCGCCGAGGTGCTGGACACGCGGCAGGGCGTGATGGAATTCCTGCTGCTCAACCACCCCATCGATTGTCCCTACTGCGACTGCGCCGGCGAGTGCAAGCTGCAGGACTACTACATGGAGTGGGGCGCCATCGACACCGGCAGCCGCCGGGAGACGGAGGCCGTCCACAAGCCCAAGCGCCAGGAGATCGGCCCGCACGTGATGCTGGATTCAGAGCGGTGCGTGCTCTGTTCACGCTGCGTGCGCTTCTGCCAGGAGGTCACCGGCACCCACGAACTCGGCATCGAGGAGCGCGGCAGCCACAGCACGTTGCATCTGGCCGAAGGCAAGTCCCTGGACAATCCCTACTCGGGCAATGTGGTGGACCTCTGTCCCGTGGGCGCCCTGACGGACCGGGACTTCCGCTTCCAGCGCCGGGTTTGGTTCCTGCGCAAGGCGGACAGCATCTGCCCGGGCTGCAGCAAGGGTTGCAACCTGGAGCTGCAATTCGACGAGCAGCGGGACTACAAGAACCCGGCAAGCGGCCGGCGCGTGCAGCGCGTCAAGCCGCGTTTCAATGAACAGGTCAACCAGTGGTGGCTCTGCGACCGCGGCCGCTACGGGTATCCCGCCATCGACCAGGGCCGGCTGGAGCAGCCGCGCGTGACCCGCGACAGCCAGCTGGCGCTGACGGACTGGGAGGATGCCCTGGGCGAAGCGGCCCGGCATCTGGACGACGAGCTGCGCCGGCATGCCGACCAGACGGCCGTGCTGTTCAGCCCGGACATGAGCTGCGAGGACCTGCTGGCCGCGCGCTCACTCTTCCTGGACCAGCTCAAGGTGACACGGGCGGACTACCAGCTCGAGCTGGATCCGCGCGGCGTGGAGGACGGCCTGCTGATGAAGGCCGACCTGCACCCCAACCGCGCGGGCTGCGCGGCCCTGGGGCTCAAGCGTGGCGCCTTCGCGGACGGCCATTTGCTGGACGAGATCCGCTCCGGCCGCGTGCGCAGCTTGGTCTGCTTCCACTGGGACCTGCCCGCGCTGCTGGGCGCCGAGGCCCGGGAACTGCTGACGCACCTGCGCTTCCTGTTGGTGATCACGCCGCGGGAGCAGGCCTGGGATACCTTGGCCCACGTGCAGCTGCCCGCCGCCGTGACGGCGGAGCAGAGCGGCAGCTTCATCAATTGCGACGGTCTGGGGCAGCGCTTCCAGGCGGCCTTCGCGCCGCTGGGCGCGGCCCATCGGGGCGTGGACCTCTTGCTGGAACTGGGGGCCCGGCTGGGCCGCCGGCCCGCCCAGGCCACGCTGGACGCGCTGGTCAAGCGCCTGGAGGCGGAAGTGCCGGCCCTGCGCGGGCTGCAGATGCCACTTGCCCCGGCCCGGCACGTGTCGAAGGAGGCGGCCCCGCGCTAGGAGTCTGTCGGGAGGTCCGCCACGCTGAGCGTGGCGGACCGGATGTCTCAACCAAGGGAGAATCCATGCTGTTCGAGATCCTGCTGGCGCTGGTCAAGGTGGTGGTGATCCTGCTGGGGGTCATCCTGCCGCTGGCCGCCCTGCTGACCTGGGCCGAGCGCAAGCAGAGCGCGGTCATGCAGGACCGCATCGGCGCCAACCGCGCGGACATCCTGGGGCTGCGGGTCTGGGGCCTGTTCAACATCCTCGCCGACGGGATCAAGGCCTTCTCCAAGGAGGACTGGGTGCCGCCCTTCGCCAATCGCTTCCTGTTCAACATCGCGCCCTTCGTGGGGCTGTTCGCCGCCATGGTCACCTTCGCCGTGATCCCTTTCGGCCCGCCACTGACCATCGGCGGCCGGGAGATCGCCCTGCAAGTGGCCGACTTGAACGTGGGCTTCCTCTACATCCTGGCGTTCGGCTCCATGGGCGTCTACAGTGTGGTGCTGGCCGGGTGGGCCAGCAACAACAAGTTCGCCCAGTTGGGCGCCATGCGCGGCATCAGCCAGATGATCAGCTACGAGGTGGTGCTGGGCCTGTCCCTGGTGGGTATCGTGCTGGTGACGGGCAGCGTGCGCCTGCCCGAGATCGTGGCAGCCCAGGGCCAGCACTGGTTCGGCTGGATCCCCAAGTGGGGCGTGTTCACGCAGCCCCTGGCCTTCCTGCTCTTCCTGCCGGCGGCCATCGCCGAGACCAAGCGCGTGCCCTTCGACATCCCCGAGGGCGAGAGCGAGATCATCGGCTACAACCTGGAATACTCGGGGGCCAAGTTCGCCCTCTTCCTGCTGGGCGAGTTCATGGAGATCGTGGTGCTGGCCGCACTGGTCACCACGTTGTTCTTCGGCGGCTGGCAGGTGCCCTGGCTGGCGGACACGGGCTTCGTGCTGGGCAACGGCGCCACGCTGGATCTGGCCCCCGCGCTGGTGGCCGTCCTGCGCCTCGGTTCCTTCCTGCTCAAGCTGCTGTTCTTCTGCTGGCTGCAACTGCTGATCCGCTGGACCCTGCCGCGCTTCCGCTTCGACCATCTGCTGCGGCTGGGCTGGAAGGAAATGCTGCCTCTGGCCCTGCTCAACGTGGTGGTGACGGCATTCGTGATGCTGAGCTAGCGGCCGATGGGCCGCGGAAAGGGAGACGAGATGGCCCGCTTCGTGAATGTGGACCGCCAGGCGACCCTGAAGACCGCGCTGTACTACCCGGCCGTCTGGACCGGGCTTTGGATCACGGCCCGCCATTTCTTCGTCAACATGGGCCGCCACACCCTGCACGCCATCGGCCTGAAGGGGGGCAAGCCCGGCTCCACCACCTTGCAGTACCCGGAGGTGATGCGTCCCCTGCCGCGCGTCCTGCGCAGCCTGCACCGCATCAAGGTGCACGAGGATGGCCGCCCCAAGTGCACGGCCTGCATGCTCTGCGAGACCGCCTGCCCTGACTTCTGCATTTCCATCACGCCCATGGAGCACGACGGCAGCCCGGAGGAGAAGGCTCCGGCGGAGTTCCGCATCGACCTGGATCGCTGCTGCTTCTGCGGTTTCTGCGTGGAGGCCTGCCCCAAGGACGCCATTTACATGGACACGCAGATCATGGAGATCTCCAGCGACCGCCGGGAGAATTTCATCCTGCGCCTGCCCGAGCTGCTCGACCCCCGGCCTCTGCTCTGCACGGGTCCCGAGTTCCGCGGCAAGTCCGTGGAAAAGGTGCTGCCGCACTTAAGCTGGCGCCGACTTGACCATGTCACCCCGGTTCGCGTGGACCTGAGCTACCGGACGGAGCAGCTCGCGCGCCTGCACGCCGGCAACCCTGGCACTCGGCCTGCTGGGCTTGAATGACCGCACGGCGCGGCACTCCGCGCTGCGGTGCCTGACCATGGACCATCTCCGACCCACCATCCGCCCGCATGTCTCACGGGAACTCGCGTCTAGTTTGCTGCTGGCCCTCTGGCTGCTGGCCGCCGGCCTGCCGGGAGCGCGGGCCCTGGCCGCCCTCTTCCCGCCCGAGCCCGATCGCGAACTTCTGGTGATGCTTCCCGGCGGCGGCGAGGCCATCCTGCCCACCTGGCGGACCGGCCACGCGCCAGGCGGCCTGCGCCAGTTCAGCCTGGACGACCTGCTGCGTCTGGAGGGCCTGCTGGCCGACGTGGACGGCCCCGCCTGGACCCTGCAGGCCCGGGGCCACCGTGTGCGCGTGGTGGAGGGCCTGCGCTTCGTGGAGTTGGACGGGACGCTACTCAGCCTGGACCAGGCACCCGTGGCCGGTCCGGATGGCCTGCTGGTGGAACTGGAACTGCTGCGCCGCCTGCTGGCGCTGGGCCTGCTGCAGGGGCGGCTGGACGAGGCGCGCGACGAGCTGGTCCTGCAGCCGCTACCCGTCGCGCTGGAGCGCGAGACCGTGCCCGGCGGCGAACTGCTGCGTCTGCGGCTGCCCGAGATTCCGGTCTTCGAGTCCGTTCCCGGGGCGGGCCGCCTGGAGCTGCGCCTGCCCGATCTGGATGAGCTGGCCGAACTGGAGGATCCTGCGCGCCTGAAGCCAGGCGGCGATCCGCTGATCCGCGGCCTGACGGCCCGGCGGGACGGCGGCGAGTGGGTGCTGGCCTTGGCCCTCTCGTCCCAGGCGGAGCTTGTGGACGTGGAGGAGGTGGAGGCGCTGGGGGAGATCCAGGTCCTGCTGCGCCGGCGGGGAGCCGTGGTGGTGGCCGAACCGCTGCGCGAGCCCGCGCCGGAGGAGCAGGCGCCCGAGCCCGTCCTGACCGGCCTGACCGGCCTGCGGGAGGAACTCACGCGCATCGTTATTGACGCGGGTCACGGCGGCCACGACCCGGGCGCCGTCTCACGCTGGGGCAAGAGCGAGAAGGACATGACCCTGGCCATCGCCCTGGAGCTGCGCGAGCGACTCAAGCGCGAGCTGCCCGGCGTGGACGTGCTGCTCACCCGCGAACGCGACGAGTACCTGCCCCTGGGCGAGCGCACGCGCCGAGCAAACCAGGCCCGGGGCCAGCTCTTCGTCTCCATCCACATCAACGCCGCCAAGGACCGCCGCGCCCGGGGCCACGAGGTGTTCTTCCTGCGGCCGGGGATGAACGAACATGCCCGCCAGGTGGCCCTGCGCGAGAATTCCCAGTTGGACTTCGAGGGTCCGGACGCCCGGGGCGAGCGCCCGCCCGAGGATTGGATCCTTGCCTCCATGGCCCAGTCCGGCTGGGCCGAGGAGAGCCGGGGCGTGGCCCAGCTCATCTCCCGCCATTTGGGCCGGATCACCGAGCACCGCCGCCGGCCCGTCCAGCAGGCCGGCTTCCAGGTGCTCGTGGGGGCCAGCATGCCCTCCGTGCTGGTGGAGTGCGGCTTCCTGACCAACGGCGAGGACCACCGACAGCTTGCCTCCGGCGAGGGCCAGCGCGCCCTGGCCCAGGCGCTGGCCGCGGGTCTGAAGGAGCTGCACGCACTCAGCGTGGGGCGCCCGTGAGTGCCGCGGACTGGGCGGAGATCTGGCGTGCCGTGGACGCCCGGGCGCGCTTCGGCATCCTGCAGGGTCTGGAGCGAATGGAGGCCTTGCTGGACCGGCTGGGCCACCCGGAGCGTTCCCTGCGCTGCATCCAGCTGGCCGGCACCAACGGCAAGGGCGCCGCGGCCTACGCCCTCTGGCGCCTGCTGGAGGACGCCGGAGAGCCTGCCGGGCTGTTTGTCTCACCGCACCTGCTGCATGTATCCGAACGCATCCGCCTGCGGGGCAGCCCCCTGGACGAGTTCTGTGCTGGAGAGGCCTGGCGCGAGCTGGCGCCGCACGTGGAGGCGGTGGGGGCCTCCTACTTCGAGACGCTGGCGGCCCTGGCCCTGGTGGCCTTCGCCCGGGCTGGGTCGCGCTGGGCCGTGCTCGAGTGCGGGCTGGGCGGGCGGCTGGACGCCACCAGCGCCGTGCGACCGGAACTGTCCCTGCTGACCAGTGTGGGCGCGGACCATTTGGCCGTGCTGGGCCCGGCCCTGGCGGATGTGGCTCGGGACAAGGCCCACGTGGCGCCCCCCGGCGGCGTGCTGATCAGCGCCGTGGATGCGCCCGCACTGCGCGAGGTCGTGGCCCAGGTGGCCCGGGAGCGCGGCGCCCGGGTTCTGCAGGTTGCGCCCTGTCCGGCGCCCGCCGCCGAGGAGCGGCTGGACGGCCGCGTGCTGCTGCGCGGTCGGAGTGGGGCCGGGTTGCTGCTGCCCGAGGACACCTGGAGCTGGCGCGCCGCCGCCGGACTGGCCCTGCAGGCCGCGGACCAGCTGGCCGTAGCTGGGCCCGCGGATCCCGCCGCTGTGACACGTCTGGAGGCCGGCGAATGGCCTGGGCGCTTCCACGTGCTGCGCCGGGATCCGCCCCTGGTGCTGGACGTGGCCCATAACCCACCGGCCCTGGAGCGGCTGGTCGGCGAGCTAAACGCGCACTGGCCGGGGACGCGCTTCCACGTGCTGCTGGCGGGGATGGGGGACAAGGCGCTGGCGGACAACCTGCACGCACTGAGGCCCATAGCGGGGCCGCTGCACGTGCTGCTGCCCGCGGATCACGGCCGGGCCGCCACCCGGGATGACTGGCAGG
>DYSB01000115.1 GCA_020726405.1 Acetofilamentum sp. | reverse complement strand
AGGCCGGTCTCCGACAGACTCCTAGCCGAGCGGCCATTTCATCCACGGAGCGCCCGTCCAGCAGGTGGCGGAACAGGCGCAGGGTGACCGGCTTCCAGCCCACCTGGATCACATTGCGCGGCTGGCTCTTGAGCTCGCCCAGTAGTTTGCGGGCCCGCAGGAAGGCCGGGCCGTCCATTTCCAGCGCGGCCACGGGATTGATCTCCGTGCTGAGCGGACCCGCCGCCAGCGCGAAGCGCGCCCGCACCGGGGCCAACTCGGCCAGGATCCGCAGGCAGTCGGGGAGAATCCGCCGGAAGTCCGCGTGGACGGCCTGGAATTCGTCCCCCAGAGTGAGGGTGTAAGGCGAGAGCAGGCTCTCCGCGGACTGGACGGACAGCGCCTGCAGGGTTGCGGAGAGCCGTTTCTGGAACTGCGCCCGCTCCGGGATGTCGCGGGAGCGTACCAGATCGGCGATCAACACCACGGGATTCATGTCTGACTGGACTAAATCAGTTCACTGATGACGAAATGAACGCATAACGTTCACATAATCAAAACTGAACCTGATCAGTTCATTGGTGTGTTGCGGAACAGGGCCATGGCTGTGCCGATCAGGCCCCCGACTTCCGTCATGTTGCCCGGCACAATCATGGTGTTGGTCTTCTGCGCCAGCTGGGCGTAGGCCTCCACGGCCTTCTCAGCCACCTTGAGCTGAACGGCCTGCTCGCCGCCCGGTTGCCGGATGGCCTCGGCGATCTTGCGGATGGCGTCCGCCGTGGCGTCGGCCACCGCCGTGATGGCGGCGGCTTCGCCCTGGGCCTTGTTGATCTCGGCCTGCTTCTCGCCCTCGGAGCGGGCGATGAAGGCCTCGCGCTCGCCCGTGGCGATGTTGATCTGCTCCTGGCGGCGGCCCTCGGAGGCGGCGATCAGCGCGCGCTTCTCGCGTTCGGCCGTGATCTGGGCCTGCATGGAGCGCAGGATCGCCTCCGGCGGCTCGAGGTCCTTGATCTCATACCGCAGCACCTTGACGCCCCAGTTGAGCGCCGCCTCGTCCAGCGCCTGCACCACGGAGGCGTTGATCAGGTCGCGTTCCTCGAAGGTCTTGTCCAGTTCCATCTTGCCGATCACGCTGCGCAGCGAGGTCTGGGCCAGCTGGGTGATGGCCATGACGTAGTTGCTGGCGCCGTAACTGGCGCGCATGGGGTCGGTCACCTGGAAATAGAGGATGCCGTCCACGCGCAGCTGGGTGTTGTCCCGTGTGATGCAGACCTGGCTGGGCACATCCAGCGGGATTTCCTTGAGCGAGTGCCGGTAGGCCACGCGGTCCACGAAGGGCATCAGGAAGCTGAGCCCGGGCGACAGCACCTGATGGAACTTGCCCAGCCGTTCCACCACGAAGGCGTTCTGCTGGGGCACCACCTTGACGGCGCCGATGATGAAGAAGGCCGCGATGGCCAGGAGGAGCAGGGCGATGGTTTCCATGGATTCTCCGGTTTAGCGATCCAGCAGCAGGCAGCTGCCTTCTACTTTGCGAACGACGTGGACGCCCGGCTCCGGCGCGCCCTGTCCCTGCCAGCGGACGGCCCAGCTGGCTCCCCGGTACTGCACGCGGGCTGTGCCGTCGGCCTCCCATTTGTCCACCTGGATCTGGGCGCCGATGTCGAGGATCATGTTGCGGTTTTCCTGGGAAGGCGGCTCGACGGGCTGCCGGCGCCGCCAGATGTACCAGCCAGTGACAGCGCCGCCCCCCACCAGCGCGGCCGAGATCATCTGGGCTGACAAGCCCAGACCCGCATGGGCGGCCAGGGCGCCGGCGGCCACCCCCAGGGCCAGCATGAGCAAGAAGAACGTGCCGGTGGTCAGCTCCGCCGCCACCAGCAAGGCCGTGACAATCCACCAGGCCGTGGGTCCGCTCCAGTTCATGCTTGCTCCCGGCGCTGTGTTGGGTGTGCGTTCGGGCCGCTACCGCCGTGGGCAAGGCGATCCCCAGTGGGCGGGGCGGAGAACTCCCACCCAGCGTACACCTTCCGGAGTGGGAAGTCAAGGGAGGGTGCGCCTGGGCGGCGTGGTGGGGATCCAGTCGATGACGCTGCCGCCCCCCTCTTCGATGAAGGGCGTGAACAGCCAGTTGCGGCCGGAGTGCCGGATGACCCGGAACTCGCGCACCTGGAATTTCCGCCCGGTGTGCAGATCCTCGCGCCAGGCGTTGAGCCGCGGCACGGGCACGAAGAGGTAGAGCAGGCGCAGCACGTCCTCCCGGCACTCGTCGGGGATGACGTATTCCTCGATGGCATGGTCGCCCAGGAGCAGCGGCTTGGTGGGATAGGGCAGGCGCTCCACGTGGGGATCGGATTTCATCGGGTCCTCCCAGGGTTGATCCGCCCTCCAACGCCGGGACGGGCGCCGGGTGCCGGGCCCCGGGCGGAAAATCCACGGCGCCGGCGAACCCGTCCAGATTCACGGACAAGAGTGAGTTCCGGTGCTCCCCTCCGCTGGCGATCCTCAGGCGGGGAATGCGGATCCGCCATTGCTCCGCGGCCCCGCCTTCCCGACCTTGGGGCATATCAACCGACAGGACCGCCCTTCGTGAAGCGCGGCAAGCGAGCCATCCTCGGCTGGGTCATGTACGACTTCGCCAACAGCGCCTACGCCGTGGTCATCCTGGCGGTGATCTTCAATGCCTATTTCGCCCAGGAAGTGGCGGGCGGCGCGGCCGGCACCCGCTTCGAGCTGCTGGGCCTGGCGTTCACCATCCCGGGCGCCAGCCTGTTCAGCTTCGTCAACGCGCTGGCCATGGGCCTGGTGGGGCTGGCCTCCCCCGTGCTGGGCGCGCTGGCGGACTATTCCGGCCGCAAGCGGCGCTATCTGGCCTGGGCCTGGCTGACCGGCGTGGTCAGCACGGCGGCGCTGGCCTGGGTGGGGGCGGGGGATTTCTGGCTGGGCAGTGCGCTGTTCGTGATCAGCAGCATGGGGTTCAGCGCCGGCTCGGTCTTCTACGACGCCTTTCTGCCGGAACTGGGCGCCGACAGCCAGGCCGGGCGGATCTCCGGGGCGGGCTACGCCGCGGGCTACCTGGGCGGCGGCCTGCTACTGGTGGTGATCCTGCTGCTTAAGCGGCACGTGCCGGGCTTCGAGTACACACACAGCTTCCCGCTCACGGCGCTCTGGTGGCTGGTGTTCGCGCTGCCCACCATGTTCTGGCTGCGTGACCGGCCCGTGGACATCCCGGCCGGGAGGCTGGGCGGTTATCTGAAAATCGCCCTGCGCCGGGTGCGACGCAGCCTCTCGCACTTCCGCGAGCTGTCCGTGTTGGAGCGCTTCCTGTTGGCGAACCTGATCTACTCCACCGGAATAGAGAGCGTGATCCGGCTGGCTTCGATTTTCGGTGCCCAGGAACTGGGCATGCCCCAGGGCGAACTGGTGCTCTTCTTTCTGGTGATTCAGGGCACGGCACTAGTGGGGGCCATGCTCTTCGGCTGGGTAGCTGACCGCTTCACCCAGCGCGGCGCCCTGCTGGCCACGCTGGGGATCTGGATCGTCACCCTGCTCTGGGCCTGGCAACTGGGGCTATTCGGGGAGGCCCGGCACGAGTATTGGCTGATCGGCGTGCTGGCCGGCACGGCCATGGGCGGCAGCCAGGGCGTGAGCCGCGCGCTGCAGAGCCTGCTGCTGCCCACCGGGCTGGAGAGCGAGTTCTTCGGCTTCTTCACGTTGAGCGGGCGAATGGCCAACATCCTGGGGATGCTGAGTTTCGGCCTGGTCACCTGGATCACGGGCGACATGCGGCTGGGGATCGTCAGCCTGCTCTTCTTCTTCGTGGCGGGGCTGATCCTGCTGCAGCGCGTGGACGTGCAGGAGGGCATCCGCCAGGCCGAGCGCTTCCGGCGCATGATGGCCAGCATTGCGCCCCGGGGGGAGGAATGAGGCCGCCGGAGCTGCTCACGCCCCGCCTGCGGTTGCGGGAACTGGGCGCCGCGGACGCGGACGGGATTTTCCGGCTCTACTCCGAGCCGGAGACCATGCGCTACTGGTCCTGTCCGCCCTACAGCATGCGCCGGCAAGCCGAGGAGCTGCTTGCCTCCATCGCCCGGGGCCAGGCGGCGGGCGAGCTGCTGGAGTGGGGCGTGGCGGAGCGGGCCGACGGCCGCCTGCTGGGCACCGTGACGCTGCACCAGCTGGACGCGGCCAACCGGCGGGCGGAACTGGGCTACTTGCTGGGGCGGGAGTCCTGGGGTCGGGGCGTCATGTGAGAGGCGCTGACGGCCGTGCTGGAGCTGGCCTTCGGACCGCCGGAGCAGGCCGGCTTGGGTCTGTGGCGCCTGGAGGCGGACACGGATCCGCGCAACGCGGCCTCGCTGAGATTGCTGGAGCGGCTTGGATTCCGCCGCGAGGGTCTGGTGCGCGAACGCTGGTGCGTGGCGGGGGAATGGTCGGACAGCGCCATGTACGGCCTGTTGGCGAAGGAATGGACGGCAAGCCAAGCGGGGATCCAGTCGGAGCCACGCCGGAAAGCGGGTGACGCATGAGTGGCCAACCAACGGTTGCCGAAGTGGTGACGGCGCTGGCGGCGCGAGGCGTCCGCTTGCCTGCCGGTCCCGTGCGCCTGGACAGTTACAGGGACTCCGCCGCCCTGTCCCGGGACTTGCTCGCGCTGATCCGCGCGGGCGTCAAGCGGGCCGGCACGGGCCTGCTCTGGGCCATCGAGGCTGACGGAGCGGGTGGCTGATGGCGCAGAACACCTGGACCACCCGCCGGCGCGACAAGCGCAAGCGCGACGAGCAGGACCGGCACGAGGAGCGCCGGGAGCAGCGCCGCGCCTCGCTGATGGAACAGGGCCACGAGCTGGGCTTGGAGGAATCCGAGGAGCAGAGCGACCAGGCCCTCCAGCGCACGGTCAAGGATCGTTCCCACCACACGGCGAGCGTCGCCGGCGCGCTGGTGGAGGGTCTGGTGGTCCACTACCGGCGCAACCAGTTCGACCTGGTGCTGGCCGACGGCTCGGCATTGCGGGCCGCCAGCCGCTCCACCACCCGCACGCCCCACGGCGATGCCACGCTGATCACCGTGGGCGACCGCGTGCTGGTGAACCCCGGCCGGGGTGTGATCGAGGAGGTGCTGCAGCGTCGCAACCGCATCTCCCGGGCCTCCAAGATCCACCGCCAAGTGGAGCAGGTGCTGGTGGCCAACGTGGACCAGCTGCTGGTGGTGGCCTCCGTCCAGGATCCCTACCTGAAACCCGGCCTGATCGACCGCTACCTGCTGGCCGCCCAGCGCTTCGACATCGAGGCCGTGGTCTGCCTGAACAAGGTGGACCTGGCCCCCCGCGAACTCTGGGAGGAGGTGGCGGACTCCTACCGCGACTCCGGCCTGCGCGTGCTGGAGTGCTCGGCGACCACCGGCCAGGGCCTGAACGAGCTGCGCGAGGCCCTGCGTGACCGGATCAGCGTGCTCTCCGGCCAGTCCGGCGTGGGCAAGAGTTCGCTGCTGAACGCGCTGGATCCCGACCTGAAGCTGCCCGTGGGCGAAATCATGCGCCAAGCCCGCAAGGGCCGCCACACCACCACGCACTCGCGCCTGATCCCCTTCCGCTTCGGCGGCTACGTGGCGGACACGCCGGGCATCAAGGAGTTCACCCTCTGGCGGATGACTCCCCAGGAAGTGGCGGAATTGTACCCGGACCTTCGAGAATGGGCTGCGAAATGCCGATTCAATGACTGCACGCACACGCACGAGCCGGACTGCGCCGTGGCCGCGGCGGTGGAGGAGGGGCAGATCCCCCTGCTGCGCTACCGGACCTATCTGCAGATCCTGGAATCATTGCATGAGGAGCAGGGATGAATCATCACGTGTACATCGTGGACGACGAGCGCGAAGTGCGCCTCACGCTGGGCGAGTTCCTGGGCGGCCTGGGTCTGGAGGTGCACACATTTGCCACCGGCCGCGAGGCCGTGGACGCGGCGCTCGTCGAAGTCCCGGACCTGGTGCTGCTGGACGTGAACCTGCCCGACATCTCCGGCCTGCAGGTGCTGGCCCAGCTGCACGCGGCGCATCCCAACCTGCCCTGTGTGATGATCACCGGGGGGTTCACCAGCAAGACCGTGGTGGAGGCCATGAAACTGGGGGCCTCGGAGTTCCTGATCAAGCCGATCAATCTGGAGCAGCTGCGGTTGGTGCTGGAGAAGGTTCAGCGCGAGACCCGGGAGCGTCTGCAGATGGAGGTCCTGCAGCAGCAGCAGGGCAACGGCCGCTTCTCCACCATCATGAGCGAGTCCGTCGCCATGAAACGCGCGCTTTCGGCCACCAGCAAAGTGGCAGCCTCCAGCGCCAACGTCGTGCTGATCCGCGGCGAGACCGGCACCGGCAAGGAGCTCTTCGCCCGGGCCCTGCACTTCGAGTCGCCCCGCGCGGACCAGTCTTTCATCGAGGTCAACTGCTCGGCCATTCCGCCCCAGCTGCTGGAGAGCGAACTCTTCGGCCATGAGAAGGGCTCGTTCACCGACGCCAAGGAGCGCAAGATCGGCCTGATCGAGCGCGCCCACGGCGGGACCTTCTTCCTGGACGAGATTGGCGACATGGACTTCAACCTCCAGGCCAAGATCCTGCGCGTGCTGGAGGAGCGGGCCGTCCGGCGGGTGGGCGGCGACCGGATGATTCCCGTGGACATCCGCTTCGTGGCGGCCACCCATAAAAACCTGGACGAGATGATCCAGCAGCACGTCTTCCGCGAGGACCTCTACTTCCGGCTGAGCGTGATCGTGCTGGATCTGCCGCCGCTGCGCGAGCGTGGCGAGGATGTGATCCTGCTGGCCAACTATTTCCTCAAGCGCTTCTGCCGCGAGCACGCCCACATCGTCAAGGGCTTTACGCCCAGCGCGCTCGAGGCCATCCGCAGCTACGGCTGGCCGGGCAACGTGCGCGAGCTGCGCAACGCCATCGAACGCGCCGTGCTCATCGAGGCCGACGACTGGGTGGACGTGGACCACTTGGGCCTCTGGCGCCGGCGCGCCAATCGCGAGCAGGGCCAGGAAGGCCAATCGAGGCAACGCATCGGCTACGACTTCGAGATTCCCGAGGACGGTTTCTCGCTGGAGGAGTTCGAGAAGGTGATCCTGGCCCGCGCCATGAAGAAGTCGCGCTACAATGTCTCACGCGCCGCCCGCATGCTGGGCCTCTCGCGGGAGACCATGCGCTACCGTATCAAGAAGCACGAACTGCAACTGGACTGAGGATCTCGCGACCCATGCCCGCCCTGTTTGCCCGCCTCCTGCTGCTGAGCGCCGACCTGCTGCTGCTGGCCGGCTCGCTCTGTCTGGGCGCCCTGCTGGTCCAGGGCGGCGACGCGGGCGGCCTGGTTCCGGGCCTGTTCGGCGGCGGCACGCTGCGGGTATTCCTCTTCGCCTGTGTGCTTTGGATGGTGCTTGCCTGGCAGGAGAGCCTGTTCCGGCTGGAAGCCCGCGATCCGTGGGATGTCTACTTCGCCGCCATGCGCGCCGTGGCAAGAACCGCCTTGCTGCTTGCCCTGCCACTATTCCTCTTCAGGTTCAGCCTGCATCCCCTTGGACTGCTGACCGGCTTGGGACTGTCCATGCTGCTGCTGCCTCCCTTGCGCGCCGTCATCCAAGGATCGTGGATCGGTCGATCGGCCCGGGTGAGACGGGCCGTTTTGGTGGGCAGCCGGGAAGGCCTGGAGGAGTTCTTCTCGCTGAGACACTGGGAACGAACATCCGACGCCCTGGGAACACTGGGCATCTTGCTGCTGGACGATCCGCCGGTGGATCCACATGGCCGACTGCCACTGCCCGTGCTGGGCGGACTTGAGGATTTGGAGAGGGTGTTGGAGAGTCAGTGCGTCTTCCAGTTGCTGATATGTGCCCCCGGTCTCGACACTTCCGACTTGGGGCGCGTGCTCCAGCGGGCGGTGGGTCGGGTGCCGCAACTCTATGTGTTGCCAGATGTGGCCCTGTTGGATGTGGCGGAGGTGGAGATCAGCCGGGTGGGTGGTCAGCCCGTGTTGCTGTTCAATCAAGGGCTGCGAAGCCCCTTCAATGGCGTGCTGAAGCGCGCCGTGGATATTCTCGGCTCCCTGGCCGGACTGGTGGCGCTGAGCCCCGTACTATTGGGCGTCTACTTGGCGGTGAAGCTCAGCAGTCCCGGACCGGCCATTTTCCGTCACACACGCATCGGCAAGGACCGCCAACCCATCCACTTGATGAAGTTCCGCACCATGGTGGTGGACGCGAAGATCGTGTTGGAGAAGCTCCTGGCGGCCGACCCGGCCGCGCGCGACGAATGGGACGCCTATTACAAGCTGAAGAACGACCCGCGTATCACGAAGGTGGGACGCCTGCTGCGCAAGTTCAGCCTGGACGAGTTGCCGCAGATCTTCAACGTGTTGGTGGGCGACATCTCGCTGGTTGGCCCGCGGCCACTGGTCGAGGGCGAAATCGAGAAGTTCTCCGTCTGGCAGGACAACCGGAACAGCGTTCGACCCGGCCTCACGGGGCTGTGGCAGGTGAGCGGGCGCAACGACGTGTCGTACGCCGAACGCATCCAAATGGACATGTACTACATCCGCAACTGGTCCATCTGGCTGGACTTCCGGATCATTCTCAAGACCCTCACCGTGCTGGTCTCCAAGGAAGGCGCCTACTGAGCGGCTACCCGTCCAGGCGGATGGGCAGCACGAAGACCGGGATGCCCTGGTAGTACAAGCGCTTTTGGATGGCGAACACCGTGTAGTTGTGCAGCCAGCCCGAGAACACGGTCTCATTGGGGAAGACGATCTGCCCGCCGAAGAAGATCGCGCCCGGATACTGGCGCCCCAGCCCCTCCGCCACCCGCGTGACCTCGCGTGTGATCTCCGTTCCGATCAATGGCAGGCCCTGGGCGAAGAAGCCCTGGCGGTTCATGTAGCGCACGTAGCGCTCCAGGTCCGTCTGGATGCGCTGCTCCAGCTCGGCGATGTCCGCCTCGCTCTTGAAGACCGAGGTGTCGATGAGTCCGACTTCGATGAAGACGAAATTGCGGAAGACGTGGCGGAAGGTGCGCAGGGCCGTGAACAGCGTGTGCAGGCCCAGGCCGTTGACGCCGCTGACCAGGAAGACCGCGGTCTTGCCGGCGGGATCGTAGGCGGGCGCCACGGCGGGCGGCGCCCGGCGCGACGGTCAGTGGCTCAGCAGGATCGAGGCGATGATGCCGGTCGTGATCGCGACGAGCACATAGTCGCCGCCGGTCTGGACCCAGTGGCAGCCGCGCGGCGGCGCGCTCATACAAAGGCA
>DYSB01000114.1 GCA_020726405.1 Acetofilamentum sp. | reverse complement strand
CGGGGCCGGCTCCGCCGCAGGTGCTTGGTTCTGTGCCGCGTTCCAGGCCGCCTAGCCCTCCACCCGGGCGCGGGCTTTTTCCGCCTGGGCTTCGGGTGTGCCCAAGGCCCCGGCGCCCCACGCCGTGGAGGCGGCCAGGCAGAGGCCGATCATCAATTGTCCGCGCATGAGTTTCCTTTCGAGACGAGGTCTCCGGCTGGCGAATCTTGCTGGAATCCGGGCACAGGGAAGGCCTTCCATCGTGAGGGGTTTCCGTGCTTCGTCCGGAATTGAATTTGTATGGCAATCCACATGCCATAAATTCAGGATGGGAAACTCATCCAGCATACCCTGGATGTCGGTGGGTTCAGGCGTGGCGGAGACGGGGAGTTTCTTCTGGGTTGCCAATCGGGCGATGACCCTGCCCGGAATTGAACAACGTTTCAGCGAAGCTGACAGCCAAAACAAGCTCACCATGTCAAGCTCACCACGAAGTGCGGGTAGAAGAACGAAGCGCACGAAGCTCCAGCACGAAGCTCCAGCAGTCTGTCGGGCTTGGGCCTTGGATGGGATTCGCGCCCATGTCGAGACCGGTTTTTCGGAAGTTTCCCTGGGCATACTGGTGGTCTGTTCAAGAAACTTGCGGAAAATCCGGGCCGACAGGGGCGATGTAGACCGCCAAGCGACCAAGTCCGACAGGCTGCTAGGGAGATAGGTTTGGGCGTCATGGTGAAGAGGGGGACGCTCGTTTCCAAGCCGGTGGGCCGCTTGTTCTCTTCTCTTCTAATCCTGCATTCGCTCTTCCCGCTCTTCGTTCGCCTTCGTGTCCTTCGTGGTGAAAGTGGCCGCGACGAAAGAGTCAAGGCGTGGCGGGCGGGGTGGATGGCTCCTCCAGGGCGCGGAAATAGTCACGGATCAGTTCCTGCATCTCCGGGCGGTAGCCCCCCTGCAAGGCGCGCTGCAGGTCGCGCTCCAGGGCCCGCTCGCGCTGCAGCTCGACAGGCGGCGGGGCAGCGGCGCGCAGGGGCTGGGCGCTGCGGCTCTCGCGCTTCTTCTCCTCGTCCTGGCGGCGCACGCTGCGCTGGGCGTCCAGCAGCCGGCTGACGATCCGCTCCTGGAGTTTCTTGGTGCGTTCCGTGTAGGTCTGGGCGGCCAGGTCCTTCTCCACTTCCTTCATGTCCGCGGCGGTCTGTCCCAGATCGCCCAGTTGGGGCTTGCCCTTGTCCCCCAGTTTCTCCTGCATCGACTCCAGGCTCTCGCGGATGCTGCCCTGTTCGCCCTTGGCCTCGCCGAAGGAGATGGACATGGGCTTGTTGGACTGGCCGGGCTTCATGCCCATCAGGTTGTTGCATTGCCCGTTGAGGCACTGCTGGCGGCTGGCGGCCTGGGCCATTTTCTCCATCATTTCCTGCAGCCCGCTGGATGAGCTGGAACTGGCCATCTGGCGCTCGGCCTCTTTGAGCAGGAGTATGGTCAGGTTGACCCGGGCCATGGCATCCGGCGAGTGGGAGCCCAGTCGGCCGGTCTGACGTTCGTGGAAGCCCGCCAGCATCTCGTCCAGGCTGCGGTCGGCCAGACCCAGCTCCGTCAGAGCCGTGGTGGGGATGTGCAGGCTCTTGCGGGTCAGTTCATAGACGCCCCGGGCGGCGGCGCGCACGCCCAGCTGGTTCTCCAGAGTCTCCTCGGCCAGCACGGGCAGCTGGGCGCTGCGGCTGTTCAACCCGCTCAGTCGGCCGCTGATCGCCTCCTGGCGCTGGCTGATCACCAGCAATTCCTGGCAGAGGCGCTCGATCTCCTGGCCCAGCTCGGCCATGGACTGCTGGCGCGACTGCTGCAGGGCCTGCTGGAGCTGCTCGGCCAACTCGTTCAGGTCCTGGTCCATGCTCTCCTGGCTCGCCTGGGAGGGACTCTGGCCGCCTTCCAACTGCTGCTGCATCTCCCCCAGCCGGGGCGGAATCTGCTTGTTCTTCAGTTGCCGGCGGGCCTGCTCGACCGCTTCATGGGGAAAGCTGGAACGCTTGCCGAACTCGTCCTGCAGGGATTCCAGCTCCCGGGCCAGCTGCTCGGCGTCCTCCCGCCGCGCGGCCTCCTCGGCGCTCTTGGACTGGGGCTTCTCGCCCTGCTGGAGGGACTCCTGCAGTTGGCGCTGCTGCTCCAGCAGGGCCTCCGCCCGCCGGGCCAATTCCTCCAGTCTCTGCTCGAGCTTCATTTGCTCCAGCACGGCCAGGAAGCGATCCAGTTGCTGCTCCATTTTACGCAGCACCTCTTCCATGTCCGCCTGGGGCCGCTGGGCGGGTTGGGGCCCGGGATTCTGCAAGGCCTGCTCGGCGGCCTTGCGGAGCTTCTCCAGCAGCTCGGGACTCATCACCTCATTCAGCAGGTTCTTCAGTTGTTCGAGCTTGTTACGCAGCTCCTCCGAGAGCAGGTTGCGCGAGTCGAGTTTTTGCTGGGTGGCGTCCAGTTTGGCGGCGAGCTCACCGGCGCGCTGGGCCACCTGCTCCTGCTCGCGCACGACCTCTTTCAGGCGCTGCTGGCGTTCCCAGGTCAGCTCCGGATCCCGCCGCAGCTCCTCCCTCAATTCCTCCAGGCGCTTGGTGTTCTCACGGGCCTGCTGCAGCACGTCCGCCGCCTCCTGCTCGATGTCCTGCTCGTCCTGGCGGGTCTCGGCGAACAGCTCCTCCAGTCCGGGCATGCGGAAGCGGTAGAGCGGGCTACGCACAACTTTGGGCCCGCTCCAGCCGTCGTTGTCCCAGAGTTCGAAGAAAAAGACCAGCTCGTCGTCGGGCAGCAGCTGCAGACCGGCGAGATCCCAGCGTTCCTCCAACGCGGCGCGGCGCAGTGCGGGCGCATCTGCGGCCGCCCCTCCATCCTGCAGGGAGTGCAGCGCCAGAGTGCGCCGGCCCCAATCACGTGGAATGGAGTCCAGCGTGGCGGGATCCGGCGGGGGTGTCAGCTCGCGCAGGTTGCGCGAGAGCACTTTCCAGGCCAGGCGCAGCGGGCCGAACCCGTAGTCATCCTCGGCCAGCAGGGCCAGGTCCAGGGCCAGGCTGGGATCCAGCCGGCCCTCCGTCTCCCGCGGGGCCAGCACGCGCAGCCGCGGCGGCTGGTCGGGCAGGGCCTCGAGCACGTGGACCAGGGGTTGGGGATTTTGCAAACCTTGGCCGTCCTCCAGGCGCAGGGACCAGCGCAGGGAGCGGGTCACGGTCCAGCTGCCGCGCGCACCGCCGCGCTCCAGAGCCAGGGAGGTGCGGGCCGGCGCACGGGTGGAGTCCGTCCGCTCCTCCTGCAGCCAGACGCTGCGCAGATCGTCCCGCGACCAGGCCGCGAGCTCCAGGCGACTGCCTACCGGAGCGCTGAAATCCGCGGCGTCGCCGGCCAGCCCGCGGACGGGCAGGCCCGTGTAGGAGGGCGGGTGCAGGCGCAGGCCCAGGCTGTCCAGTCGGGGCGGGCGCAGCCAGACAATCTCCAGCGGCGGACTCTCCAGCCGACGCACCTGGCCCAGCTGCTCCTCCAGTGCGGAGGCGCGCAACGTCCAGGAGCCGCGCGGCGCCAGGCCGGCCAGGGTGGCACGTCCCAGCCGCAGGGGCAGGCGCCAGACGGCGTCCTCTCCGCGAGCGGAGCCCGCTGCCAGCCCCAGGGCCTGCAGCTCGATCTCGGAAGGCAGGGCCGCCCCCAGGGCCTCCACGCGCAGGTCCAGGCTCTGGCCTTCCAGCACGCGGCCCGGCTGGGTGGAATCCGGCCAGGCCACACTGAGCTTGAGGGAGAAGAGCGGCGCGCCGCGGAAATCCCGGGCGGGATCCCAGAGCCGCGCGGCAGCCAGCCGGGCGGATTCGCCCCCCAGCAGGAACAGCGCCAGGGCCAGGACCCAGGCCCCCGCGCCCCATGCCAGGGCGCGGCGGCGCGGCGCCACGGGCAGCACGCTGTGCAGGTCCAGGGATTCCAGGCGCGGCAGCACCTGGTCCAGGCTGGCCGCCACCAGGCCCGGATCGGCCCGGCCCGGAGAGCGGCGCGCCTCCTCCATCACCTGCAGGCCGTTGAGCAGCCGATCGCGGATCTCATCGTCGCCGCGCCCCAGCAGCAGGGCCGTCTCGCGCTCGCCAGGGAGGGCCGAACGCCAGAAGAGTCCGCGCAGAACCAGTCCCAGCGCCCCGAGACCCCAGAGAGCGAGGCTGAGCAGGAGGCCGGCGCGCAGGCCCGCGCGGCCGGAGGCGGCATGATCACCGACGTGCTCGGCCAGCACGAAGCCCCAGGCCAGCCAGGGCGGCAGCAAGCTCCACCAGAGCAGGCCCGTCTGGGCGCGCAGGCCGCGAATCCGTCGCCGGGTCCACTGCACGTGTCCCCAAGCCAGTCCGTAGCCGTCCATGACGCTGCCCTTCCTCCCCGGCTCAGCGACCCGGGGTCCCTTGTCCGGCCCGGAGCAACCGGTCGGGGCCGGCGCCCAGGGCGTGCACGATCAGGTTGGTGCCCATTTCCAGGGCCTTGCGACGCAGCTCCGGCGGGTCCTGGTGCACGTCGGGATCCTCCCAGCCGTCCCCCAGGTCGCACTCCCAGTCGTAGAAGACGGCCAGCCGGCCGTCGATGAAGATCCCCCAGCCCCGCGGCGGTTTGCCGTCGTGTTCGTGGATCTTCGGCAGCCCCTGCGGAAACTGGAACCAGGCGTGATACACGGGGTGGTCGAAGGGTACCTCCACCAGCTCGTATTCGGGCAGCACGCGCTTGATCTCGCGGCGGAAGTGGGCGTCCAGGCCGTAGTTGTCGTCGGCGTGCAGGAAGCCCCCGCCCAGCAGCCAGGCCCGCAGGCGCTCCGCCTGGGCCGGGCTGAAAGAGATGCGCCCGTGGCCCGTCAGGTAGAGGTAGGAGCACGAGAAGAGCTCGGGGTCCTCCGGCTCCACCACCCGTTCCTTCCCCTCCATGGGCAGGCCCGTCTGCTCGCGCACAAAGCGCAGCAGGTTGGGCAGGCTGCTAGGATTGGAGTACCAGTCCCCGCCGCCGTCGTACTTCAGGCGCGCCAACGGGATCGTTCCCTGGGCCGCCGCGGACACACCCAGCAGCAGCGCCAGGACCAGCGCGACCAGTGTCCGCGCGCCACGCGGCGTATTCACTCTCAGTCCACCACCTGGATGTAGACCCGCTCGCGCAGCTGGGTGGCCCATTCCTTCAGCAGCCGCTGCTTCTTGAAGTTCAGCGCCATGATCTCCAGCTGGCTCCAGTCGGCGTCCAGGCTGGGCTGGCGGGTCGGGCGGCGCTCCTGCAGCCGGACGATCTGCACGCCCTCCTTGCCTTCCACTTCACCGCGCAGGGGCCGGCTCAACTCATTCTCCTTCAAGTCCCGCACGCGCGAGCGCAGCAGGGGTTGCAGCTGCTCCAGCTCGAGCCAGCCCAGGTCGCCGCCGTTCTGGCGCGTGAGGGCGTGATCCGTGTAGCGCGTGGCCAGCTGGGCGAAGTCCGCCCCGCCCTGCAGCGCGCTGTAGAGCGAGTCCGCGCGGTCGTAAATCAGCTGCCGGTCGTCCGCGGTGGGCTCCAGCTTGATCAGGATGTGGCTGGTCTCGATGTACTCGCCCTCGCGGGCGTCCAGGCGGATCAGGTGCCAGCCGTACTCCGAGCGCACGGGCGGCGCCAGTTCGCCGGGGTTGAGCCGATAGGCGGCCTCTTCATAGGGCCGCACGAGGTTGCCGCGCTTGGTGCGGCCGATGGAGCCCGCCGCGGCCGCGCTGCCCGGATCCTGACTGAAGGCGGCGGCCAGCTCGCCCAGGCGGGCGGGATCGGCGCTGAGCAGGGCATGCAGGCTGTCGGCCAGGACGCGGGCGCGGGCCTCGCTGGCCGGCGAGGTCTTCCAGGTCAGGAAGATGTGCGACAGGCGGACGGACTCACCCACCTGGGGCAGGCTGTCCTGCCAGGCGCTGAAGAACTCCTCCACCTCCTGACGGGTCACCTCCACCTTGCCCAGTTTGCGGCGCTGGGCCTCCTCCACATAGATCCGCTCGCGCATGCCGCTTTCCAGAGTTTGGCGGATCGCCTTGGCGGGCTGGCCCATCATCTCCTCCAGCCGGCGCTCGCTGCCCACCTGGCGGAGAATCTCGTCCATCCGGTCCTGGACGCGGCGCTCCACGTCCTTGTCGGTGACCACAATGTTGGTGTCCTTGCGGGCCACGGCGTAGAGGACCTTGTTGTCGATCATCGCCTGGACCAGGTCGAACTTGACCTCTTCAAGTTGTTCGCCGGCCAAAGTGGCCGGATCCAGCTTGTTCTCCATCAGGTAGCGCTGCAGCTCCTGGCCCACCTCGCTCTCGAGGATGACGGCCTCGTCCACCACCACCAGCACGCGGTCAAGGGTCTCCTGGGCGCCCAAAGGCCGCAGGAACAGACAGGCCAGCAAACAAGCCGGCAGGGTGCGCATCCAGCTCATGATTCTCCCGTGGTTCACCGGTCCAGGCCGGGTTCGGTTCGGCGGCACAACCTAACAAAGCAGGGCTGGGGAGGGTGGGTGGCTCAGCGCGCGGGCGGCACGCCGATCTCCACTTCGAGCAACGGAGTCAGATCCACTTTCCAGACCGCCTCCTGGCGCAGGGTCTCCAGTCGCGACTGCAGGCGTTTCCAGCGCAGATCCTGCAGCATGGCCGCTCGCACCAGCTCTTCGTGCTGGTCCGGGTCGGGCACCCAGCCCACCGGGCGCTCCTCCTCCAGTTGATAGACCATCCAACCTTCCGGGCCACGCAGGACGGGCGAAGCCTGGTGGAGTTTCAGTCCGAGCAGGATCGCGGCGTGGGCGAGGGGCAACTCGCCGCGGGTCACGAACTCCGTCCGGCCGCTGCCCAGGCGCTGGTCCTCCAACCGCTTGCGGGTGAGCTGGTCGCGCTGGATCACGGGAATCAGCTGCGCCAGCGCCAGGCTGTCCGTCCCCGCCACCCAGGAAAAGCGGAGCCGCCGCTCGGGCAGAGCCAGCAGATCCTGGTTGGCCCGCGCCCAGGTCTTCAGCTCCAGGGTGGAAATGCGCAGGGACTCGGCCAAGCTCTGCTCTTCCAACAGGCCGCGCAGGTAACGCAAGCGCAGGCGCTTCAACTCCTCCCTGACTCCGCCCAGCGTGTCCAGGCCCTGCCGGACTGCGGCCTGATAGAGGATCTGATCCTCCACCCAGCCCTCCAACCAGTGCTGGACTTCCTCGCGGCTGAGGCTGTCGGGCTGCGCGTCCAGCCAAGCCCGCAATCTCGCCACGGTGAAGATGCTGTCGCCGGCCTGGGCCACGGCTCGCTCCAGCTCCGGTTGAGCCCGCCGCCGCTGGGTGTCCCAGCGCCCGAGCAGGGCCAGCAGGGCCAGGAGCAGCACGACGCCCAGCGCCACCCAACTGCGTCTTCCCCGCAATGCCCGCGACAACCGCGTGCCATTTATCATGCGTCCTCCGTCTTGCGCCACGGGTTCAGTCGATGTGTGGTCACTTGTTGACGCATTACGAGCCACGCCTCCCGCAAGTCGGATGCCTTCAGCCACAGATCCCGGCGATACCCGGCTCCCTCGTGCAGGAAAGCCAGGACCAACAGGCCCTTGGTCAGGCCGGCCGCCCCCGCGGTGCCCAGAGCAGCTCCCAGGATCCCGTAGCGCGGGATCAACAACAGATTCAGAAACACGTTGGCCACCACCCCCGCGCCGTTTACCAGCGTGGGAACGTGGGGCCGGCCCTGGGCGGAAAAGTACATGGACAGGACACCCGAGTTGGCGCGCAGGGCCATGATCCCGAAGGTCAGCACGATCAGCGAGGGATAGGCCCGGACGTAATCGGCGCCAACCATCCACAGTACGGGCCAGCCGGCCACCACCATCACCAGCAGCAGTAGGATGTACACGGGGCTGGTGATGCGGTAGAAGCGCGCCGCCAGTGTGGCCGCCTCCGTGCGCTCCAGCGAGGCCACCCGCGGGTAAAAGGCCACCTGGATGGCCATCTGCACGTCCTGCAATCTCCCCACAGCTATCATGCAAATGGTGTAAAGCCCCAGGTCCGCCGGTCGGACGGTGGGCACGCGCAGAACGAACCAGGCCACCATCAGCGTGTCCAGGCGGATGTTGAGCATGGCGAACACGTTGGACATCCAGGGAAAGACCGAGTAGCGCAGGATTTCGCGCAGTCGAGGCGCCGGACCGGCCGGGGTCGTGGCCGTGTCCAGTGGTTGCGCGCGCAGGCGCCGGGTCAGCAGCAGCACGACCACCGTGCGATCCAGCAGGTACATGCTCAGGACCAGCGCGGGGGATTCCGGCCGGAAGACCAGCACCAGGCCAACCAGCAGATAGAGCACCAGGGACTGGATGACCTCGATGGTGTTGTATTCCCGGATCCGCTCCCGCGCAATCCACAGGCTGCGGATCAGGCTGATCATCAACTCCATTGGGAAGATCAGAAGGGAGAAGCCCAGTAGCAGGGACGTGCGCATGCCTTCCACGCCCAGCAGGCCCTGTCGGTACAGTAGGCCGACCAGTCCCGCCGAACCCATAATGCTGAAGATCAGCACTGGGGCGATCCGCACCAGATAAGCTCGGGCCGAGACCCCCATCCGGTTCAGGTAGTAGACTGCTGCTGCATCCAGGCCCAGGCTCCCGCCCAGCACCAGCAGTCCCACAAGCATTAGTTGGTAGCTGACCACGCCCTGCAGTTCTGGACCCATTGCGCGGGCTAGGGCCAGGAAGAAGACCATGTTGCCTACACTCACCAACAGGCGGGTGCCAAAAATGGAGAGGATGTTCTTGATCACCGGTTGCCCTCAATCGTCGCCCCAGCGCCTGGATCCTGGCGGTCGGAACGCCGCACCCGGTCCCCCACCACCTTGGCCGGATTGCCGGCGACGATGACCCCCGCCGGTACGTCCCGGCTGACCACGGCGCCGGCCCCCACAACCGAACCGCTGCCGATGCGCACGCCGGGCAGCAGGATGGCTCGTGCCCCGATCCAGACGTTGTCCTCGATCACCACCGGCCGGTCTGCGGCGTCGCCCTGGTCCATCATGAGGATGTCCGGGTCGCGAAAACGGTGATTCAGGCTGTAGATCATCACTTCGGGGCCCATCATGACGTGGTTGCCGATGCGGCAGCTGGTGGAGATGCGGGCCCGCAAACCCACGCCGGAACGTCGTCCGATAGAGACGTGTCGGCCCTGGATGGTGGCTCCGCGCTCAATGTTGGCGTCGGGCGCGACGGAGTCCACGTAGCCGCGCACCAGCCCACGCCGCAGGGCGCAGGCCCAGCGGCCACCAGGCGAGCCCGTCTCCGGCAACCACTTGGCCAGACCGGCGTACAAGAGACGACAGGCCACTCTCACCACTCGCGGAGACATGCGTACCT
>DYSB01000113.1 GCA_020726405.1 Acetofilamentum sp. | reverse complement strand
TGCGCTGTCCATGCTGCGGCGGAAGGCGTGATGCGACATAACACAGTAAGACTAGCCGGGAGACAGCGAGGGGCGGTCACTGACCGCCCCTCCCAGAGTGTACGTGAGTGCGCAGCGCGCTCTTCGTCAAGGCAGCGGGATGATCCGCCCTTCCCAGGCTTCCAGCTCCAGCGTGCGCGTTTCCAGTCCCAACGGCAACCGGAGCTCCGTCCGCCGCGGCTGGCCACTCTTGTTCAGGGCCACCAGGCTACGGCTGGGCCGACCCTGGTCTTCCTCCGCGCTGCGCAGGAAGACCAGCAGGTCGTGCTCGGCGTGGACGATCTCCAGGTCGCCGCGCCGCAGCTCGGGCCGCGTCCGGCGCATGCGCACCAGCTCGGCCGTGCGCTCCAGTTGGGTGCGTTCGAGCTCGGTCAGCTGCGCGCCGAAGCGCATCATCCGCCGGTTGTCCGGATCCTCCGCCCCGGCCAGGGCGATCTCGTCGCCGTAGTAGAGGAAGGGCACGCCGGGCAGCCCCAGCAGCCAGGTGAGGAACAGGCGCGTCTTGTCGTAGGTGCGCGGATCGTCGTTCTGGGGCGGCTTCGTCCAGCCGATTTCCTGGCCGTTGGCGCCGGAGAGGGGCAGGTCGCCCTCCGCCAGACTGGGCCAGCGCGCCTTATCGTGACTGTCCATCAGGTTGCCCATCAAACTGTTGGCCCCGTAGCTGGACAGGTTCAATTCAAGGATCCGTGCCAGCTCTTCGAAGGAGCGGGTGGAGTCCAGGAAGACCTCGCGCGCCGGATGGAAGAGATTGAAGTTGAACTGGGCGTCCAGGGCGTCCGGGCCCACATAGGACTGGATCAGCTCGTCGGAGCCGAAGGTCTCGCCGATCTGGTAGAAGGGCCGCTCCGGCGGGACGCCGGCCTTCATCCAGCGTGTCAGACCCTCCCACAGCTCCCGCGGCACGTGCTTGACGGCGTCGTGACGGAAGCCGTCCAGGCCGTATCCGTCCACCCACTTGAGGGCCACGTCGCACGTGGCGTCCACGGCCTCGGGATGGGTGCCGTAGTCGATGTCGGGCATGTGGGGCTCGAACCAGGTGGTGAGGCGCTGCTCGTCCCAGATGCGCAGGTTGCGGCGTCCGTCGGGCAGCAGCAGCGAGCCGAACCAGTCCGGATGCTCTGTGACCCAGCCATGCTCCTGATGCACGTGGTTGGCCACCAGGTCCAGCAGCACGCGCATGTCCTGGGAGTGCGCCCGGTCCACCACCTGGCGGAAGAGCAGGCTGTCCCCGAAGCGCGGTTCGATGCGGGTGGGATGAACAGGCCAGTAGCCGTGGTAGCCCGTGTACCAACGGTGGGGCTCCGGATATTCCTGCCAGGCCTGGTCCGTGCTCTCGTTCAGGGGATAGATCCAGAGCGCGTTGACGCCCAGCCGGCGGAAGTAGTCCTCGTCCAGGCAGGCCAGGATGCCCGCCAGGTCGCCGCCCTGCCAGTTGGCCGGCCCGAGCAGGTCGGGATGTCTCACGGGCGCGTCGTTGGCCGGATTGCCGTTGCGGAAGCGGTCGGGCATCAGGGCGTAGACCACGGCGTCCTGCCAGACGAAGGCCGAATCCAGAAAGACCGTCTGCAGAGTGGAGCGGCGCGTGCCGCGACTCACGGCGAAGCGCAGCCGGTCGGGACCCAGCGCCGGACGCTCCGCCAACCGCACGCGCAATGTGTCACCGATTCTGATGACGGCCGTTTCCATAAGGGCCTCATTGCCGTGCAGGCCGGCCCAGCTCCAGTCGGCACCCAGACCCTCCGCCAAGAAGGAGACCACGCGCTCAGAGCCCTGACGCGTCCAGCCCAGCCGGCGCAGGCGCGGCGGCGCGCCGCCCTCGTCCTTCAAAACCAGGCGGGAATTCCAGCTGCCGAAACCGTTGGGAATGCTGTCCGGATTGGCCGGGTCGCGCATGTAGCGCTCGCCGACTTTCAGCAGATAGATCAGTTCGCCGGGGGCGGCCAGCAGGTCCAGCTGATAGCGGCCCGGGGCGACCTCCGTCATGATGTGGCTGCCGCCGTTCCAGTCGTTGAAATTGCCGGCCACGCTCACGGCCTGACCCGCTTCACCCTGCCAGGCCAGCTTGACGGGCACACCGTCCCGGGTCCGCACCAGCAGCGCGCCGTGGTTGGTCTCCACCACGCGCCAGGGCAGGGCTTCCCGGGCGGTCAGCTCCAGGTGGCCGGGCGGGGCGGACACCAGCAGGCCGGGAGGCGGCGTGCGCACCAGCCAGGGATACTGGGTGCTGAGGCCCAGTTGGGGGCCTGCGAGGCGCTGAACCTGGCCGGGAGTCAGATTGAGCACGGGGGTCAGGTCCTCGGCGGCCCGGGCGGGTGCCAGGGCCAGGCCCAGCCCGCACGCGACCCAGGTTGCCAACATCAGGCGACGCGGAGATTCCATGGTTCCTCCCCAATTGTGGTCCAGCAAAAGCACGGGGCAATGTAGGAAAGCCCGTGCCCGAGGTCGCACCGGCAGCGGGCGCTCCACGGGCGCGAAGCTCGGTGCCGATATAGCAGAAATTGTGATAGACATGAATTAGACACGTCAAAAAATAAACAGATGAACGATGAATCAAGAGAGAGAAGATTGTTTGAAGCAAGATGTTTGCGACATGATGCCTCGGGATGGAAGGTCGTAGCGGAGAGAAACTTGACATCAAAATGTTAAAGATAAAACAATTTCGGCGTCAGCGAAGGAGGTCACATGTCCATCGAGCAGGTCCTGGCCCGCCATCCCGGCCGGAGCCGTGATCACCTGATCCCGCTGTTGCAAGAGTTGCAGCAGGAACTGGGTTTTCTGTCCCGTCCGGCCATCCGCCAGGTGGCGGAGCATCTGGGGCTGCCCGCCAGCAAGGTCTGGGGCGTGGCCACGTTCTACAACCAATTCCGCTTCCAGCCGCGCGGGCGCTTTCCCGTCGTGGTCTGCCGCGGCACGGCCTGCCACGTGAAGGGTTCGGCCGCCGTGCTGGCCGCCCTGCAGCACGAGCTGAAGATCGAGCCCGGCGCCACCACCCGGGACGGCCTGTTCAGCCTGGAGGTGGTGGCCTGCATCGGGGCCTGCGGGCTGGCGCCGGTCATCGCCGTGGGCGACGACTACCACGCCGGCGTGACGCCGCAGCAAGTGGGGCGGATCCTGGCGGACTGCCGGCGCCGTGCTGCGGAGGACGCCCCGACGAAAGCCGCGGTCGAGGAGGCGCTGGCATGAACGCGCCATCACCCAGGCCCGGGATTGCGGCCTGCTGGGGGCGGACATCCTGGGCAGCGGACGCCGGCTCGAGGTGAAGATCAAGCAGGGCGCCGGCGCCTTCGTTTGCGGCGAGGAGACCGCGCTGATCCACTCCATCGAGGGCCAGCGCGGGATGCCGCGCCCCCGGCCGCCCTACCCGGTCACGCGCGGCCTGTTCGGCCGGCCCACCGTGATCAACAACGTGGAGACCATGGCCAACCTGCCCGGGCTGTTCCGGATGGGCCCCGAGGCCTTCGCCGCGCTGGGCACGGCGGGCAGCAAGGGAACCAAGGTATTCGCCCTTTCCGGGCAGATCAGCCGCACGGGTCTGGTGGAAGTGGCCATGGGCGAGCCCCTGCGCCGCATCGTCGAGGAGATCGGCGGCGGCGTGCCGGAGGGTCATGTCTTCAAGGCCGTGCAGATCGGCGGCCCCTCCGGCGGCTGCCTGCCCGGCCCGCAACTGGACATCCCCGTGGACTATGAATCCCTCAAGACCGTGGGCGCCATGGTGGGCTCCGGCGGCCTGGTGGTGATGGATGAGCGCGCCTGCATGGTGGACGTGGCGCGCTACTTCATGGATTTCATCCAGCGCGAGGGCTGCGGCAAGTGCATCCCCTGCCGGGAGGGCACGCGCCAACTGCTGGCCATCCTGGACAGTCTGGGCCGCGGCCGACGCCGGGAGGAGCCCGCCGGAGCGCTGGAGCGCTTCCAAGGCCTGATCAGCCTGGAGCGGTTGGCCCGCGTGATCCAGGATTCCAGCCTCTGCGGGTTGGGCCAGTCCGCGCGCAACCCCGTGCTCAGCACCCTGCGCTGGTTTCGCGCGGAGTACGAGGCCCACGCCTACGACCGGCGCTGTCCGGCCAAGGTCTGCCCGGAACTCCTGCTCTACGAGATCGAGGAGGACCTCTGCAACGGCTGCACGGTCTGCGCGCGCAAGTGCCCGGCAGAGGCCATCGTGGGCAGCCGCAAGTCGCCCCACCACATCATCGCCGAGAAGTGCAGGGGCTGCGGGTCCTGTCTGACCGCCTGCCCGTCCGGCGCCATCAAGGTCTCGTGAGGTCCTCATGCAAGTGACCATCAACAATCGGCCGGCGGAAGCCCGCGAGGGCGAGACCATTCTGGAGCTGGCCCGCCGCGAGGGCCACGCCATTCCCACCCTCTGCCACATGAAGGGCTTGCTGCCCTCCGGCGCCTGCCGGATCTGCGTGGTGGAGGTGGAGGGCCAGAAGGGTCTGCTGCCCGCCTGCTCGCATCCGGTGCAGGACGGGATGGTGATCCAGACCCACTCCGCCCGGGCCGTGGAGACGCGCAAGACGCTGGTGGAGCTGCTGCTGGCCAACCACCCGGACGACTGCCTCTACTGCGTGCGCAGCGGCACGTGCGAACTGCAGGATCTGGCCCGGGCCTACGGCGTGCGCCGCCGCCGCTGGCCCGCCGGCCTGCGCCACCACAGCCTGGACGTCTCCAGCCCGGCCCTGGTGAGGGACCCGGACAAGTGCATCCTCTGCGGCAAGTGTGTGCGGGCCTGCGAGGAGGTGATGGGCGTCGCAGCCATTGACTTCACCCACGGCGGCAGCTGGACCGTGATCGCCCCGGCCTATGGCGGCGACCTGAACCGCTCCCCGTGCATCGGCTGCGGCCAGTGCATCGTGGTCTGCCCCACGGGCGCCCTGCGCGAGCGCAGCCAGCTGGACCGGGTCTGCGCCGCGCTGGCGGATCCGGAGCTCACCGTGGTGATCCAGCACGCTCCGGCGGTCTCGGTCTCCATCGCCGAGGAGCTGGATCTGCCCGGCGGCCAGGACTTCAACCCGCAGCTGGTGGCCGCCCTGCGCCTGCTGGGTTTTGAGTACGTCTTCGACACGGGCTTCTCCGCCGACCTGACCATCATGGAGGAGGCCGCCGAGCTGGTGCGCCGGATCAAGCTGGGCGGACCGCTGCCCATGTTCACCAGCTGCTCGCCGGGCTGGGTGCGCTGGGTGGAACAGGCTCGGCCCGAACTGTTGCCCAACCTCTCCACCTGCAAGAGTCCCCAGCAGATGATGGGCGCCGTGATCAAGTCCTGGTTCGCCCAGCGCAAGAACCTGGACCCGGCGAAGATCTTCAGCGTCAGCGTGATGCCCTGCACGGCCAAGAAGGCCGAGGCTGGCCGGCCCGAGCACGCCCGGGAGGGGCGCGCGGACGTGGACGCCGTGCTCACCGTGCGCGAGCTGGCGCGGCTGATCCGGCAGCGCGGCATCCACATCCAGGAGCTGAAGCCCGAGCACGCGGACCTGCCCCTGGGCATGCGCTCAACGGCCGGCAGACTCTTCGGCGGCACAGGCGGCGTGATGGAGGCGGCCCTGCGCACGGCCTGGATCCTGCTCACGGGCGAGGATTCGCCGCCCCTGCGCGTGGCCGCCCTCCACGGCCAGGATGGCGTGAAGTTCGCCACCATCGAGGCGGGCGGCGTCAAACTCCAGGTGGCCGTGGCCAACGGACTCCGGCACGCCCAGACCCTGCTGGGCGAGATCGCAGCCGGAAAGCACCCCGAGCTGCAGTTTGTGGAGGTGATGACATGCCCGGGCGGCTGCGTGGGCGGCGGCGGGCAGCCCATCCACAAGGACGGCGAACACGCGTTGGAGCGTCGGCAGGAGCGGATCAATGCACTGCATCGCATCGACGACGAAGGCATGCTGCGTCGCAGCCACCGCAATTGGGCCGTGAACGAGCTGTACCGCGAGTTCCTGGGCGAGCCGCTCTCGGAGAAGAGCCACGAGCTGCTGCACGTGCACCGCACGCCTGTCCTGGACGAAGAGGACGCCCTGGTGTGAGGATCCCGTCAACCCCGGAGGAGTCGTGAGCCCCACCACGCGGGCCCTCATCCGCACCATCCCGGAGCGCTGCCGCACGTGCTACACGTGCATGCGCGAGTGCCCGGCCAAGGCCATCCGCATCATGCGCGGCCAGGCCGAGGTGCTGCCCGAGCGCTGCGTGGGCTGTGGCAACTGCGTGCTGGTTTGCCGCCAGCAGGCCAAGCAGATTGCCGGCAGCCTGGGGGCCGTGCGCGATCTGCTGGCCTCGGGCGAGCCCGTCGGCCTGTTGATGGCGCCCAGTTTCCCGGCGGAGTTCGGCAGCGAGCACAGAGCGCGCCTGCTGACCCGCCTGCGCCGGCTGGGCTTCGCGGGCATCTGGGAAGTGGCCTTCGGCGCCGATCTGGTGGCCCGCGCCTGCTGGAGTGCCTGTCCTGCAACGGCTGCATCATGGGCGCGGGCATCAGCACGGAGGCCCCGCTCTTCCGGCGGCGTGCGGCGGTGGGCCGGCACGCCCGGGAGCGCATGGCGGCCTTCGACCCCGAGGCGCACCGCGTCGCCCTGGTGGCCAGCGCGGAAATCTCGCTCGAACGCGGCTACCGGCGCGACGATCAGCGCCCGCCGCAGCCGCGTGGTCCTGCAGGTCACAGATTTGGGCCAGCTGCTGCGCCATGCCTTCAAAGCGCTGCGCGTGCCGGAGATGATCAGCTTGCAAATCGAGACGGATTCCGCCCCGCAGGCCGAGGTGGATCCGGACCAGCTGGTGCAGGTGATCACCAACCTGGTGAACAACGCTGTGGAGGCCATGCCCACCGGTGGCCGCCTGCAGGTGGGCGTCCGGGCCAAGGGCGACGAGGCCGTGCTTTGGGTGCGGGACTCGGGCACGGGGATTCCCGAGGCGCTGCTGGAGCGGATTTTCGAGCCGCTGTTCACGACCAAGCAAATCGGCAAGGGCACGGGGCTGGGCCTGGCCGTCACCTACGTCATCGTCAAGATGCACCGCGGCCGGATCGAGGTGGATACCAACACGGACGCGGCCCGGGGACCCGTCGGAACGGAGTTCCGGGTGATCCTGCCTTGCCGGCGCGGCGAGGACGGCGCCGGCTCCCTGGAAGGCCTGCGGCCCGAGAGCATGGAGGAATGATGGAACAACCCGCACCGTACCAGGGCCGCACGGCCCTGATCGTGGATGATGATCCGGACTGCCTGCTGCAGGTCCGGCTCTACCTGGAGAAATTGGGCTTCAGCGTGATCGAAGGCGCGTCCCAGGCGGAGGGCGAGCGGCTGATCGCCAGCTCCCGACCCGACCTGGCCGTGTTCGACCTGATGCTCGAGCACCACGACTCGGGCTTCGTGCTGGCCCACCGGCTCAAGCAGGCGCATCCCAAGACTCCGGTGATCCTGGTCACCGGCGTCACCGCCGAGACGGGTTTCCACTTCGCCGACACCAGCCCCGAGGAGCGCGCCTGGATCAAGGCCGACGTGGTGCTCGACAAAGGCATCCGCTACGAGCAGTTGCGCCGCGAGGTGGAGCGCCTGCTGCCTTTGACCTCATGATGAGTAGTGGAATTTCACCACGGAGACACAGAGACACAGAGACTCGATTGATGTGTCACCGCGGCAGATCATGAAGTCGCCACCCGCGGTGCAATGTCACTTGGATCAAACGAGGTGAAGCGCGCAGCGCTGAACCAGAAAACGGGTGAAGCCGTCTGGCGAACCACCTACATGGCACCAGGAATCACACGCCTCGGCCGTCTGTCCGACGGCAGCCGTGAGGCTGCCTAGTTACGGCCGCTGAGAAAAGCGCCTCTTTGGCACCTAACCGGCCGTTCCACCTTTCTGGCGCAAGCAGAAAGGTGGAAAACACGGGCTTCGGCAGGAGATCGCATGATTGACGAGCTGCACGTCCTCATTGTCGATGACGAACCCGGCATGCGCAGCGGCGCCCAGCGCGCATTGCGCCTTGCTCGCGCGGCTCTGCCCGAGGACAGCGGAGAGGTCGGTTTCGCCTGTGAGACCGCCGGCAGCGTGGGCGAGGCCCGTGCGCGGCTGGAACAGGGCGGCGTGGATCTTCTGCTGCTGGACTTCAAGCTGCCCGACGGCACCGGCCTGGATGTGCTGGAGTGGCTGAAGAGCCAGCCCCATCCGCCCCTCACGGTGATGATCACGGCCTACGCCTCGCTGGAGATGGCGGTCTCCATCAACAAGAGCGGGGCCTGGGATTTCCTGGCCAAGCCCTTCACGCCCGAGGAGCTGCGCGCCGTGGCCAGAAGGCCGCCCAGCGCATCCTGCTGGAGCGCCGCGCGCGCGAGCTGGCCGAGGAGAAGCGCCGCGTGCGCTTCCAGTTCATCAGCGTGCTGGCCCACGAACTGAAGGCACCGCTGGCCGTGCTCGAGAGCTGCCTGGACCTGATCCAGCGCCGCACCATGGGCCCCGAGCTGGCCACCTACGATCCCTTCCTGCTGCGCAGTCTGGAGCGCATCCACGGCATGCGCAAACTGATTTTCGATCTGCTGGACCTGACCCGCATCGAGAGCGGCCAGAAGCAGCGCGACCTGCAGCCCACCGATCTGGCCGTGCTGGCTCGGGGCGCACTGGAGGCCGTCAAGCCCCAGGCCGACGAACGGGGAATCACGCTGGCCCTGGAGGGGCCGGAGAGCCTGCCGCTGACGGCGGACGCGGGCGAGTTGGAGATTCTATTCAACAACCTGCTCTCGAATGCGGTCAAGTACAACCGGGATGGAGGCGGCGTATCGCTGCGGCTCTTTGATGAAGGCCCCGCGCTGCGCATCGAGGTCCAGGACACGGCAAGTGGCATGACCCGCGGCAGAGTTGTTGCCGCTTGCTGGATGGTTGAGCACGAAAGCCCAGTTCACCACAAGGGACAAGGCCCCGACGAGAATCCGCCGGGGCCTTGTGGTTTCAGTTACACTGGGTAGACGCTCTACTTGATCAACAACAATTTGCTGGTGCGGCTACCCGCCTCCGCCTTCAGGGTCGCCACATAGACGCCGCTGGGAAGAGTCGAGGCGTCGAAGGTGACCTCGTGGCGTCCCCGCTCAGCCATCCCATTCCATAGCACAGCGACCTCCGCGCCCAGCAGATTGTGGATGCTCAGCCGGGCCATGCCGGTCTCCACCATTTCAAAGGGCAGGGTGGTGACGGGGTTGAAGGGGTTGGGGTAGGCTTGTCCCAGGTGGAAGCCCATGGCTTGCTCTTCCGCAAGTATGTCCCCCGCTTCTTTGCCCTGTTCCAATACCGGTTCAATCGCCGC
>DYSB01000112.1 GCA_020726405.1 Acetofilamentum sp. | reverse complement strand
GACGGACCCGCGCACTGTCGCGGGTCCGTTGCTCCGGGACGGCCGCTGTCATAAATGGAGGCGAAGATGCGCAGTCCCTACGCAAGCGAATCCCGGCTGCTGGAGGAGATTCGGTTGGCCCTGTTGTCCGCGCAACCGGAGAAAGCCGCCGACCTGCTGACAGGGCTGCTGCGGGACTCGGGCCCGCTGTTGCTTCCCCAGGCGCGCCGACTGGCGGAAGTCCTGGGAGCGCTGCGGGACGCCTGGCCGGAAAGCCTGGAGCAGGGCGGCCAAGTCCAGACCCTCTGGCACCTGGCCCAGGGACCGCTGCTCAATCCGCGGCTGTTGCATTAGCGGTAAGGAATGGGGTCCGTCGTCCCGGAGCGCTGGAAGCCGCGTAGCCGCAGCAGGCAGGAATCGCAGGTGCCACAGGCCCGCTCCTCCTCGCGGTAGCAGCTCCAGGTGAGGGCGAAGGGCGCCCCCAGCTCCAGGCCGCGCCGCACGATGCCGGCCTTGTCCAGGGCGATAAGCGGTGTCTCGATCCGCAACTCGCCGCCGCCCCCCGAGCCCAGGCGCAGGGCCAACTCCATGGCGCGGATGAAACCGGCACGGCAGTCGGGATAGCCCGAGCCATCCTCCTCCACCACGCCCAACCAGATGGACTCCGCGCCCAGCACCTCGGCCCAACTGGCGGCGATGCTGATCAGGTTGCCGTTGCGGAAGGGCACGTACGTGCGTGGAACGCCAAGGGCGTCCAGTCGGCCGTCCGCCACGGGCTCGGCCGGATCGGTGAGCGAGGAGCCGCCGATGGCGGCCAGGTGCGAGATGTCCACAACCAGGCGACGTTCGGCGGGCACGCGGTAGTGGTCGGCGATGTGCGTGAAGGCCAGGCGCTCGCGGCGCTGGGTGCGCTGCCCATATTGCACGTGCATCAGCGCGGGCTCCAGTCCGCCGGCCACGGCCTCGGCCAGCGTGACACAGGAGTCCATCCCGCCCGAGGCCAGGACCACGGCCAGTTTCCGCTTCATACGCCTTGGGCCTCCGCTCCCCAGATCTGTTTGTGCAGCTGCAGGGCCAGCGCCACGTCCAGCCCGCTCTCCAGGATGCGCCGGGCCAGTTCCGGCAGGTCGAGCGCGCCCCAGGCCGGGCTGATGCGGCAGCGCACGCCCGCAGGCAGCGGCTGCCCGCGCACGAAGTCCAGCGCGAAGTCCACGTCCGCCCAGTCCGCCACCACGAATCTCAGCTCGTCGCCGGGGTGCAGGCAGGCCAGGTTGGCGGGCAGGAAGCTCCCGCCCGCGCCGGATCCCGGACACTTGACGTCCACCACCCGGGTCACGGCGGCGGGAACCTCGGCCAGGCTGCGGTGCCCGCCGGTCTCCAACGAGACGCTCCAGCCCTCGGCCAGCAGCCGCCGCATGAGCTCGGGCAGCTGCTTTTGGAGCAGGGGTTCGCCCCCCGTGAGACAGATGCGCCGGCAGGGCAGGGCGCGCAGCTCGAGCAGGAGTTCGTCCAGGGTGACGGGGCGGCCGCCGTGGAAGGCGTGGGCCGTGTCACACCAGACGCAGCGCAGGTCGCAGCCGGTGAACCGGGCGAAGAGGGTGGGCAGACCCTGAAAGGGACCTTCGCCCTGCAGGGAATGGAAGATCTCGCTGAGTTGCATGGCGCCCAAGGTAACACCGGCGTCGCGCGGAGTGGTCGTAGGGACACGATGCATCGTGTCCCTACACCGGGTTGTACCGTTTGAATGACGGTAGTTCCTGCCGGGGGCAGAATCCCGGTAGTCGGCAGAACCCGATGCCACACGGCCGCGTACGGGGCCCATGCACGACCGTCACACCATCCGCCTGCAGGGCTTCGATTACAGCCAGACCGGCGCCTACTACCTCTCCATCGGAACCCACGAATCCCGGCCCCTGCTGGGCCGCATCCAGGGTCAGCAGGTGATCCTGAGCGAACTGGGCCTGTTCGTCGCAGAGCACTGGAGCCGTCTGCCCGGGCATCACGCCCAGGTTCGGCTGGATGCGTTTCAGGTCCTGCCCACCCACGTCCACGGGATCCTGTTCATCACGAAGCAGAGCCGCCCTGGCCGCCCGGAAGGCTTCTCCCGGCCCGTATCCCAGTCCCTGTCCACTCTGGTGCGCGGCTTCAAAGCGGCCTGCACGCGGGACTGGCGCCGCCGCGGATCCGAGCCAGTCGGACGTATCTGGCAGGGCCGCTACCTGGAACGGGTCATCCGTTCGCGCCAGGAGCTGGCCGGTCTGCGCTGTTTCGTGCGGGACAATCTGCTGTGGCACCGTCTGTGCGACCGGGATCACTGGTGAGCCGGCAATTGCCCGCCCAGCTCCCGTCCGTGAATGCCCGCCTGCATGAGCTACTGCACGCCCTGCAGGATCTCCAGCACCGTGGCCGGCTCCTGGAACCCCACGAAGCGCGTCACTTCCTGACCCTGGCTGTCGTAGAAGATCACAGTGGGCATGCCCACCACGCCGAAGGCCGTGTTCTGCGCCCTGGCCCACTCCGTCTCCGACTGGGTCATGTCCATCTTCACGCGCTGAAAACGCTGACTGGCCTCGAACACCGCGGGATCCGTCCAGGTCTTGTGGTCCAACTCCTTGCACTGGGCGCACCAGGTGGCCCAGAAGTCGACGATGACCGGCTTGCCCTCCGCAGCCGCGGCGGCCAGCAGGTCTGTGTGGCGATCCGCGTCCGGCGAACTGATCTCCCAGGTGAGTTCCGCCCGCTCCTGCGGAACCACGCTGCCCGCGGGTAGTGCCGCACCAAAACCGAAAAGCAGGAAGCGCGCGCCGATGAGCAGGGCCACCCAGCCCAGCGCCTTGAACAACTTGCGCGGGGTCTCGCTGTCCTCGTCCACGGGATCGAAGGCGCCCGTAAACACGCCGAAGATCACCAGCCCCGAACCCGCCAGCCAGGGCAGCCAACCGCCCGGAATCAGGTCGCGCAGGAAGTAGATGGCCATGGCCACCATCACCACGCCGAAGAACTTCTTCACGGTTTCCATCCAGCTACCGGCGCCGGGCAGGCTGTTGAGCGCTCCCGCGAAGGTTCCAATCACCAGGAAGAGCACGCCCATGCCCAGTGCGTAGCTCAACATGAGGAAGAAGCCGAGCATCAGGTTCTGGGTGGCGGCAATGAACACCAGCAGCGTGACGATGATCGGTCCCACACAGGGCGCGGCGATGAAGCCCGTGATGGCGCCCATCAGAACGGCGCCCAGCGGGCCGGACTTGTCGCCGGACTGGAGCTTGGCGGAGATCGAGGAGGGCAGCTGCATCTCGAAAACGCCGAACATGCTGGCGGCGAAGACCAGGAAGATGCCCGCGATGACCGCCTGGACCACGGGCGACTGCCCGATGGCGCCGAAGGAGCCGCCGCCCAGCGCGGCCGCCAGGCCCAGCGCCGAGTAGACCAGCGCCATGCCCGCCACGAAGAACAGCGACTGCACGAAGCCGTGCAGTCGGCCCTTGCTGCGCGCGCCGATGAAGGAGATGGTGATGGGGATGACCGGGTAGACGCAGGGCGTCAGACTGGAGAGCACGCCCCCCAGGAAGACCAGCAGGAAGGCCATCCAGCTGCCCTTCTCCAGCGCGGTCTGCAGGCGGCCCTCCAGGCCCGCGCGGGGGGCGGCCACGGCCTGGGCGGTATCCGGCGCGGAACCCGCCGCCGCGGTGGTCGCCGGAGCGCCGAACACTTCGGCGTTCTGCGGGGCGGCTTCCGCAGGCGTTGTGCCCACGAGAACGCGCAGCGTCAGTTCCTTGTCCACTGGCATGTAGCAGGTCAGGTCGCCGGTTTCACTGCAGATCTGGTAACCAGCGCGAATCTTCCATTCCAACGTGTCACCGGCGCCGGGCTTGAGGTTCAGCAGCCCGGTCACGGTCACGTCGCCACGGTAGACCTGTTCTTCGTGTTCTGTCACGCCTTTGGGATAGACCAGCTTGTCCAGCCGCAGGCGCTCGGTGGTGTCCGCTTCGACGTAGAAATTCTCATACTTGTGGTCCGCGATGTGGTAGCCCTTGGGCACATGGAAGACCACGGCCACCCGGACCTCCTGCCCGGGCGCCACCCGGTCGTGGGAGAGCAGGGCCTCCACCTCCACGGCCTTGGCCGGATCGAAGGCGGCGGGGGCCACCGGGCTGGGTCCGGCCAGCGCCAGGATCGGCAACAGGGCCCCGGGCCCGACGAGGAGGCGGACAATCCGCCCGAATGGGTGCTGACGCATGGCGTCTCCTAGGCTTGGTCAGGATTGCGGATGAAGCGATAGCCCACCCGGTAGACGGAGAGGAAGTGCCGGGGCTCCGAAGGATCCGGCTCGAAGTACTTGCGCAGATGGAGAACCAGGTTGTCCACGGTGCGTGTGGAAGGATAATTCTCGTAGCCCCAGATGCGGTCCAGGATCTCGGCACGCTCCACCACCAGTCCGTCCTTCTCGGCCAGCAGCTTGAGCAGCATGCACTCCTTCTGGGTCAGGCGCACGCGTTCGCCGCCGGTCAGGCGCGCCTCGTAGCTGTCGAAATTCACCTCGTGGCCGCCGAAGGTCAGCGCGTCGCCCGAGGGCGGCGGCGCCAGGTACCAGGATTGCCGGCGCAGCATCACATCGATGCGGGCCAGCAACTCGCGCATGCTGAAGGGTTTGGTGAGGTAATCGTCGCCGCCCAGCTCCAGGCCCAGCAGGCGGTCGCTCTCCAGATCCTTGGCGGTAAGGAAGAGGATGGGCAGACGGGCGCCCTGCTCGCGGGCCCGGCGGCAGACCTCGAAGCCGTCCAGCCCCGGCAGCATCACGTCCAGCAGCACCAGCTCGGAGCTACCCTCGAGGATCTCGCGCAGCGCCGTGTCGCCGTTGTCCACCACTTGGCACTCGTGCCCGGCGGCCTCCAGGTTCAGCTGCAACGCCTCGGCGATATGCTCCTCGTCCTCCACGATGAGTATGCGCGCCATCTCAGGCCTTTCGCTTGCGCTGCAGGGGCAGCACCACGGTGAAGCGGGCTCCGCGGCCGGGGCCGTCGCTTTCGGCGATCACCCGGCCCGCCATGGCCGCCACGAATTCCCGCACAAGGTACAGACCCAGGCCCGTCCCCTTGGTGCGGCGGGTGAGCTCGTTGCCGCCGCGGTAGAAGCGGTCGAAGAGCCGGCGGCTCTCCTCGGCGTGGAAGCCCACTCCCTGGTCTGCTACCCAGAACTCGGCCCAGTGGCGCTGCACGCGCAGCCCCAGTCGCACGGTGCTGGCCTTGGGCGAGTACTTGACGGCATTGTCCAGCAGGTTGCCCAACACCAGGTCCAGGGCCTCGGGGTCGGCCAGCACCCAGCCGGGCAAGACGTCTCCGATCAGCCCCTCTTCCAGAGTCAGCTCGCGGTCGTGGGTGCGCAGGCGGGCCCGCAACGCATCCTCCCGCTCACCCAGCCAGGCGCCCAGTTCCAGCGGCTGGGGCTCCAGCCGCATGTCGCGGGCTTCCAGCGCCCGGGCGCGCAGGATCTGCTCCACCAGAATGGACAGGCGGTCCGTCTCCTCGCGGATCACCGCCGCCCCGCGCAGTCGGGCCTCGGGCTTGATGGTCTCATTCTCCAGCAGCTCGGCGTAGAGGCGAATGGAGGTGAGGGGCGATTTCAATTCGTGTGTCACGCCGCTGATGAAGTTGGACTGCTGGCGCACGGCTTCGCTGAGTCGCTGGTGCGTGTTGATTTGCACCCAGATTCCGGCCAACAGGAGCAGCGTGAAGAAGGCACCTTCCAGCAGGAACATGCGCGTGCGGCGGTTGTGCCCTGCCCAGGCCTGGTGAATGGCCGCGCTGCCTACCACGGGGCTCAATCCCGTGACGGACTCCTCGGCGACCATCAGCGAGAGCCCGGGAAAGCGCGCCAGCAGCCGGGTCTGCTCCGCCGGGCTGAGTGGCCGGCCCATGGCCTGCAGCTCGCGCTCGGCCAGGTTGGCCCGCTCTTCCAGAACGCGCAGCTCCAGGTCCCGGCGGCGTCCGCCCTCCCCCACCTGGTAGACCATCCACCAGATGGACTGGGCCAGTGCCAGCACCATGATGCCCACGGAGATCACCAAGGGAATGCGCTGCCGGACCCGTCCGCTCTTGATCAAGGCCGCCTCCTCTACTGGTGGAAGCATATCACCTGCAACGGGATGGGGCAAGAGCGGTGCCAGAGCGGCGCCAGAGCGGTGCCAGGCCGGTGCCAGGCCGGTGCCAGAGCAGTGCCAGAGCGGCGCCAGAGCGGTGCCAGGCCGGTACCAGGCCGGTGCCAGAGCAGTGCCAGAGCAGTGCCAGAGCACCGTCCACGCACCCTCACCTCCGCCCTTCCCAGACCCGGCGTTCAAGGGGAATTGTCCACGGCCCGGCACACATTCACCGGAGTGCCCGATGCGGAGCTTCCTGCCCTGGTTGATAGATTGCGCCCCCTGTCCAACCCGGGAGACACCATGTCCTACAAGGCCCTCGATTTCTATTCCTTCGATTCACTGCTTCGCGAGGAAGAGTTGGCCGTGGCCCTGGAGGTGCGCCGCTGGGTGGGCGAGCGCTTCCTGCCGCTGGTGTCCGACTGTTTCGAGCAAGACCGCTTTCCGCTGCAACTCGCCAAGGAAATGGGCGCGCTGGGGCTGTTCGGCGCCACGCTGGACGGCTGGGGCTGCGCGGGCCTGAGCCACATGGCCTACGGCCTGATCAACCGCGAACTGGAACGCGGCGACAGCGGCCTGCGCAGTTTCCTCTCCGTGCAGAGCGGGCTGGTCATGTACCCGATCTGGCGCTTCGGCAGCCGTGAGCAGCAGGACCAGTGGCTGCCGCGCCTGGCCCGGGGCGAGGCCATCGGCTGCTTCGGGCTGACGGAGCCCGACCACGGCAGCGATCCCGGCGGGATGGAGACCCGGGCCGAGGACAAGGGCGACCACTACCTGCTCAACGGCGCCAAGATGTGGATCACCAACGGCAGCGTGGCCGACGTGGCCGTGGTTTGGGCCAAACTGGACGGCGCGGTGCGCGGCTTCCTGGTGGAGCGCGGCACACCCGGCTTCACGGCGCCGCTGCAGAAGCATAAGTTCAGCCTGCGGGCCAGCGTCACCAGCGAGCTGGTCTTCCAAGACGTGCGCCTGCCCAAATCGGCCCTCCTGCCCGGCGTGGAGGGATTGAAGGGTCCCCTCTCCTGCCTCAACCAGGCGCGCTACGGCATCGCCTGGGGGGCCGTGGGCGCGGCCCAGGCCTGCTTCGACGAAGCCCTGCAGTACCAGCAGGAGCGCCGCCAGTTCGACCGGCCGCTCGCGTCCTTCCAGCTGCAGCAGGCCAAGTTCGCCGAGATGCTGACGGCCATCACGGCGGCCCAGGCCATCGCCCTGCGGCTGGGCCAGCTCAAGGACGAGGGCAAGGTGACGCCCGCGCAGATCAGCCTGGCCAAGCGCCACAACGTGGCCATGGCGCTGGATGTGGCGCGCACCTGCCGCGCCATGCTGGGGGCCAACGGCATCAGCCTGGAGTACCAGACAGGGCGCCACATGCTGAATTTGGAGAGCGTCTACACCTACGAAGGCACGCACGACATCCACACGCTGGCGCTGGGCCAGGCGGTGACGGGAATCGCCAGCTACTCTTGACCGCCACGCCGGAGGCCCCGCAAGGGGTGGCAGATCAGGCCCCCCGGGTCAGGACGGCCAGGAAGAGCGGGTACTCGCGCCCGCCCTTGTGCATGGTGAAGACCGTGCTGAACTCCGCCTGGACGAAGCCCGCCTGCCGGGCCCACCGCGCGAGTTCCCGGCGCTCAAAGCCCTTGTGGCCGCTGAACTTCGGACCGTGAAAGCCGCCGTCCTCGGAATCCAGATCGACGATGCACAACCGGCCGCCCGGGCGGAGGGCCGCGTGCCAGCGGCCCAAGGCACCCGGCACGTCCACAAGATGGTGCAGCGTCATCTGAGTGTAGAGCAGGTCGAAGGCCGCGGCCGGCGGCGCCGCATGCTCCAGGTCCAGCGGCAGTACGCGCATCCGCTCGCCCGCGCCGAGTTGCCCGATCTTCTCCTGCAGGACCGCGAGCATGCCGGCGGAGTTGTCCGCCAGCGTGACCTCGCCCAACAGCGGCAACAGGGCGAAACTGAGCGCGCCCGTTCCGCAGCCCAGCTCCAGGGCCCGCAGGCCGGAACCCGGTGCCAGGTGGGGCCGCAGGGCTTCCGCCACGGCCCGGGTGCGGGCCTGGCGCTGGAGATCCTCATCCCAGTCCCGGGCCTTCTCGTCAAACTCCGACTTCATGCCAGGGTCCTTTCTCAACTCTGTGCGCCGGAGCGCGTGGGAAACCAGCGATCCTTGAGTGCCAGGAAGCGCTTCTCAAACCACTCGTAGCTGGCGGCGCTGACGGCGATGGTCAGCGCCAGCATGAGCAGGATCCGGCCGGGTCCAGGCGCGCTGTGTCCGCAGGCGCGGTTGGTCATAGCCATCAGCGGGTAGTGGAAGACATAGAGCCCGTAGCTGATCTTCCCCAGGTACTGGAGCGGCGCCAGGGCGAAGAGGCGCGGCAGGAAGGCCCCGCGGCGCAGGGCGTGCAGCACCAGGCCATACGTGCTGGCCAGCGCCGAGTAGCCCCAGACGGACTGGCCGGCCTGGCCCATGAAGGGGGGATAACCCAGGCTGGTCCAGGCGGGGAATCCGGCGGGCATCCCGGAGAGCAGACCCAGGCCCAGCACGGCACCCAGCCCGGCCCAGGGAGACCAGCCGGGCAACGCCTCCCGCCGCAGGGCCAGCCAGCCGGCATGAAACAGGAAGACGGCCAGGAAAGCGAAAAAACGGAAGCTGTCCAGGGACCGCGTCATGGGGTGGCCGGGGTCCGGACCGGGTGCGGGGGGGCTGGGCTCACGGCGCGCCCTCGGGCGAACCGTGCCGCACGCGCATTTCGTCCAGCAGGGCCAACCAGTCCCCGCGCAGCTCGGCGCCCTCCACCACCACGTTGGGCACCCAGGTCAGCAGGTAGCGCAGCAGCGGGGCGCTGTCGGCGTAGGCGATCTCCATCAGCAGGGTGCCGTCGGGCTCTTCGCGCGTGTCCGGCCAGCCGTGTTCCCGGGCCAGGCGGGCCAGCGGCCCGGTCAGGCGGACCGTGGTGCGCCGGGCACCGTCCTCCGGGTAGATGCTGGCCCGGGCCAGCCGCTCGGCCGGTGGTTCGGCGAAGCTCTCGTCCTGCACCAGCAGTTCGGCGATGCGGTCCAGCCGGAAAATCCGCTCGGCATTCAGGTCGCGGTCCAGGGCCTGCAGATACCAGAGCCCGCCCTCCTGGAAGGGCCGCCAGGGTTCCACCAGCCGCGGCCGCAGGCGGTCGGAACTGCGGCTGTAGTACCAGATGCGCAGCAGGCGCCGCTCCCGGCTGGCCAGCAGCACGCGCTCCAGCAGGGCGGGGTCCAGTGCCGGATCCGCCTGGGCGCCCACCTGCTGCCGCAGCCGCTCGGCCACGCCGGG
>DYSB01000111.1 GCA_020726405.1 Acetofilamentum sp. | reverse complement strand
TCAGGGCCGCCCAGGTCACCACGGGCAGCAGGGCCAGCCGGTCGGCGGGGGAAAGCCGCTCGCGGGCCTCGTCCAGCAGGCGCTCCAGCCGGCGCTGGCAGAGGTAGTTGCCCCGGCCCTTGAGCACCGTGGCGCGGAACGGGCGGCGCAGCAGGCGACCCAGCCGCGGGATGTCCTTGTCGAAGAGCTGGTCCTGCAGATTGCGCGTGTGCGTGCTGACCAGCACGGGACCGCCGCCGGCATCCCGGCGCGCCGCGCCGGTGAGCATGGCGGGCAAGAGATAGGCGAAGGACTTGCCCGTGCCCGTGGCGGCCTCGGCCACCCAGCAGGCCGTCTTCCCCTCTTCGGGAGTCGCGTCCAGCAGCTGGCCCACCTCGCGGGCCAGCTCCTCCTGCTGGGGCCGGCGCCGGAACCCCTCCACGGCGGCCTGCAGGCGACCGTCAGCCCCGAACCACTCGGCGGCGTCGAAAGCGGACTCGCCCGCCCCGCCCGCACCCTCGCACTCGTAGACGTTGACCCGGCAGGGCGGCTGGGCCTGGCGCCAGTCCGGACCCGGACCCTCGCGCTTGACCCAATCCAGCAGGCCCTGGAAGATCGCCTCCTGCGGATCCCCCGTGCCGCCGGCCAACAGCGCCAGGCGCCGCAGCAGCGGCAGTTCCAGCCCCGTTCCCAGCGGCAGCAGGCAGAGCAAAATCTCCCCGGCGGCCTGGGCGTCGTCCAGGGCGCGGTGGGCGTTCTCCAGCGGGACAGCCAGGGTGGCGGCCACCTCGGCCAGCCGGTGGCTGGGATTGAGCGGCAACAGGCAGCGCGCCAGCGGCACCGTGTCCAGCCCGGCCGCTGCCGGGCGCCAGAATCGGCCGGCGCGGGTCGCGCAGCGCTGCAACACGCCCTGGTCGAAGGCCAGATTGTGCGCCACGATGGGCGAGTCGCCGATGGCCGCCAGAACCTCGTCCAGGACGGCCTCCAGCGGCTGGGCTTTCTTGAGTTTGCGCGGATCAATCCCGGTGAGATGCAGGACGCGGGGCGGCACAGGCCCGGAGGGCTTCACCAGCGTGGAGATCCGGGACACGACCTGGCCCGCTTCGTAGCAGGCCAGGCCGATCTCGATGATCTCGCAATCCTCCTCGAGCCCCGTGGTCTCCAGATCCAGGGCGACGAAGCGGGTCAGCCCCAGGGCGGCCAGCAGGGCGGTGGGAGGTCTCAATCCTGTTCCTTTCGCCAGCGCAGGCGCGGCTGTTTGACTGCCCGCACGTCGTCCAGCTTGCGGACGGGCGTGGTGTTCGGCGCGCTGTCCAGCAGCGGGTTCTTCTCCTCGCACTCGCGGTGGATCTGGCGCATGGCCGCGATGAAGCGGTCCAACGTGGCCCGGCTCTCCGTCTCGGTGGGCTCGACCATCAGGGCCTCGGGGACGATGAGCGGGAAGTAGGTGGTGGGCGCGTGCAGGCCGAAGTCCAGCAGGCGCTTGGCGATGTGGCTGGCCTTGTAGCCCAGCCGCCTTTGGTTGATGGCGCTGAACACCACCTCGTGCAGGGGAATGCCTGCGAAGCCGACTTTGTAAAGGTCCTGCAGGCCGACGCGCACGTAGTTGGCGTTGAGGATCGCGTACTCGGAGACGCGGCGCAGGCCGCGGGCGCCCAGCCGGCGGATATAGGCGTAGGCCCGCACCAGCGCGCCGAAGTTGCCGAAGTAGGAGTGGACGGGGCCGATGGAGTCGGGACCACGCTCGCCCCAGACCACCTGATCGCCCATGCGCACGGGCAGCGGGCCGGGCAGGAAGGGCGCCAGCCGCTGCTTGACCACCAGCGGTCCGGCCCCCGGGCCGCCGCCGCCGTGGGGCACGCTGAAGGTCTTGTGCAGGTTGATGTGCATGATGTCGAAGCCCAGCTCGCCGGGCTTGACGATGCCCAGCAGGGCGTTCAAGTTGGCGCCGTCCATGTAGCTCAGGGCGCCCACGGCGTGCACCAGCGCGTTGATCTCCACGATGTGGCGCTCGAAGATCCCCACCGTGTTGGGATTGGTGATCATGAAAGCGGCCACGTCCTCGTCCAGCAGGGCCTTTAGCGCCTCCAGGTCCATGCAACCGTCGGCCGCGCTCTTCACCTGGACCACTTCGTAGCCCGACATGGCGATGGAGGCGGGGTTGGTGCCGTGGGCGGCGTCGGGGATGATCACCTTGCGGCGCGGCCGGCCCAGCTTCTCGTGGTAGGCGCGGATCATGAACAACGCGGTCAGCTCTCCGTGGGCACCGGCCACGGGCTGCAGGGTCACGGCGTCCATGCCGCTGATGGTCTTGAGGGCCTCGCCCAGCTCCCAAAGCAGGGTCAGCGCCCCCTGGGCCTCGGCGGCTGGCTGCGCGGGATGCAGGCCCGTGAAGCCGGGCAGCAGGGCCAGTGCGTCGTTGATCTTGGGGTTGTACTTCATCGTGCAGGAGCCCAGCGGGTAGAAATCCTTGTCCACGTGATGGTTCAACGTGGACAGGCCCAGGTAGTGGCGCACCACTTCGCCTTCCACCACCTCGGGCAGACCCAGGGGCCGCGTGCGCAGGCCGCGCTTGGGCAGGCGCGGCTCCAGGCCGCCGAAATTCACGCCGCCCGTGGCGGCCGTGAAACTGCCGGCGCCGGGACGGGATTTTTCGAAGATCAGCTCAGGCATGGGTTCCCTCCTCGCGCAGGGCGGCGGCCAGGACGTCCAGCCAGCGCTGGAGGTCCGCCTCCTCCTGCAGTTCGTTCACGGCCACCAGCAGCAATTCGGCGCCCAACTCCGTGGGCAAAGGCAGTCCGCCGGCCAGCCCGGCCGCGCGCATGCGGGCCAGCACGGCGTCGCGGCGCGGCACGTGCAGGGCGAATTCGCGGAAGCGTTCGCCTGCGCCCACCAGGCTCAGGCCGGGCAGCGCGGCCGCGCGCTCGGACAGCCAGGCACAGCGGGTGTAGAGGGATTGGGCCTTCTCGCGCAGGCCCACCGGTCCCAGCAGGGCCAGGTGGATGGTGGCGAAAGTGGCCACCAGGGCCTGGTTCGTGCAGATGTTGCTGGTGGCCTTCTCCCGGCGGATGTGCTGCTCGCGGGTCTGGAAGGTCAACACGTAGCCCCGGGCACCCACGGCGTCCAGGGTCTCGCCGATCAACCGGCCGGGCATGTATTTGGCCAGATCGCCGCGGGCCGCGAACAACCCGATGAAGGGGCCGCCGAACTGCAGCGGCTGGGAGAGACACTGGCCCTCGGCCACGGCGATGTCCGCCCCGACCTCACCCGGGCATTCGAACAGGGCCACGGCCAGCGGATCGAAGCCCTGCACCAAGAGGGCGCCGGCCTCGTGGGCGGCGGCGGCCAGCGGGGCGACCTCCTCGATCAGGCCCAGCGCGTTGGGGCTTTGTACCACGACGACAGCCACGTCCACGCCCAGCCGGGCGGCCAGAATCTCCGGGCTGAGCCGGCTCGCGCCAGCGCCCAGCAGCTCCAGCTCCACCTCGGCCGCCAGGGGATGCAGGTAGGTGCGCAGCACGTCCAGCCAGCGCGGGTTCAGTTGGGCCGCCACCAGCACGCGGCGCCGGGCGGGTTCCTTGTCCTGCTTGACGGCCAAGGCCATCCGTACGCCCTCCACCAGCGCCGTGGCGCCGTCGTAGAGCGAAGCGTTGGCCAGCTCCAGGCCGGCCAGCTCGCTGACCATGGTCTGGAACTCGAAAATGGTCTGCAGCGTGCCCTGGCTTACTTCTGCCTGGTAGGGCGTGTAGGCCGTGATGAACTCGGAGCGCATGGCCAGGCTGCGCACGGTCTCGGGCAGGTGGTCCACGTACGCGCCGCCGCCCAGATAGCAGTCCTGGGGCGGCCAGGGCTGGTTGCGGGCCGCCAGCTCGCCCACGTGGCGGGTCAGCGCGGCCTCGGAGAGCGGCTCGGCCAACTCCAGCGGGTGGGTCAGGCGCAGGGACTCCGGCACGCTCTCGAGCAAGTCCTCCAGGCGCGCCACGCCGATGGCCGCCAGCATCTCGCGGCGGTCGTCCTCTGTATGCGGAATGTAGGGCATGGATCCTCCGGTTTCCCGGCGGCGGGCCGGGCGGACTAAAAACAAACGGCGGACCGGATGGTCCGCCGTCTTGGGGTCTGGCAGGCAGCGGACTGGCAAGCGAAGGCCGGGGCCCTCGCCGGGCCGCGGGACTAGATGTCGATGTGCTCTTCGTAATCCTCGGGGCTGAGCAGCTCGTCCAGCTCGCTTACATCGGTCAGGCGGATCCGGTAGATCCAGCCGCGGCCGTAGGGGTCTTGGTTCAGCGTGTCCGGTCCGTCCGGCAGATCCTCGTTGAACTCCTGGATCACGCCCGAAACCGGCGCGTAGATGTCCGCCGTGGCCTTGACGGCGTCGATGGTGCCGATGCTCTGTCCCTTCTGGAACTCGGCCCCGATCTCGAACAACTGCACGTCCACGATGTCCCCCAGTTCGCCCTGGGCGTGGTCCGTGATGCCGATCAGGACGGTTCCGTCCTCCACCAGCACCCACTCGTGCTCTTCCGTGTACAGCAGGTTGCCCGGAATGTTCATGTGTCTCTCCATGTATGTGGGTTCCGCCGGACCCCGTGGGTCCCGGCGAGACTTAGCCTTGAAAAGTCCAGTTTTCCAAAAATTTGATGTCGAATTCGCCCGAGCGGAAGACCGGATCGGACATCAGCTGGAGATGGAAGGGGATGGTGGTCTTCACCCCTTCGATCACGTACTCACTGATGGCGCGGCGCATGCGGTCCATGGCTTTCTCGCGGGTGGGCGCGTGAACGATCAGCTTGCCCAGCAGGCTGTCGTAGTTGGGCGGAATCTGGTAGCCCTGGTAGATGTGGCTGTCCACGCGCACGCCGATCCCGCCGGGCACGTTGAGCGCGCCGATCAGACCGGCGAAAGGCCGGAAGCCCTTGGCCGGGTCCTCGGCGTTGATCCGGCATTCGATGGCGTGGCCATTCAGCCGGATATCGTCCTGGGTGAACTCGATGGCGTCGCCGTGGGCCGCCCGGATCATTTGGCGGATCAGGTCCACGCCCGTCACCATCTCGGTGACCGGATGCTCCACCTGGATGCGCGTGTTCATCTCCATGAAGAAGAACTCGTCGCCCTCCACCAGGAATTCCATCGTGCCCGCACTGTCGTAGCCCACGGCCTTGGCCGCGTTCACTGCCGCGCGTCCCATCCGTTCACGCAGCTCGGGGCTCACCGCCGGGCTGGGGCACTCCTCCACCAACTTCTGGTGGCGCCGCTGGATCGAGCAGTCGCGCTCCAACAAGTGGATCACGTTGCCCTTCTTGTCGCCCAGGATCTGCAATTCCACGTGGCGTGGGTGCTCGAGGAACTTCTCCAAGTAGAGGCCGGGGTTGCCGAAGCCGGCCTCGGCCTCGGCGCGGGCTGTGCTGAAGGCGTTCTCCAGCTCTTCCGGACCGCGAGCCACGCGCATGCCGCGGCCGCCGCCGCCCGCCGTCGCCTTGAGGATGACCGGATAGCCCACCTCGGCGGCGAACTGGCGGGCCTCATCCACGCTTTCCAGCAGGCCCGGGCTGCCCGGAATGCAGGGCACGCCGGCTTCACGCATGGTGCGCTTGGCCTCGGCCTTGTCGCCCATTCGCCGGATCACGTCGCCGCGCGGACCCACGAAGGCCAAGTCATGGTCGCGGCACATGTCGGCGAAGGCGGCGTTTTCCGACAGGAAGCCGTAACCCGGATGGAGGGCGTCGCACTGGGTGATCTGGGCCGCCGTCAGGATGGCCCGGGTGTTGAGGTAGCTCTCGCTGGACGCGGGGGGACCGATGCAGATGGCGTCGTCCGCAAAGCGGACATGCAGGCTGTCGGCGTCCGCCGTGGAGTAGACGGCCACGCTCTCGATGTTCAGTTCCCGGCAGGCGCGGATGATCCGCAGCGCGATCTCGCCCCGGTTGGCGATGAGCATGCGTTTGAACACGGGCGCCTCGTCTCAGGGTTCGATGCGGAACAGGACCTGGTCGAACTGGACGGGCTGGCCGTTCTCCACCAGGATCTCCACCACCCGGCCGCTCAGCTCCGCCTCGATCTCGTTCATGATCTTCATGGCTTCCAGGATGCAGAGGGTCTTGCCGGGAGCAATGGAGTCGCCCAGCTTGACGAAGGGCTCCTTGTCCGGGCCGGGCGAGCGGTAGAAGGTGCCCACCATGGGCGCCTTGACCTCCAGCAGGTGGGAGGCCACCACCAGCGCGGGCGGGGCGGCGGGCGTGGCCATCTGGTAGACAGGGGCCGGCGCGGGCGCATAGCCGCCAGGCAGACTCAGGGGCGGCAGGGGCGCCGGCGCCAGGGTGTGCTTCTCGATTCGGATGCTCAGCTCGCCCTCTTCCACCTCCAGCGAGGAGATGGCCGAGGCCTCCACCAGCTTCACCAGCTTGCGGATCTCATTGAAATCCATGCTTATCCCTTCACTCGCTCGACGTATTCGCGCTTGCGCGTGTCCACGCGGATCACCTCGCCCTCGCTGACAAAAAACGGCACGTTGACCATGGCGCCGGTCTCCAGCTTGGCGGGCTTCTTGCCGCCCTGGGCCGTGTCGCCCTTGTCGTTGGGTTCCGTGTCCACGATGCGCAGATCCACCGTGACCGGCAGCTCGATGCCCAGGGCCTCTTCGCCGTGGAAGAGCACGTCCACCTCGGTGTTCTCTTTCATCAGGTCGATGACCTCCTCCACCAGAATGGTGGGCAGGTGCAGCTGATCGAAGCTCTCGTTGTCCATGAAGACGTAGCCGTTGGGGTCCTGGTAGAGGTACTGGAGCTTGCGGCTCTCCAACCGGACGATCTCGATTTTCTCTCCCGAGCGGAAGGTGGGTTCCAGCACCCGGCCCGTGCGCACGTTCTTGATCTTGGTGCGCACGAAGGCGCCGCCTTTGCCCGGTTTGACATGCTGGAATTCGACGATGCGGAAAATCTCGCCGTCGATCATCACGGTCAAGCCGGTGCGGAAATCAGCCGTTGAGGCCATCTGCGTTGAACTCCCTTGTCTGTCCTGTCCAGCTGTCGAATTTATGATTCAAGCGCTGGAGAAAAAGCCCTGCGGACGCTTTTCGGGCAGGCCCGGGCGCGCTTCCTGGCTTCCTTTCCGCTTTCCAACCGGGTTTGTGCCACCGACGTCTGGTCGGAACCATGCACAAACCGGTCTTCACGACATGACCTTCTCCGCGTGTGTCCCCTGTTGGTCTACGGTGTTTCCTGCTCGAACTGGCTAGATGGAGCTGGATTCAGCCGCTCTGGATCCGCGTCCGCGGCGGAATCCGCTTCCCCCTCCTGCAGCAGGGCCAGGAATTGGGCCTCGTCCAGCACGGGCACGCCCAGGGTGCGGGCCTTCTCCAGCTTGGAACCGGCCTCCGCCCCGGCGACCACGAAATGCGTCCGGGCCGAGACGCTGGAACTGACCTTGGCCCCGCGGGCCTCGAGCAGGGTCTGGGCCGCCCGGCGCTCCAGGCTGGCCAGGGTGCCGGTGAGCACCACGGTTCGTCCCCAGAAGGGGCCGTTGGCCGCCACCGGTCCGCGGTCGGGTTCCTCGCGTGCCAAGTCCAGGTCGCCCAACTCCAGTCGTTTCAACAGTTCCTGGTTGTCCGGGGTGGCGAACCAGCGCGTGACGCTGGCGGCCAGCACGGGACCCACCCCGTCCAGATTCTGCAGCTCGTCCGCGGGCAGACCAGCCAGGGCCTGCAGACTGCCGGCATGGCGGAGCAACGTGCGCGCCGCCCGCGCGCCCACCCCGCGAATTCCCAGGGCGAAGAGCAGGCGACTCGGGGGCCGCGTTCGTCCCATCTCAATGGACTGCATGACGTTCGCCACGCTTTTCTCGCCCATCCGCTCACATTCCTGCAGCTGGTCCGGGCGCAGGTGGAAGACATCCGAGACGTCGCGCAGGTGGCCCAAGCGGATCAACTCGGCCACCAGCCGGTCGCCCAGACCTTCCAGGTCCAGCGCCGGCCGGGAGACGAAATGCTCCAGCGCCGCCTGGCGCACGGCCGGGCAGCCCGGGTTCAGGCAGCGCAGGGCCGACTCGCCCTCCTCCCGTCGCAGCCCGTGGCCGCACTCCGGACACTCCGCCGGCGACTGGACTTCAGGGAAGTCCGCCGGATCCTCCGCCGGACCCGTGACCTTGGGGATCACGTCGCCGCCCTTCTCCACCCAGACCCGCATCCCTGGCCGGATGCCCCGGCGTTGGATTTCATCCTCGTTGTGCAGAGTCGCCCGGGAGATGACCGATCCGGCCACGGCGACGGGTTCCAGCTCAGCCACCGGCGTGACCACGCCCGTGCGCCCCACCTGCCAGGTGACGGCGCGCAGCACGGTCTGGACGGCTTGGGCCGGAAACTTGCGGGCCACGGCCCAGCGCGGCGCCTTGGCCGTCCAGCCCAGTCCGGCCCGGGGCGCGATCTCGTCCAGTTTGACCACCACGCCGTCGGTGTCCAGCGGCAACCCGGCGCGATCGTTCTCCCAGCGCGCGCAGTAGGCCAGCACGTCCGCCAGGCCCGCGCAGCGCGCGGCGTGGGGAAAGACCGGCAGGCCGGCGCGCCGCAGCCAGTCCAGCTGGGCGCTCTGGGTGGCGGGAGCCGCAGTCCCCTCCAGCACGGCCAGGTCGTAGAGGAAGACCTTGAGTCCGCGGGCGCGCAGTTCCGCGGCGTCCAGCAGCTTCAGGCTGCCGGCGGCGGCGTTGCGCGGGTTGGCGAACAGCCGTTCGCCAGCCTCGGCGCGGCGGGCGTTGAGCGCCTGGAAGTCGGCGTGCTCCAGCACCACTTCGCCGCGCACCACCAGCCGGGCGGGGGGCGGCTCCAGCGCCAGTCGCGTGGGCAGGTTGCTCACTTGGCGGGCCTGGGCCGTGATTTCCTCGCCCGACTCGCCGTCCCCGCGCGTGGCCGCCAGCACCAGTTCGCCGTGCTCGTAAATCAGGGAAACACTGGCCCCGTCCAGCTTCAATTCGCAAGACCAGACCGGCTCGGTTGAGGGCGCGGGTGGGGCGAAGAGGTCGGGCAAGGCCGGCGCGGTCACTGGGACGCGCTCCGCCAGGGCCTCGGCCACCCGGCGGGTGAAGTCGCCCAACTCCTCGTCGGAGTAGGCGTTGGCCAGGCTGTAAAGGCGGGGTTCGTGGCGCACTTCGGGCCGACCCGGGCGCGCCGTCGCCCGCTGGCCCACCCAGCGGGTGGGAGAATCCGGCAGGGCCCAGTCCGGATGCGCGGCCTCGGCCGCGGCCAGCGCCTGCAGCCGGCGGTCGTACTCCGCGTCGGGCAGTTCGGGGGCGGCCTCGTCGTAGTAGAGCCGGGCGTGGCGCTGCAAGTCGCGGGTCAGGGCCACCAGCTCGGCTTGGCTGGCGGGGGGCTGGGCCGGGGCCATCAGCACGCTTCCGAGTCCACTTCCAGCAGGGCGTGCACGGGCACGCCGGCCTTCTCAAGCCGGGTCCGGCCGGGCAGGAAGCT
>DYSB01000110.1 GCA_020726405.1 Acetofilamentum sp. | reverse complement strand
CTATGCAAGCGGGTATCCGCTCCCTTGATCCTGCTGGGTGATCCTCGACTGGACATCACGACCGAGTTGCGCCATGTGCGCCGGGATAACACCGCCCGCCTACATCGACTTCGCCTGCGCGTGAAGCGCCTCCGCTATCTGTTGGAAGCCACTCCAGCCTGGCCGGCGGCCCACGTCGTCGTCGCTTCCCTGCAGGAGGCCCTCGGAACCCTGCATGATTTGGATGAGCTCGCGGTGTGGCGGAACGCGGTGGTGGGAGCCGGCGGGACGCCGCCCGCTGAAGGCCCGTGGCAAACTCGGCGCGCTCAGGCTTGGAGCCGGTTCCTTCAAGCCCGCCGAACATGGTTGGCTCTGTGGCAGGCCCGGATGAAGGATCAGGAGAGTGGGCGTGCCGAGGTGGAGCAGGCAGAGACCGAGTGGATCCTGCTGCGGCACGGACCGGCGGGCCATGCCGCCCAGCCGCGGGGAGTGGAGGATCGTGACCGCCCCCTGACCGTCGATGGCCTGCAGCTGTGCTGTTGCATGGCTGAACGTCTGGCGGAGCGGGGATGGACCTGCCAGCTCGTGCTGACCAGTCCGCTGGCCAGGGCCCTGCAGACCGCGGAGGCAGTCTGCAAGACCTTTGGAGAGGGAACCGAACTGGGTCTGCTGAAGGAACTTGAGCCGGAGGCCAGCTGCACAAAGGCGGAACGGGCGCTAAGGAAAGCTGCTCAGGGGGAGCCGCGGGTGATCGTGGTGGGGCACGAACCTCTGCTCAGCACATTGGCGGCCCATTTGGCAGGGTCGCTCCCCGCGCGGCCGCTGCGCAAGGCAGGGCTCATTCGCCTGGCTGTGGGCCTTTCCGGACGCGCGCGCCTGCTGGACTGGCTGGATCCGGACGACGGCAACAGTTCGGCAACCTGAGTCCACTAGGAGTCTGTCGGGCTTGGACCTTGGATGGGATTCGCGCCCCTGTCGAGGCCGGTTTTCCGGAGATTTCGCAGCGCATACTGGGGGTATGTGCAAGAAAGCTCCGAAAAATCCGGGCCGACTGGGGCGATGAAGCCCGCCAAGTGGCCAAGTCCGACAGACTCCTAGCGCCGCCGGGGCGTATGGAAGTGCGTGGCGTGGCCGTAGAACACTTCGGCCGCCTCCATCAAGGTCTCGGAACAGGTGGGGTGCGGATGAATGCTGCGTGCCAGGTCCGAGGCCAGCGCGGCCATCTCCAGCGCCAGCGCACCCTCGGCGATCAGCTCGCCCGCGCCTTTGCCCACGATGCCCACGCCCAGCACGCGCTCCGTTTCCGGGTCGATGACCAGCTTGGTCAGGCCGTCCGGGCGGTCCATGGAGAGCGCCCGGCCGCTAGCCTGCCAGGGGAAGCGCGCCACGGCCACCTTGCGGCCATGCTCCTTGGCCTCGCCCTCCGTCAGGCCGCACCAAGCCAGCTCGGGGTCCGTGTAGACCACGGACGGAATCGCCGCGGGGTCCCAGCCGGCCCCCTTCTGCCCGGCCATGTCCTCGATGGCCGTGCGGGCCTCGGCGCTGGCCTTGTGCGCCAGCATGGGGTTGCCCGTCAGGTCGCCGATGGCCCAGATCTGCGGATCCGCCGTGCGCCGTTTCCCGTCCACCTGGACGAAGCCGCGCGCGTCCAGCTGGACAGCGCTGTGCTCCAGGCCCAGCCCGTCGCTGTTGGGTCGCCGGCCCACGGAAACGAGAATCTGGTCGAAGCGTTCCTGGCTCTCGACGCCGTCGGGGCCGCTCAGCGTGACCTTCAGGCCGTTGCGGTTCTCCACCAGCTGGCTGACCCGCGTGGCGGTGCGGATGGCGGCAAAGCGCGGCAGCAGGCGCTTCTCCAGCATGCGCACCAGGTCCCGGTCCGCGCCGGGCAGAATGGCGGGCAGCAGCTCGGCCACCACCACCTGGCTGCCCAGGGCCGCGTAAACGCTGCCCAGCTCCAGCCCGATGATCCCGCCGCCTACCACCAGCAGGCGGCGCGGGATGCGCGGAAGTTCCAGCGCGCCGGTGGAGTCCCAGATCCGGGCTGAGTCCGGCAGGCCAGGCAACATCACCGGCCGCGATCCGGTGGCCAAAAGCAGGCGCTCGAAGCCCAGCTCGGCGTGGCTGCCACCCTCCAGCTCGACGCGCAGGCGCCCCGGGGCCACCAGCCGGCCGCGACCGCGCAGGTGGCGCACACCGCGCTTCTGGCGCAACTCGCCCAGCCCGCCCGTCAGGCCTGTCACCACCTCATCCTTCCACGCGCGCAGGCGGTCCAGGTCCAACCGCGGTTCGCTGAAGGTCAGGCCCCAGCGCTGGGCCTCCCGGGCCTCATTCAGCAGCGCGGCCACGTGCAGCAGGGCCTTGGAGGGAATGCAGCCCTCGTACAGGCAGACGCCCCCCGGGTTCTCCTCCGGGGCCACCAGCACGGGCTCCAGTCCCAAGTCGGCAGCCAGGAAGGCCGCGGCGTACCCGCCCGGTCCGGCGCCCAGAATCAGCAGGGGGGCGTGGGTGATCTCGCTCATGCGGGTCTCCACTTGGTTTGCAACTCGAACCGGACACGAAGCACGGGAAGGGAACCGAAGGACACGAAGGCTTCTCTCATACATGTGAACTCAAGCATGGAACCATCGTCACTAGTTTCCCAGTCCCTCCGCAACTCCCACGTTCTATCATCGTCTCCGTGCACTTCGTGCCGACTTCGTGCCGACTTCGTGCCCTTCGTGTCCGCTTCGGAATCGACGCCAGCCAGCTAGAAAACCAGCAGGAGCGGCGACTCCAGCGCCTCGCAGATCCAGCGCGTGAAGCGCGCGCCGTCCGCTCCGTCCACGATGCGATGATCATAGGAGAGCGCGAGCGGCAGCAGCAGGCGCGGCTCGAAACTGTTCGTGGTCTCGTTCCAGACCGGCTCGACGCTGGCCCGGGCGACGCCCAGGATGGCCGCCTCCGGGTGGTTGACGATGGGCGTGAAGCCCGTGCCGCCGATTCCGCCCAGATTGGTGAGCGTGATACACGCGCCCTGCAGCTCCTCGGGCGTGCTCTTGCGCTCCCGGGCCCGGCGAGACAGGTCGCCCAGCTCGCGGGCCAGCTGGAGCACGCCCTTCTGGTCGACGTCGCGCAGCACGGGCACCAGCAGGCCGCGCTCCGTGTCCACGGCCACGCCCACGTGGCAGTAGTGCTTGCGGATCATCCGTTCGCGCCCGAGGTCCAGGCTGGCGTTGACCTGGGGAAACTGCCGCAGGGCCTGGGCCAGCACGCGGATCAGGATGGCCGTCATGGTCAGGCGCGGGGCATCCGGTTGGCGCTCGAGCAGGGCCTGCTGGCGCTTGCGGAAGGCTTCCAGCTCCGTGATGTCCGCCCGGTCCTGCTGGGTGACCCGCGGCGTGAGCAGCCAGGCGCTGGCCAGGTGCCGGGCCGTGGTGCGGCGCACGCCGGTGAGCGGCAACTCCTCCACCGCGCCCCAGCGGCTGAAGTCGGGCAAGTCCTCGACAGGCAGGCCGGGTCCGCTAGCCACGCTGGCGGACCGCGTCAGCAATTCCTTGACATGGGACTTGACGTCCTCGCGCGAAATCCGTCCCCCGGGTCCGGCGCCCGCCACGCGGCGGATGTCCACACCCAGCTCCCGGGCCAGCCGCCGCACCGTGGGCGAAGCGGGCACGGGCAGGCCGGCGTCCGCCGGCAGGGATGCCGCCGGCACACTCTCCGGCGGCGGCGTTGGGGATTGCGGGGTTGCGGGCACGGGAGTCGCCACAACCGGGGGTGCGGGTGCAAGCACAGGCGCGGGCGTGGGCGCGGGAGTCGCCTCAACCGCAGGTGCGGGCACAGGCGCGGGCTCCGCCGCGACCGCGGCTGGGGCGCTCTCCCCCTCCGCGGCCTCCTCCAGGCTGAGCAGGGCGGCGCCCACCTCCAGCCGCTCGCCCACGCGGGCCAGCCACTCCAGGACCCGCCCGGCGCGGCCCGCCGGGACCTCCACCACGGCCTTGTCCGTCTCCAGCTCCAGCACGGGGCTGTCCGCCCGCACCAGGTCGCCGGGCTTGACCAGCAGGGCGGTCAGCTCGCCGGCCTTGATGTTCTCGCCCAGATTGGGCAGCGTGATGATGATCGCCATGTCTCCTCCGCTCATGCGCTGAGAGGATTGGGTTTGTCCGCCCGGATCTCCAGCCGGTCGCGGGCGGCCGCCAGGGCCGACTCGTCAAAGGTCCCCTGGCGCGCCAGTTCCGTCAGGGCGGCCAGGGCGATGTGGCGCGCGTCCACCTCGAAGAAGTCGCGCAAGGCCGCGCGGCCCTCGCTGCGCCCGTAGCCCTCGGTGCCCAGCACGGCCATGGGGGCCGGCACCCAGCGGGCGACGGAATCGGGCAGCGCCCGCAGATAGTCCGTGGCCGCCACCACCGGGGCATCGGATTCTCCCAACTGCGCAGTCAGGAAGGGCACACGGGCCGGCTGATCGGGATGCAGGCGGTTCCAGCGCTCGCATTCCATCCCGTCCTGGCGCAGCTCCTTCCAAGAGGTGACGCTCCAGACGTCGGCGGCCACGCCGAACTGCTCGCGCAACAGGCTCTGGGCCTGGCGGGCCTCGCCCACGATGGCCCCGCTGGCCAGCAGGCGCACGTGCGGGGCCTTGGCCACCAGCTTGTGCGGAGCCGCAGTGCCCGTTGCCTTGGCCGCGGCCGCCGCGGCCTTGGCCGCCTCCGCCGCGCGGCTGAAGCGGTAGAGTCCGCGCAGGATGCCCTCCCGACAGTCGCCGGGCATGGCGGGCATCTCGATGTTCTCGTTCATCACCGTGATGTAGTAGAAGCCGTCCTCCGGGTTCTCCACCATGCGCCGGATGCCGTCCTGGATGATCACGGCCAGTTCGTAGGCATAGGCCGGATCGTAGCAGCGCAGATTGGGCACGGCCAGCGCGTAGAGGTGGCTCTGCCCGTCCTGGTGCTGCAAGCCTTCGCCGGCCAGAGTGGTGCGGCCCGCCGTGCCGCCGATCAGGAAGCCGCGCGTGCGCATGTCGCCCGCCAGCCAAGCCTGGTCGCCGATGCGCTGGAAGCCGAACATGCTGTAGTAGACGAAGAAGGGGATGGTGGGCACGCCGTGGGTGGCGTAGGCCGTTCCGGCGGCGATGAAGCTGGCCATGCTGCCTGCCTCGGTGATGCCCTCTTCGAGGATCTGGCCATCCCGAGCCTCACGGTAGTAGAGCAGGCTGCCGGCGTCCACAGGCTCGTAGAGCTGGCCCACGTGGGAGTAGATCCCGCACTGACGGAACAGCGATTCCATCCCGAAGGTGCGGGCCTCGTCAGGCACGATGGGCACGATCAGCCGTCCCACGTCCGGGTCGCGCAGCAGCTTGGCCAGGATGCGCACGAAGGCCATGGTGGTGGAGACCTCGCGACCGCCCGTGCCTTCGAGGAATTCCTGAAAGACCTCCTGGCCCGGGGCCTTCAGGCGCGGCGCCCGCGGTTGCCGGCGGGGCAGTGGACCGCCCAGCTCCGTGCGGCGGCGGCGCAGATACTCGAGTTCCGGGCTGCCCTCGGCGGGCCGGTAGAAGGGCGCGTCCTTGAGCTGGTCGTCGGGGATGGGGATGCCGAAGCGCGCGCGGAATTCCCGCAGTTCGTCCTCGTTGAGCTTCTTCTGCGAGTGGGTGATGTTCTTGCCCTCGCCCGCCTCACCCAGGCCGTAGCCCTTGACGGTCTGGGCCAGGATGACCGTGGGCTGACCCGTGTGGGCCACGGCGGCCCGGTAGGCGGCGTAGACTTTCTCCGGATCGTGTCCGCCGCGCTTCATGCGGTGCAGCTGATCGTCGGAGAGGTGCTCCACCAGCTTGAGCAGCCGCGGATCCACCCCGAAGAAGTGGCGCCGGATGTAGTCCCCGCCTTCGGTCGAGTACTTCTGCGACTCACCGTCCACCACCTCTTCCATGCGCCGCTGCAACAGGTGATTCTCATCCCGGGCCAGCAGGCTGTCCCATTCCGCGCCCCAGATCACCTTGATGACGTTCCAGCCCGCGCCCCGGAAGGCCGACTCCAGCTCCTGGATGATCTTGCCGTTGCCGCGCACGGGGCCGTCCAGGCGCTGCAGGTTGCAGTTGATGACGAAAATCAGGTTGTCCAGCCGCTCGCGCGCCGCCAGGGTGATGGCGCCCAGGGCCTCCGGTTCGTCAGTCTCGCCGTCGCCCAGAAAAGCCCAGACCTTGCGCCCGCTCTCCTTCTTCAGCCCGCGATCCTCCAGATAGCGATTGAAGCGCGCCTGGTAGATGGCGTTGATCGGCCCCAGGCCCATGCTCACCGTGGGGAATTCCCAGAAGTCGGGCATCAGCCAGGGGTGCGGGTAGGAGGACAGCCCGCCGCCCGCACGCAGCTCGTGCCGGAAGTTCTTGAGCTGCTCTTCGTTCAGGCGGCCTTCCAGAAAGGCCCGGGCGTAGATTCCGGGCGAGGCATGACCCTGGAAGTATATCTGGTCGGCGTTGCCGTCCAGGTCGGAACCGTGGAAGAAGTGGTTGAATCCGACTTCGTAGAGCGTGGCAGCGGAGGCGTAAGTGGAGATGTGCCCGCCGATGCCGTTCTCTTCCCGGTTGGCGCGCACCACCATGGCCATGGCATTCCAGCGGATGATGCTCTTGATCCGGCGCTCCAGCTCCCGGTTGCCGGGAAAGGGCACCTGCTCCTCTGGGGAAATGCTGTTCACGTAGGGCGTGCGCGCCGAGAAGGGCAGCGCCACACCGCGACGCCGGGCATGAACTTGTAGTTGCTGCAGCAACTCCACCACCCGCTCGGGTCCGCCGTCGTGCAGGACCGCGTCCAACGATTCGCGCCATTCTTGGCTTTCCACATCCCGCAGGTTCGACTCGTCCATGCGTCGCCTCCCGGTTGGAGCCCGCCCGATTCCCACCACCACGTCGGCCAAGCTAACACTCCCGCCAGGCCGGTCAAAGCTGACTCTCAGCTTTGCTTGAATTCCGAACAAATATCGGCACCGGCGCCAGCGGACTTTCCCGCACTTGGCCGATTTCTGATCAACAAGAAATTCAGCGTCGTCAACCTAAATCGCCAAACCCGGCTTGCAGGCGACCTTTCCGGGCATGGAAAGGGGACATCCAGGCGGCCCCTCTCCAAAATCAGTTCCGTCCGAACGCGCTACTTCTTGGTGGCTTCGAGGGTGATCAGGATGCTGACCTCGTCGCCCACCATGCCGCTGCCGTAGCTCACGCCGTAGTCCTGGCGATTGAGGACCAGGATTGCCATCTGCAACTATTTCTCACCGTTAATCTTTCAACCGTTCGCCCGCCGCCGACTCCCGACTCGGCGCCGACCCCCACCCGGGAGCGGGGCAATAGGATTTCCAGCCCCCGCGTGGTAGGTTCCCATCCCGACGCACATCCAGCATCGGGATCCCCATGAACGCACCTGTTCCCGCCCGCCTTCTGCTGCAGAACGGCCGACTTTTCCACGGCCGTGCGCACGGCGCCCCGCGCACGGTAGCCGGCGAACTAGCTTTCCACACCGGCCAGTCCGGCTGGCAGGAAATGCTCAGCGACCCGTCCTACACGGGCCAGCTCCTCGTGCTCACCACGCCCCACGTGGGCAACACGGGCGTGCTGCCCGAGGATCTGGAGAGCGACGGGATCCGCGCGGCGGGCCTCTTGTGCCGCAATCTCAGCCGGGCGCCCAGCGGCGCCCGGGGGGGCGACCCCCTGCCCGACTGGCTCGAAGCGGAGGACGTGCCCGCCCTGGAAGGCCTGGACACGCGCGGCCTGGTACACGTGCTGCGCGAGGAGGGCGCCATGAACGGCATCCTGGCCTGCGCGGGCGAGCCGCTTGAGGAATTGCGCGAACGCCTGGCTGCCACGCCCTCCATGGCCGGCCTGGATCTGACGGGTCGCGCGGGCTGCCGCCATGCCTGGGAGTTGCCCGCCGAGCACGCGCGCTTCCGCGTGGCCGTGCTGGACTGCGGCGTCAAGCACAGCATCCTGGCCGAACTCTCCCGCCGGGGCTGCACTCTGGGCGTCTTTCCCCCGGATTCTTCCGCCGCCGCGCTGCTGGCCTGGCGCCCGGACAGTGTCTTCCTCTCCAACGGGCCGGGCGACCCGGCCGCCGCCGCCGGCCCGCTGGCCTGCCTGCGTGGACTGCCGCCCACCCTCCCGCTGTTCGGGATCTGCCTGGGCCACCAGTTGCTGGCCCTGCTGGCCGGCGCGCGCACCATCAAGCTGCCCTTTGGCCACCGGGGCGCCAACCACCCGGTGCAGCGCCTGGCGGACGGCGGCGTCTGGATCACCAGCCAGAATCACGGCTTCGCCGTGGCGGCGGAGAGCCTGCCCGCGAATGTGGAACTCACCCACCTCAGCCTGAACGACGGCACGGTGGAGGGGCTGCGCTGGCACGATCGCCCGGCCTTCTCCGTCCAGTTCCATCCCGAGGCCGCCCCCGGCCCGCGCGAGGCCCGCGCCTGTTTCGACGAGTTCATCGCCCTGCTTGAGCGCTGCCGCGCCGGAGGTTCCCATGCCCGCACGCACTGACCTGCGTTCCATCCTGGTGCTGGGCGCCGGGCCCATCGTCATTGGCCAGGCCTGCGAGTTCGACTATTCGGGCACCCAGGCCTGCCGCGCGCTGCGGGGCGACGGCTACCGCGTCATCCTGGTCAACAGCAATCCCGCCACCATCATGACCGAGCCCGACGTGGCCGACGCCACCTACCTGGAGCCCGTGACACCGGACAGCGTGGCCGCCGTGTTACGCCGGGAGCGCCCGGACGCCCTGCTGCCCACCGTGGGTGGCCAGACGGCCCTGGACTGCGCCATGGCCCTGGAGCGCTCGGGTCTGCTGAAGGAGCTGAGCGTGGAGCTGATCGGCGCCTCGGCTGCGGCCATCGAGAAAGCCGAGGACCGCGAACTCTTCCGCCGGACCATGGAAGCCGCGGGCCTCGCCTGCGCCCGGGGTGGCTTCGCGCGCAGCGTGGTGGAAGGCCGCACCTTCGCCGCGCAGCTCGGCTTCCCGCTCATCCTGCGGCCCAGCTACACCCTGGGCGGCAGCGGCGGGGCAATCGTCTACAACCCGGAGGAACTCGAGGAGGCCCTGCCCCGCGCCCTGGCGGCCAGCCCCATCGGGCAGGTGCTGGTGGAAGAGTCGCTGCTGGGCTGGAAGGAGTTCGAGCTGGAAGTGGTCCGCGACCGCGCGGACAACGCGATCATCGTCTGCTCCATCGAGAACATCGACCCGATGGGCGTCCACACGGGGGACAGCGTCACCGTCGCGCCCCAGCTCACCCTCAGCGACCGCGAGTACCAGCGCATGCGCGACGCGGCCCTGGCCTGCCTGCGCGCCGTGGGCGTGGACACGGGCGGCAGCAACGTGCAGTTCGCCGTGGATCCGGCCAGCGGCCGCCAGGTGGTGATCGAGATGAACCCGCGGGTCAGCCGCTCCAGCGCGCTGGCTTCCAAGGCCACGGGCTTCCCCATCGCCAAAGTGGCGGCCCGCCTGGCCGTGGGCTGGACCCTG
>DYSB01000109.1 GCA_020726405.1 Acetofilamentum sp. | reverse complement strand
CGGGATCGATTCCGGTACTGGACCGATCCCTGGGACGGCACGCGCCGCTTGTCCGTGGGCTGGACGCGCTGATTCGGGCCGGGCGCTGCAGGCTCAACGCGGGATCGGGCCGGGGGCAGAATCTGCCCTTGCGACTCTGCCGGATGGGTAGTACACTTGGCGGTCCTTGCGCGCACTCAAGGACTTCGTCCTTTGTGACGATGAGGGACGGGCGGCGCCGAGGCCGCGGAGTTTCAAACGAGGACATCTATCGACGCCTGGCTGAGTTGTTGTTTCGGTCCGCGCAAAGGTTCGCTGACACGGAGACGATAATTCCCAGGCGTCCTGTACCGGACGCGGGTCCGGTTTTTTTGTGCCGGCTTGGGAAGCCCGGCTTCGACGGCGCGCCGGTCACCACACTTGAACCCTGGAGGATGGAATGAAGCGACTGACCCTCACCGCGGCGGTACTGGCGGGAGTGATCATCCCCTGGCAGCAGGCCCACGCGGTGTCCGAAGCCGCCGTGATCTGGCTGCTGATCAGCCCCGGCTCGCGGCCCGCCGGCATGGGCGAGGCCTTCGTGGCCGTGGCGGACGATGCCAGCGCCACGTGGTGGAATCCCGCCGGCCTGGCCTTCACCGAAGGCCGCGACGTGCGTTTCATGCACTCCAACTGGCTGCCGGGCTTCAACCTGGACGACATCTATTTCGATTTCCTGGCAGCCTCGTGGGACATGCCCTCGCTCTCCGGCAAGATGGGCCTCTCGCTGATCTACCTGAACGAAGGTGACCAGACGCGCACGGACGAGGGCGGCAACGTCATCGGCGTGATCACCAGCAAGGAATACGCGCTGGGCTTGAGCTACGGCACCAACCTGAACCCCGACCTGGGCTTCGGTTTGACCACCAAGCTCATCGTCTCCGACCTGGCCAGCGGCGTCAAGGTCGGCTCCCAGGTGGCGGGCACGGGCTACAGCTTCGCCGTGGACCTGGGCACGCTCTGGCAGACGCACGTGCCCTTCACGGAGATGCCCCTCAACCTGGGCTTCAACCTGGCCAACATCGGCCCGGAGATCAGCTACGCCGACGAGGCCCAGGCCGATCCGCTGCCCACCAACCTCAAGCTGGGCGCTGCACTCAACGCCTACAGCGACGAGCACAACGAAGTCAACCTGGTGCTGGACGTGAACAAGCAGTTGGTGCACAAGTCGCTGGTCTCGCACACGCGCCTGATGTCCGACAACCAGCCCGCCTACTGGCAGGATGGCACCAGCCTGACCGTGGAGCGCTACCACATCGCCAGCGACGACACGGTCTGGCACGAGGAGGCCTGGGAAGGCGAGTGGGAGTCCGACCCGGTCTTCAAGGCCCTGTTCAGTTCCTGGGCGCCCAACGGCTTCCAGAAAGAGCTGCAGAGCTATGTCTACAACATGGGGGCCGAGTACTGGTACCGCGGCGAGGCGGGCGGCCTGGGCAAGACGGCTTTCGGCCTGCGCGGCGGCTACCTGAACGACATGGCCGGACACATCAAGTCCTACACCCTGGGCATGTCCATGCTGATCAACATGGCCTCGCTGGATTTCAGCTATGAAATCTCCACGGACAAGGCCAACCCCTCGCCCCGCAACAAAACGATCCGCTACTCCCTCGGCTTCACCTTCTAGGGCGGACATGCGGAGACATCCGATGGACTCGACTCTCCGTGCCCCGGGCCTGTCCCCTTCGACAGGCCCGGGCACCGGTTTGGACCCCGCCCGCCGGCTGTCCGCCGGGCGCTGCGCGGCCCTCGTCCTGGCGCTGGCCCTGGCGTGGACCCTGCCGGCGCGGGCGGAGACCCTGCGGCTTTTGGCCATCCGCGTGGACTTCCAGCCCGACCAGCTGAGCACGACAAGCGGCGATGGGCGCTTCGAGAGCGCCTTCCGCTTCGACATGCCCTGGGCCATTGATCCGCTGCCCCACGACTCGCTCTACTTCGATTCCCAGCTGCGCTTCCTGGAGCATTACTACAGCCGGGTCTCCAACAATTCGCTGCAGCTGGAGTGGGAGATCTGGCCCCGGGGCGGCCAGACCGCCTACACCCTGCCCCAGCCCATGTGGCACTATCACTGGAACGACGGCGACGAACGGACGGACGGCCAACTGGCCGAGCTGTTCCGCGCCGCCTGGGCCGCGGCGGACGCCGACCCGGCCCTGCGCGTGCGGGACGACTCAGGCGCGCCGCGCTTCGACGCCTTCCTGGTTTTCCATGCCGGCGTGGGCCAGGATTTCGGCGAGGACGGCACACCCCACGACATTCCATCGGCCTTTCTCTCGCGCTCGCCGGACGGCATGCCCGCGGCCCACGAGACCAGTCTGCGGGACGGGGAGTCCGGGCTGGAAGTGCCTGTGCGGCAGGGCCTGATTCTGCCCGAGGGCGAGAACCACACCGACTTCGAGCACGGCCTGGCGGGCCTCTTGATCCTCCAGTTCGGGCACCAGCTGGGCCTGCCCAACCTCTACGACAGTCGCGACGGCACGAGCGTGATCGGCAAGTGGGGCCTGATGGACCAGGGCAGCGCCAACTTCCGTGGCCTGCTGCCCGCGCGCCCGGACGCCTGGAGCCGCCTGCTGCTGGGCTGGGACACGGCCCTGCTGGCGGACACGCCGCGGGACACGGTACGCGTGGCGGCCCCCGACCGCGCCCCGGGCGAGCCGCGCATCGTGAAGATCCCCCTGACGGAGTACGAGTACCTGCTGGTGGAGAACCGCCAGCGCAAGGAGACCGGCCGCGACTGGACCTGGGGCCGCGATCGCAACCATCGCTGGGCCCGGCTGAAGAGCAATTACAGCTTGAGTTTCCAGGACACCCTGGGCGTGGCCTCGGACAGCGCGGGCGCTCTGGTGGCCGTGGGGAACCTGGACTTCGACCTGCCCGGCCAGGGCCTGCTGATCTGGCACGTGGACGAGCGCAGCGCCACGCCGGAGAACGTCACCGCCAACCGCGTCAACGATGATCCCGAGCGGCGCGGCGTGGACCTGGAGGAGGGCGACGGCGTGCAGGACATCGGGCGCGAGTACGGGCTGTTCTCGCCCCGCGGCTCCGTGGCCCTGGGCGGCGACGAGGATCCCTGGCAGCAGCCCAACACGGGCTGGTACCTGAGCAACCGCCACTACTCGCTCTCCAACGTCAGCCTGGCCTGGGACACCGAACCTTCCACGGCCAGCAACGACGGGCTGTTCACAGGCCTGCGGCTGGACCAGTTCGGCCCGCCGGACAGCCTGGGTCATTTCCGGCTGGGCTGGGACCTGCGTCCAGCCATCCACGGCGACAGCCTGTGCCCTGCCCTGGATTCGACGGCCCGCGCAGGCGCGCAGCTGGGCGCCCATGTGTGGAGCACGCCGTTGATGGACCGCTACGCCTGGCTGACCTTGGTGGATGGTCACGGGCGCTGTTATGGTCAACCCCTTGAGGCCTTTGACGAATCTGGACCGCTGGATGTCCAGCCCTGGATTCGAGCGGACGGGTACCCCAGCCCACTGCCCGCCGACTGGCAGGACGGTCTGCACGGACTGTGGTGGTTGGGTGGGTCCCGACTGCTGGCTCAGCGTGGCGACAGCCTGGCCCTCTTTCGCCTGATGGGCGAGCCCCTGCGCTACACGACGGAGCGCTTTTGGAGTTCCGGGCAGGCGATCCAGGGCGTGCTGGCCACGGGCGGCGGCAGGGAGGCTGGAGGCGCCTGGAACCGCGCCATGGGACTTTGGGTCGTGAGTGGACACATGCTCTTTGAGCTGGATCCCGTCACGCTGGAGGTGCTGGACAGTTCGGGCTCTGTGGCCGCGGGTGAACTGCAGCTGGTGGACCTGGCCGACGGCAGCGGACTGCCGGGCGTGCTGGTGCGGGGGGAGAACGAGCGGCTCTTCCTGGCCGGCCATAACGTGCTCGGAGACGGCGAGAGCCTGCCGGACGGGGCCCAACTGCAGGCCCTGGATGCCCTGCCTGAGATATCGGTGCCCGAGATCCCCGTGGACAGCTTGCTGGCCACGGCTCTGCTGCGTGATGAAGACGGTGTCACCTTGTTCCACGGCCAGCGCGAGCTGCGGCGCATCGACTGCGCCAACCTTGCCGTGCGGCCCACCCAGTTCGGCCCGGATCCCGGCCTGGAATTGTTGTTCCAGCTACCGGTTGGCGGGGCGCGAGTCTACAGCCAGGGCGGCACCCTGCTGGCGGAACTGCCGCTGGCGGACGGCCACGGCGCGCCGCTGACCGGCTCGCGCACGGACGACGGCGGCCTGGCCTTGTTGGCCGCGGGTCCCGGGCGCCTGACGGGCCTGGACGGCAGCGGCGAAGTTCCGGCCAACTGGCCCCGCGTCTGGGAAGGCTTGGTGGACGGGCCGCTGGCCCTGCCCGAGCTGGCCCTGGTGCTGGGTCTGGGAGTCGACGGACGAGTGGAGGCCTGGCAGGCCCAGCTGGAGGATCCCGTCTGGACCCAGCCGCGCGGCTTCAATGGCAGCTGGAGGCCCTGGGGCTCGGGGGCCGTCCACGCGCAGCCCGTGCGCGAAGTGCGTGAGAATCCGGCCTTCATCTGGCCCAGCCCGGCGCGCGACGAAGCCCACGTGCGCTTCCTGCTGGCGGGTCCGGCCCGCGTGACTTTCACGGCCTACGACACGGCCGGCGATCGGGTGGCCCGCCTGGAGGGCCGCTTCGAGCGCGCCGGCGAGCAGGAGCTGCACTGGCTTCTGGCGGACGTGGCCCCGGGCGCGTACTTCTGCGTGCTGGAGGCCGCGGGCGCCAGCGACACCTGGACCCGGAGGCTCACATGCGCCGTCATCCGCTAAGTCTCGCCGTGTGGGCGGCGCTGGGCGCAGTCCTGGCGCTGGGTCTGCCCGCGCGGCTGGCGGCCCAGCCGGCGGAGGTTCCGCACCCCGAGTTGGAATGGCAGACCACCCAGACGGCGCACTGCGCCATCCACACCCACCAGGGCCTGGAGGAGCTGGGGCTGGTGGCCGCCCAGATCATGGACGAGATCTGGGAACCCGTGACCGCGCTCTACGACTACGTGCCGGACACGCGCATCCACCTGATCTTCTACGACACGGACGACTATTCCAACGGCGGCGCGTACTACTACAACAACAAGATCATCATCTGGGCCACCAGCCTGGACTTCGACCTGCGTGGCCAGCACAACTGGCTGCGCAACGTGCTCACCCACGAATTCACGCACATCATCCAGCTGGGGGCTTCGCGCAAGTTCAGCCGCCAGGTGCCGTTCGCCTACCTGCAGGTGATGGACTACGAGAGCGAGAAGCGCGGCGACGTGGTCCAGGGCTTCCCCAACTTCATCAGCAGCGTGCCCTTCCCGGGCACCATCATGCCGGCCTGGTTCGCCGAGGGCACGGCCCAGCACATGCTGGACGGCCACCGCTACGATTTCTGGGACAGCCACCGCGACATGCTGCTGCGCGACCGCGTGCAGCACGGCAGCCTCTACGATCTGGACGAGATGGCCTCCTTCGACAAGAGTACGGTGGGCAGTGAATCCGTCTACAACCAGGGCTTCAGCCTGGTGAACTGGATCGCCGCGCAGTACGGCGATGAGTCCTTAAGGCGGATCTCGGAGGAGATGTCGCGGCCCGGCCGGATCTCCATCGCCACGGCGCTGGAAAAGGCCGTGGGCGTGGACGGGTACGAGCTCTGGCGGCGCTGGAAGGCCGACCTGGAGGCGCGCTATGCGGCCCAGCTGGCCGGCCTGGAGGGCCGCGGCGTGGAGGGGCGGCTGATCTCCAGCGCGCCGGAAGTCAACCAGAAGGGCGGCGGGCGCGACGAGCACCGCGAGGAGCTGAAGACCCCGCGCAACAGCGCGGGCCCGCGCAACAGCGTCGGACCCCAGGCGGACTTGGCCTCCTGCTGCTCGGCCTTCGCCCTGCATGAGTTCCCCGAGCCCGCCGACGAACTGGGCCCCACCAACAACTTGAACGCCCAGGTCTCGTCCGACGGCCGCTACGTGTATTACGCCTCCAATGGCGACGCGGACTGGCTGGGCATGACCGACCTGTGGCGCCTGGAGCGCGCCAGCGGCCAGACGGAGAAGCTGCTGGCCAACATCCGCGGCCCCTTCTGCCTGTTGCCCGACGGGAAGAGCGTGCTGATTTCGCGCACCAGCCCGGTGGACAAGCAGGGCCGGCACTACAAGGACCTCTACCAGTATTGGTTTGAAGAGAAACTGAGCCGCCGGCTGACCGAGGGCGCGCGCCTCAGCCAGCCCAGCGTGACGCCCGACGGGCGCCAGGTGGTCTGCGTGCAGAACGGCGGCGGCTCCACGTGGCTGGCCCTGCTCGAACTGGACAGCCTGGGCGGGCCGGCCTGGAAGGCCCTCTCCAAGCGCCAGCGGGAGAAGGCCCCCAAGAGCGTGGCCCGCCGGCTGACCCACGATCCCTACGGCACGCAATACACCCAGCCCCGCGTGCATCCGGCGGGCGGCCGGCTGGCCGTCGCCCGCGCCTGGGGCCACGGCCGGGACCTGGTGGAGGTCAGCCTGGCGGACGGCAGCGTGCAGGACCTGCTGGCGACCCCGCTGGACGAGCGTCAGCCCGCCTGGAGCGCTGACGGCCAGTGGCTGCTCTATTCGCGCGACGAGGCGGGCATCTTCAACATCTACCGGCGGCGGCTGGCGGACGGCGCAACCGAGCGGCTCACCGCCGTGACGGGTGGAGCCTTCCTGCCGGCGCTGAGCGGCGACACGCTTTACTACTCGGGCTACCGCGACCAGGGCTTCCGGCTCTTCGAACTGGCGGGGGTCAAGGCCCTGGACGGCGGACCGGTCGCCCGGCCGGATTACGCGGCGCAGATTCCGCCGCTGGACACGGCCGATCAGCAGCCGGCGGCCCGCGTCTGGAGCCCGCTCAAGACCGAGTTCGAGAAGCCTTTCTGGATTCCGCGGCTGGTGATCGACGACGGCCAGGTCAAGCCCGGTTTCTACTTCCTCAACCTGGATGTCTTCGAGCGCGTGCAGCTCAGCGCGGGCGTGGCCGCCGCGCGCCTGAACAACCTGGACCTCTACGCCGCGGCCTCGGCCGAGCTGGGGCGCAGCATCGTGTTCACCGAGCTCTACGGCATGGTGCGCGACCACCACGAGCGCTTCGCCGATTCGTTGCGGATCATCGACGAGTCGGGTGGCCAGCCCGTCTACGACAGCTACTCCGTGCCCTACCGCTTCTCGCTCTCCGAGGGCCGGCTGGGCCTGCGGCGCCGCGTGAGCGACGCCCTGAGCGTGGAGGCCGCCCTGCGGCTGGCCTCCTACCGGGCCATCTACAAAATCCACACCACGACCATCAACTACGACTACTACCACGGACTGGGCCTGAACCTCAAACTGGACTGGCAGACCAATCCCGGGCGACGCGTGGACGACTTCATCAATCCGCGCGGCAAGCAGTGGGCCCGGCTCGAGTTGAACCAGCACTGGGACAAGCTCATCGACGGCTTCACCGTGGACGCCGGCATGCTGCGCGAGGAGTACAAGCCCGCCACTTTCCTGGAGGGCGAGCTGGCCCTGGGCCGCAGCTGGGCCGTGCCTTTCCTGCCCGTGCTGAGCCTGGGCCTGGACGGCAAGGCCGCCGTGATCGGCGACTCCCGGGTGGACGACTTCTTCTACACCTACGCCGGCGGGTTGATGGGGCTGAAAGGCTACTCGTACTACAGCCTGGGCGGCGTGCGCAAGGCCCTGGGCCACCTGCGACTGGGCTTTCCCATCGTCAAGCGTGTGGGCGCGCAGCTGGGGCCCCTGCACTTCAAGCGGCTCTACGGCAGCTTGTTCGCCGGCGCGGGCGACGCCTGGGGCGGCCAGTCCGGCGACTTCGAGTGGAAGCGCGAGGCAGGCGCCGACCTCAAGCTCTTCTTCACCTCGTGGAGTCTGATGCCCACGGCCCTGACCCTGGGCGCGGCCTACGGCCTGGACGAGTTCCGCGTGCCGGAGCTGGATCCGGGCGACACCTACGGCCAGGAGTGGCGCTGGTACGCCACCCTGCTCTTCGACTTCGACGCCTTTCAGGAGCGCATGCCATGAGTGCCATTATCCTCCCGCGCCTGGCCCTGGGCTGGGGCGCAGGTCTCGTCTGCCTGAGTGTGGCCCAGGGCGCCGGCTTGTGCGAGCGACTCTACACACTACCCGCGGGCCAACCCGCCCTGCTGCCCGCCGCCGCGACGCTGGCCGCGCCGGTCACTGCGGCGACGTTCGAATTCCACCTGCGACAGGACGCCAACGACCACGACGGGCTGGATCTCCTGCAAGCCCTGCTGCTGCCCGGCTTCGACCAGGCCCAGCACGGGCAGTGGCTGAAGGGCGCGCTCTTCCTGCTGGTGGAGACGGGCGTGCTGCTGGGGGCCGACGCGCTGAACCAGCGGGGCGATGAACTGGACGGCCAGTTCAAGGCTTTCGCCAACGACCACTGGAGCTACGAGCGCTTCGTGACCTACCGCCAGCACCCGGGCGAGTTCGCCGGTGGCGGCGACGCGGAGAACGAGGGCTGGCTGGACCGCAACCTGAGCGAGGAGGACTGGATCGGCGTGGACACTCAGGCCGAGCTGGACGCCCTGTTCGGCGACGCGGCGGGCAACGACGAGTTCGTGCCCGGCGGCGGCCAGGGCAGCCACGGCCTGCCCGGCCACTACCTGGAAGGCCACTATCTGGGGCAGGAGGGTGCCTGGGATTACTTCCAAGTCAGCCGCACTCAGCAGTTCTACGAGATGATCGGCAAGTACGCCCAGTTCCAGCGCGGCTGGGACGGCTTCGGGTCGGGGGCCGACTGGGAGCTGGCCAGTGACCTGCTGGTGGCGCGGGACAGCTGGGGCGTGCACAAGTTCTGCGCCCAGACCGAGCACTACATGGCCATGCGGGCGGACTCCAACGACAAACTGATCGCCGCGGACCGCCTGATGGGCGTGCTGCTGGCCAACCACGTGGCCTCCTTCCTGGACGTGCTGATCCAGCAGAAGAAGTCGGAAGGACCCGCCCGTCTGCAGGTGCGGGCCGCGCCCCTGCAGACCGCCACGGGTCCCACCAGCGGCCTGGCCTTCAGCTGGAGCTTTTGAGATGACGTCCGGATCGCTGCGCGCGCGGGCCCGCCTGCCGCTCTTCCTGGCCGCCCTGCTGATGGCCCAGTGCCTGCTGGCTCCCGCGGCCCGGGCGGCACGTTTCAAGCGCGCGGGCGCGACTCCTGCCCCCACCGCACGGCCCGACAGCCTGGAGCAGACCCGCCCGCTCCTCCGCCCCGCCCCGCCCCTACCCGGCACTCCCGCCACTCCCGGCACGGCGGGCCTGGCTCTGCGTTCCCTGGTCGTGCCCGGCTGGGGCCAGGCCGTGCTGGCGCGCAGCCGGCCGGAGCTGCTGGGCCGTGGTCAAGCGGGCTTCTGGCTGGACGTGGGTCTGGTCACCGGCGCCTGGGCCCTGCTGCACCTGAGTCAGACCAAGCAGGACGAGTTCCAGGCCTACGCCGTGCGCGTGGCCGGCGCCCGGCCCCACGGTGATTCCAGCGACTACTGGGTG
>DYSB01000108.1 GCA_020726405.1 Acetofilamentum sp. | reverse complement strand
GGTTGGACCCGCCGCGGCGCGGGCCATTACAAAGAGCAGGTCGGAGAGGCGATTGAGGTAGACGCCCACCAGCGGGTTCAGCTCACCCTCGGCGTGGGCGCCGCTCGCCAAGCTGGTGAAGGCGCGCTCCGCCCGCCGGCAGACCGTGCGGGCGTGATGCAACTGGCAAGTGGTCGGCGAGCCGGCGGGCAGCACAAAACTCGCCAGCGCGGGCAACCCTTCATTCCAGGCCGCGATCCAGACTTCCAGGCGCTCCACGTGGGTGGCGGGGATCCGCAATCGCTCCCCGGCGGCGCCGGGCACGCAGAGATCGGCCCCCAGATCGAACAGGTCGTTCTGCAGGCGGCCCAGCTGTCCGCGCAGGGCCAAGTCGCGTTCCGCGTCCAGCGCCGCATCCCGCCCCAGCTCCATCAGGGCCAGGCCGAGCACGGCGTTGAGCTCGTCCACGTCGCCGTAGGCCGCCACGCGCGCCTCGTGCTTGGGCACGCGGCTGCCGTCCCCCAGGCTGGTCTGGCCGCCGTCGCCGCCCTTGGTGGTGATCCGATTCAGCATGTCCATGTTGGTCCGTCCACTGATTAGCGCAGCAACAGGATCTTCTCGCTCAGCGCGCCGCAGGCCGGGCCGGACTGCGCACGCCACTCCACCCGCAGCAGGTAGACGCCGCTGGCCAGGGCCCCACCGTCCACGGGCGCGCTGAAAGAGCCTGCGCCGGCGGTCCGCCATGGCTCCTGGAGCACCGTCTGCCCCAGCAGGTTGACCAGACTCCAGCGCACGCGCGCCGCCTCCGGCAGCTCCAGCCGCAGCCGGGTCACCGGGTTGAAGGGATTGGGATGCACGTCCAGGCGCGCGGTGGGCCGGACCCGGGGCTCGGCCACGGTCGTCTGGGAGGCCATTGGCGTGAACAGCACGGAGCTGCCGCTTCTCACCGGCTGGGCAGCCGGCTCATAGCTGTTGTTGCACACGTATTGCAGGCCGCCGGTCTCCTGCGGATTCTCCAGGCCCACCGTCACACCGTTGTCGCCGTTGCTGTTGGATACGTCAAGGAAGTGGATCAGGATCTCGCCGTCGCCCGTCGGTGTGGGCCAACGCTCCGGGTCGCGCAGAATGAGCTGCACATCGACGTTGGAACTGGTACCCGCCGGACAGAAGTGACTCCATTCCACCAGGAATAGCCCCTCGGCAGGCCGGCTCTCCGTGTACAAGTGGCCGACCATGTTCAACCCGTGATCGTCCAGGATCACATTGACCAAGTCGGTCCAGTAGGCCGCCACCATGGCCTCGGGTCCTTGGGCGGCGGGAATGGGCGTGTTGATGGCCGTCCAATGGTTGTGGCGGTCACCGAAGGCCAGCCAGCCGTTGCTGCAGATCGTCGCCTGGTCGTAGTCCCGGCCATAATAGCGGAAGGTGAAAGGCAGGTCCACCACGAAGGAAGTGCCGTCCAACAGCATGCCAGAAGGATCGTCTTGTTCGTACAAGTCCAGTTCCACTCCCGTGCCGTCAATGCTATTCCACTCATAGACCGGCGCTTGCGCGCCACTGTCGTAGGAGTGCCAGGCCAGATAGCCGCCGGCGTCGGGACCCAGCGGATCCTGCAGGCCAACCGCGCCGATGGGCAGCTGGAAGTGCAGCAGGGCCAGCGCCGCGTTCACCTGCGGATCATCCGCGGCGGCCCAGATGCCGAGCTCGAAGGGCACCAGGCTGCCTGGCAGCAACTGCGGTTCCACGCGGATCCGGAGATCCTCCAGCCAGCGGCTGCTGTCCGGTTCGAGGAAGAGCAGCGAATTCTCGTCCTGTGTCACGCGCACCTGGTCGTGCAGGCTGCCCAGTCGCACCCGCAGGGAATCGGCGACCGGCAGGCCCAGGGCCAGCACGTGCAGGCGCAGCGCGCCTTGATAGCCGGGCACCAGCTCGTTGCCGTCGCCCGCGGCCTCCAGCACCTGGAAGCCGGGCTGGGCCACGTCCACGCTCAGGACCGCCAGCAGCGCGCCGTCCAGGCGCAGGCTGAGGGGCAGGGGCTCGCCGTAAGGCAGCAGGTGGCCCAGGCGCAGAGAGAGGCCCGGGACCGCCAGGCTCTGGCCTGGCGCGCTGGCCTCCAGCCACAGGCTGTCACTGAGCAGCTCCACGGCTTCCGGCGGCGCCTCCAGCGTCAGCAGGCGGCCGGCGGGCGCGCCCGTCACACCCTGCTCCTGCAGCTGCAGCTGCAAGTCTAAGGTCTCGCCGGGCCGGGGCAGGCCGTCCTCGGGCTCGGCGCCCGTCAGGCTCCAAGCGGTCAGGCGCAGATCGCTGTCGGCCTCCCCGGCGGAAATCTCCCGGCGCAGAGGCATCAGGTCAGGACCGCTCAGGGTCAGGGTCCAGGCGCCGCTCTCCAGGCCCGCGCCGCTGAACCGCAGCTGGCCGGACTGGTCGGCCAATGCCGTGAGCGCCCGGTCCGACTCCGCGTGATACAGGCAGCCGCGCAGACCCGCCAGGGCTTGGCCGTCCTCCGCCGTCACTTGCAGCTCCAGCAACTCCAGGCCGACAGGCAGGCTCGCGGGAGTTTCGCAGACTAGCTCCCGGGGCGCGCGGGTCCGCAGCTCCAGCCCCGGGTCGCCCAGCAGGTTGTAGCAGTGGAAGTAGAAGGGCACGTTGTAGCCCGTGGCACCCCAGTTGCGAGCGTTGGGGTAGGCGCCCCACAACTCCAGCTTGCCGCGGTCCATCAGAGCGCCCAGGGTGCGCAGACCCTCCCGCGCCAGGCCGAAGTAGATCCCCTCGTCGATGCAGTTGTTCCACTCGGTGTGGGTGTCCTCCTCGGAGGGCCCCACGAAACCGATGGCCCCGGTGGGCTCCTGCGGGGTGCCGGCGCGCAGGAATGCCTCGCCCAGGCAGGGGTCGTCGTCCACGGAGGCGAAGTCCCCGCCGCCGCAGACGATGGAGGTGATGTAGGGCCAGCGGCCCACGTTGGAGAGGTCGTTCATCTGGTCCACGCCAAAGAGCGGACCGTACCATTGATTGCGGAAGCCGAAGCCGCGGTAGTTGAGCAGGCTGACCCCGGAGTTGATGCGCTGGGTCACCACCGACGGGTGGACGGGATCCTGCCAGTAGTGGTTGCGGATGGTGTCCACCCGGGCGTAGCCCGCCTCCTCCAGCAGCAGGTCGCGGATGGCCAGTTTCACTTCGCGCCGGCTGGGCGCCTGGGCCACGTCGTAGATCATCAGACCCGTCCCGAACCACTGCAGGCCCATGCCCGTGAAGGGCGCGGCCTCATAGTCCACGCTGCGCCGCACCATCTTGGCAACGTCGTTGGCCGTGTCCACGGAGAAGCGCCCCACCAGCACGTCGGCGAAGTAGTCGTCCCCCTCCAGCAGGGAGAACAGGTGATCGCTGACGATGCAGTAGCTGGTCCCGCAGCGCGAGCCCCACTGGCTCTCGGCGTACTGGCCACCGCCGATGAAGCCCGCCTCCAGGTTGTAGTCCACCTCGCTGCCGCTGGGATAACGGTCCACATCGCCCACCAACAGCAGATAGTCGAAGGGGTTGGTGTCGAATTCCTCCTGGACAGCCTGACGCAGCCGCGTGTAGCTGGTACTTGGCCCGTCCAGCTCGCCCTCGCTGATCACGCGCAGCTCGTGGCCCAGTTCGCGCTTCCAGCGGATCCACTCCGCCAGGCCAGGCAGTGCGGCGTCGGAGGTCAGCACCAGATAGGAGCCGGGCAGGCCTTGTTCGGCGATCCGCTCGGGCCGGGCCAGCCAGGGACTGTCCTGGTTCAGCACGCCGGAGCGCACCAGCCGTCGGCCCTCGCCGCCCGCCACCCGGGGGGCAGGCACGGGCAGTGCGCCCCGCTCCCAGGTGATCCGCAGCCGCAGCCGGCGCAGGGCCTCCAGTTCGCCGTGCTCCCCGTCCCAACGCACGGGGAAAATGTCCAGGCCCAGCACGCGCACGCCCTGCCAGACGGCACTCTCCCCCAGGCCCGCCCACTGGGCCGGCCAGCCGGCCGCAGTTGATGGTGTCAAAGGAGGAGCCAACGAGAGGGGCGAATCAGGTCGGTCCGAGCCAGCGGTCAGCCGGGGGGCGGGTCGCAGATCCCGGCGCTTCACGGTCGCCAGTTCCAGGATCTCCAGCCGCGCGCCGGCGTCGCCGGGCGCGGCCAGCAGCCGACTCAAGGCGGGCAGCGCCGGATCGCCGGGCTGGCCGGCCAAGCCTTCGCCGGGCAGTATCAACTCCACACCGCCGTCCCGCTCTGCCAGTTCCAGCCAGTGCAGGGTCAGCTCCAGTTCCAGCCCCTGTTCATCCTGGCTGGATAGGCGCAGCTCCAGCGCCGCGACATCCGCCGGAACAGGACCCGCCAGCTGCCAGCGCGGGGTAGCCGCGGCCAGGGGCCGGGCCAAGCCCAGCCAGATGAGAGCCAGCCAGAGGAACCACGAGCGGGACGCCGCGCCGGAACTGCCGGGAATTCGCTTCATGCTGACCTTTCCGCACTGCTGTGCATGACGGGGATGGCCCAAACTGCCGGGCCATAATCGTGCCAACCGGAACTGCTGCGCTGGCGGCCGGGCCCAAGCTGAACCTGCGCCGGCCGCTCGTCATCCAAGCTGAGAGGGCAATTCCGGATCCGCCGACAGGATGTCAGGGATTCCTAACAAATCGGTCAGCTCCGGCCCCCGGCGCTAGGAGTCTGTCGGGCTTGGACCTTGGATGGGATTCGCGTCCCAGTCGAGGCCGGTTTTTCGGAGATTTCGCAGCGCATACTGGGGGTATGTGCAAGAAAGCTCCGGAAAATCCGGGCCGGCTGGGACGATGAAGCCCGCCAAGCGGCCAAGCCCGACAGACTCCTAAGCCCGGATTCCATCCGCCACCAGTCGCAGCCACGCATGCGAATGCGTATGATCATGGGACAACCACTGGGTCAAGGCCCAAGTCAACACCAGCCCGGCCAGGATCGCGACCAATTGGACGGCCGAGGCGCGGGCACTGGTGCTCTTGCGCAGTTCGGGGATCAGGTCGGAGCCGGCGATGTACAAAAATCCGCCGGCGGTCAGTGGCAGGATCTGAGCCTGGATCCCGATCACCCGGGGCCCCAGGGACAGCACCAGCAGGACGCCCAACAGGGCTGTCATCCCGCTGATGAAATTGAGCAGCAGGGCTTTCTTCACGCTCAGTCCGCCCCAGACCAGGGTGCCGAAGTCGCCGATCTCCTGCGGGATCTCATGTACCAGAACGGCCACCGTGGTGGTGATGCCCGTGGGCAGGCTGACCAGGTAGGCCGCGCCGATGAGCACGCCGTCGATGAAATTGTGCAGCCCGTCACCCACGAAGTTCATGAAGACCACGGGATGGGGATGATCTTGAGAGGCAGGCACATGGCAATGCCGCCAGTGGATGAATTTTTCCAGCACGAAGAACAGCAGCAGGCCCGCCAGGGTCCAGATGGCCACCTGGTGACCGCCGCCCTGGCGCTCGTAAGCCTCGGGCAACAGGTGGAAGAACGTGCTGCCGAACAGAGTGCCCACGGACAAGCTCACCAGCACGAGGAGCAGTCGCTGCAGGCGCCCGATGCCCAGTCCCAGGGTCATCACCCCCACCAGGGAGACCGCTGAAACCCCCAGGACGCTGCCAATTGCATACAGCCAAGTCAAGTTGCATGGTCTCCGGAAATATGTTTTGCCTGGATGGCAGGCCATGGTACGATTCTTGCTTTCGCTTACCAACTTTGTCGCGCTTTGAACCACACACCTGCTCCCGCCCGGAACCGGGGCGGAGAGCCAACTCAGCCGGAGTGGAGAATGAGTAGAACGACCCGCCTTGGCTGGCACGCCCGTGTCCTGATCCTGTCAGCCGCCTTGCTTGCAACCGGCGCTCCCCAGGGAGCCCAGGCCGGTTTGCAAGCCCACAGCACGCAACGCGACGGTTCCCTGATCCTCGAGCTGGACTTCCCCCAGCCGGATCTGAGTCGCGAGCGGGTGGACGGCGTGAACTGGGATCTGATCGGAATGGCCAGTGACGGCTGGGTCGGGCAGCCTGGCGCACCCGACTTGCCCGCGTTTCACCAACTGATCCAGATTCCGGACCGCAGCGGAATCCAGCTCACCGTCCTGGATTTGGTGGAGGAGCCCCTGCACGGGCTGCTGCCAATGCCCAACCAGGAGCGCCTGCACACCGCCGCCGAACTGCCGCTGCCTTGGTTGCAGGATGCCGAGGTCTACCAGCGCAACGAGGAATTCCCCGGCCGCCTCTGGGAGCTGGACCAGCCGGTGCTGCTGCGCGACCGGCGCCTGGTCAACGTGGCCTTCTTCCCCGTGCAGGTCAATCCGCTTACCGGCGAAGGCCGGCTGATCCGCCACATGACCGTGCGCGTCAGTTTCGAGGGTGAGAACCTGGTCAACGCGGGCAGTGGACCGCTGGCCGATCCCACCCCCGTGCTGGGCCGGATGGGCGCCAGCGAGATCATCAGCCTGGACCACCCGGACGCCGAAGCCCTGGACGTCACGGCTTTCAACCCGGGCTGGCGGCCAGGCCACTACCTGATCGTCGCCCCCTCCACGGCGCTGCAACAGGTGGGTCTGCAGGACCTGATCGAGTGGAAGCGCCGCCGGGGCCACAAGGTAACCGTGGTCAGCAACTCGGATATCACCTTCACCACCGCGGCCATCCGCACCCGGATCATCCAGGAGTACAACTCCGCCGACCCGGTGGACTTCGTGCTGCTCGTGGGCGACACAGACGGCAGCTACGCGTTGCCCGCGGATGGCACGGGCTACGACCACTTCTACGCCTGCATCGCCGGCAACGACATCCTGGGCGATGTGGCGGTGGGCCGCCTGAGCTGCGAGAACGCCACCCAGCTCAACAGCATCTGTTACAAACTGATTGGCTACGAGAGCGCGCCCTACATGGAGGACGACGCCGAGTGGCTGAGGAGCGCCGGCCTGACGGTGGGTTCCAGCCACTGCCACCTGTCCATGAAGATCCTCAGCCGCAACATCGCCGCGGAAATGGTCGAGCGCTACGGTTACACGGACATCGACACCAATTTCTGCGTGGGTGCGGGACAGCTGCCCGCCTGGTTCGCCTCCGGCATCAGCCACTACAACTACCGCGGTTGGATCGGCATGGAAAGCCTGGACCTGGCTACGGTGCTCAACTTGTCCCAGGGTCCGCGCACACCGGTGGCCACCATCTTCACCTGCTCCACGGGCGACTTCTCCAGCGAGGACGACTACAGCGAGAACTTCCTGCGCGCGGGCAGCATGGCCACCCCGGGCGGCGCCGTGGCGGGCATGGGCTTCGCCACCTCCAGCACGCACACGCGCTACAACAACGTCGTCGTGGGCGGCTACTACGCCGGTCTGTTGGAGCACGACCTGCCTGAGATCGGCGCCTGCCTGCTGCAAGGCAAGTTCGAACTGTACCGGACCCTGCCCGTCGGCGACGACCAGATCGCCAACTTCTCCAACTGGGGCAATTTGATGGGCGACCCGGGCACCTGCCAGTGGCTGGGCGAGCCCGCCCTGCTGGCCCTGGAGGGCGTGCCCGGCTCCTTAAGCCCCGGCGTGGACCACCTCAGCCTGACCGTGGCCTCTGGCGGCCAGCCGGTGGAGAACGCAGCCGTCTGCGTCTACCAGACCGACGACACCAACACCATCCTGCTGCAGAACGCCGCGCTGACCGATGCCGCAGGCCAGGTGACCCTGCCCCTGGCCGGCCTGTCCGTGGGCACGCTGCAACTCACCGTCACCAAGAAGCGCCACCTGCCCATCCTGCAGGACCTGCCCGTCAGCCTGAACGCCCAGGACGTGGCCGTGACCGACGTGACCCTGCCCGGCGGCCTGCTGCCCGGCGCGGCAAACCAGAGTGTGGGCCTGAGCCTGCACAACACGGGCAGCGTCTCCCTGACCGGACTCTCGGTCGATCTCTCACTGGACGAAGCCATGGGCCAGTTGAACGCCCCCGCCCAGACCCCGGCGGATCTGGCGGCGGACGGCACGGTGGTCCTGGAGAACATCAGCATTAGCCCGGTCTCCACGCTCTCCGACGGCGAATGGGTCCCCGTGCTGGTGCAGGTGGGATCGGACCAGGGCGACTTCGAGCGCAGCCTGTGGCTGGAGGTGAGCGCACCCCAGCCCTCGCTGACGGGAACCAGCACGCCCGGCGGTCCGCTGAGCCCGGGCCAGACCCGCACGCTACGGCTGCAGATCCGCAACCTGGGCAGCGTGACGGCCAACGACCTGCTGGTGGAATTGGTCAGCGAGAACGCCTACTACGGTCAAGTGGCCAGCCCGCCCCAATCCATCGGCGATCTGGCCCCCAACTCCACCGCCAGCGCCGACTTCAGCATCCTGGTGAACACGTTGACCATGATCGGCTACCAGCTGCCGCTTGCCCTGACCTGGAGCACGGCGGACGGCGCCACGGGCGGCAGCGAACTGTTGGCCGTGGTGGGCACCCCCGGCGTGGGCGATCCCACTGGACCCGATGGCTACGGCTATTGGGCCTTCGAGGATGAGGATTCCACCTACGACATGGCGCCCGTCTACGCCTGGATTCCCGTGGCACCCTCCGAAGGCGGCCCGGGCACGGAAGTCCTGCTGACGGACAACGGCGACGAGCAGGACGATTCCCTGCCCGTGGCCCTGCCCTTCCCCTTCACCTACTATGGCGTCACCTACAACGAGGTGATGATCTGCTCCAACGGCTTCGTCTCCTTTGATGACTCCGGCTTCGGCGAAGTGGACTTCCGCAACCACTACATGCCCAGCGGCATGGGTCCCGACGCCATGATCGCCCCCATGTGGGACGACCACCTGACCACGGGCACGGCGGGTGTCTGGACCTGGCACGACGCGGTGGAGCACCGCTTCGTGATCAGCTGGTTGGCCCTGCCCGCCAACACGAGCGGCGGCCCCAACACCTTCCAGTTGGTGCTCTATGATCCGCTCTACTACCCGACCATGACCGGGGACGGTCCTTTCCTCTTCCAGTACCAGGATTTCAACGACACCCAGACCGCCTGGACGGATTTCCCCAACTGCACGGTGGGCATCAAGGACGAGACAAGTCTGCGCGGCATGACCCTGCGCAACGCCCAGGCCAACGCCCCCACCATGCGCACCATCACCGACGGCACGGCCATCTTCTTCACCACCTCGGCCGCCAGCTCCCTGACCCCGCCCGCCATAAGCCTGATTGGAACGGAATTCAGCGTGGCAGTGGTTTCCGGCGACACGGCGGCGGACAGCCTGCTGATCCGCAATGAAGGCGAACTGCCCCTGCTGTGGAGCGCCACGTTGCTGGAGGACGCCTTGGCTTCCCGCGACAGCGGCGGCCCGGATGGCTTCGGCTACGTGTGGAAGGACAACCAGGAGGACGACGGCCCGAACTACGCCTGGCAGGTCCCCGCCGGCGCGCAGAACCTGAGTTTCCCCGACCACGACACGGCCACCCAGCCGCTTCAGTTGGGCTACACACAGTTCCTCTACGGCGAGGGCTTCCAGCAAGTGCGTGTCAGCCCCAACGGTTATCTGGTCTTCGGGGCCGACAACGGCTCGTCGGCCAACGTGGAGCTGCCCTCCGCCGCAGCGCC
>DYSB01000107.1 GCA_020726405.1 Acetofilamentum sp. | reverse complement strand
GCCGTGAAGCCCGCCGCGAAGAAGGTCGCGGCCCCCAAGGCCAAGCCTGCCGCGAAGCCTGCTGTGAAGAAGACGGCCGCCAAGGCCAAGCCCGCCGCGAAGCCCGCTGCCAAGCCGGCCGCCAAGAAGGCCGCCGCCAAGAAGCCCGCTGCCAAGCCGGCCGCCAAGAAGGTCGCCGCCAAGAAGCCCGCTGCCAAGAAGGCCGCGGCCCCCAAAGCCAAGCCCGCCGCCAAGAAGGCCGGCAAGACCAAGGCCGGCGACGAGAAGTCCGGCGGCTCCGACAAACCTGCCCCCGCCCGAGGGAGTGAAGCTCAACTCAGCTCCGTCCTCCACGTGCGGCTCTCCGAGCGCACCATGGCCCGCCTGAAGAAGAAGGCAGGCTCGAAGACGGTCAGCACCTGGGTGCGGGAACTGCTGGAAGAAAAAGCCTGACCAACACAAAGGGCCGCGTGAGCGGCCCTTTGCATGTCCTGCGGCGCAATCGACTCAGTCAATCTTGTGCACGCGGCGCCGGTCGATCTTTTGCGTGTTGCAGATCTGCTTGATCAGATCGAGGTATTTGTCGGGCTCGGGGAAGGCGATCAGTTGCATGATCTCCACCAGTTCATTCTCGCGGGGGTTGGCCTTCTCCACCTCGGCGTCCGGTTCCTTCGCCTTTTCCTTCTCCTTCTCCCGGACTTTTTTCTCGGCCATGGTAGTCCTCACTCTCTGGTCCAGTCTGTCCCCGCTGTGCGGCGGGGCGATTACCCCGGTTGCGCGCCCAATATAAGGAGCGGGAGCCCGACCTGCCTCGCCACGGCGAATCGGTGCGCGAATGACCCCGGAAAAAGCTGCCGCCTGGGCGCTTCGCGGCGCAGGGATTGGTACTTTGCAGCCGAGGCACCAACAGATCGGAGTTCGCATGAAATCCACCGTCAACACTCCCGACGCTCCCGCCGCCATTGGGCCCTACAGCCAGGGCACGATCAGTCGCAGCGGCTGCCGCCTGCTCTTCACAGCCGGCCAGATTCCCATCAATCCGCTCACCGGCGAAGTGGCGGGTGACACGGTGGAAGTCCAGGCCCGGCAGGCACTGGAGAACGTGCGCGCCATTGTCGAAGCCGCTGGCGGCTCGCTGAGCAGCGTGCTGAAGGTGACCATTTTCATGAAGAACATGCAGGACTACGGCAAGATCAACAAGGTCTACGCCACCTACTTCGGTGACCAGCCGCCGGCGCGCAGCGCGGTGGAAGTCGGCCGCCTGCCCAAGGACGTTCTGGTGGAGATCGAGGCCGTGGCCGAGCTGGAGCGCTGACCCTGTGCGACGGTTTCCGTCTCTTCCCGCTCTCGTGCTGCTGGCCATCCTGCTCTGGGCCGGACCCGGGTGGGCCGCGGGGCGCGCCGCAGTGCGGGACAGCCTCTCGCTGCAGCAGGGCAAGGCCGCCCTGTGGCGCAGCGTGGCGCTGGACGGCTGGGGCCAGGCGCACAATGAGGAATGGGTCAAGGCGCTGGTGTTCTCCGGCGCGGAGCTGGCCATACTGGCGGGCGCCTACGGTCAGCACCAGGAGTGGCAGGACTGGGATGAGCGCCGGCGCCAGGAGCTGGAGCCGGATGCCCAGGAGTACTACGCCACGCGGGCGGACTTCTACCTCAAGGATCGCAACAAGATTCTCTGGTGGTGGCTCTGGCTCAAGCTGGCGTCCGTGCTGGACGCCTACGTGAGTGGATCGCTCAGCAATTTCGACGCGGGCTGGAGCCAGCAAGCGATCGTGGAGCCCGTCCTTTTGCGTGATGACACGCCGGGCGTGCGGGTGAGGCTGATGCTGCCCTAAGCGGGCGGCAGGACAGGGAGAGGGGCATGGCGGACCATCCGGAAGGCAGCCGTCCACTGTGGGGAAGCCGGCTGGGCTTCATCCTGGCCGCGGCGGGCAGCGCCATCGGACTGGGCAACATCTGGAAGTTCCCCTACGTCACGGGGGAGAACGGCGGCGGCCTCTTCGTGCTGATCTACCTGGGCTGCGTGGTCCTGGTGGGCCTGCCGATCATGATGGCCGAAATCCTGCTGGGACGGGCCAGCCGGCAGAGTCCGGTGGGCGCCTTCGCCGCTTTTTCCCGTCCGGGCAGCAGCTGGCCGCTGGTGGGTTGGCTGGGCGTGGCGGCGGGTTTCGTCATCCTCTCCTATTACAGCGTAGTGGCCGGCTGGGCCTTGCACTACGTGCTGCTCTCGCTCACCGACCACTTCCGCCACCTGCAGCCGGACCAGATGGGCGGCATCTTCGACACCTTGTACGGCGCCGGGGACATCAACCTGTTCTGGCACCTGCTCTTCATGCTGGCCACGGTGAGCGTGGTGCTGGCCGGCGTGCAGGGCGGCATCGAGAAAACCTGCCGCGTGATGATGCCGGCCCTGTTCCTCATCATCATGTTGCTGGTAGGCTATTCGGTGTTCCTGCCCAATGGCGGCTTCCTCAAAGCGCTGGACTTCACCTTCACGCCTCACCTGGAGCGCCTGAGCCGGCGCAGCGTGCTCGAGGCGCTGGGCCACAGCTTCTTCACCCTCTCACTGGGCATGGGCACCATGCTTACCTACGGCAGCTACCTGGACCGCCAGGCCAGCCTGCTCAAAGTTTCGCTGCAGGTGGTGCTGCTGGACACGCTGATCTCACTGCTGGCCTGCTTGATGGTCTACCCCGTGATGTTCTCGTTCGGGCTGGCGCCCCAGGCGGGACCCGGCCTGGTCTTCAAGAGCCTGCCCATGCTCTTCGCCCAGCTGCCCGGCGGGCTGCTGATCTCACTGGCCTTCTTCGTGCTGGTGGTGTTCGCCGCGCTGACCAGTGCCATCAGCCTGCTGGAGGTGGTCACGGCCACGGTGATGGACCGTGCGGGCTGGAGCCGCCGGCGGGCGGCCCTGGTCACCGGGGCGGCGATCTTCGCCTTTGGCATCCCGGCCGCCTACGCCGGCGATGGCCGGCTCTTAGGGGCCTGGGCCTCCATGTTCGGGATGAACTTTTTCGACACGATGGATTATCTGGCCAGCAATTGGATGCTGCCCCTGGGCGGTCTGCTCATCGCCGTGTTCACCGGCTGGGTGATGCCCGAGTCCGCGCGCCGCGCCGCCTTCGGCGCCCCGGCGGGCCAGGCCTGGCTCTACACGGGCTTCGTGTTCGTCTTGCGCTGGCTGGCCCCGACGCTGGTGCTGCTGGTGCTGCTGCACAAGATCGGCGTTCTGCAGGAACTGGGAGTGATGGGCTCATGAGCGGCGTGCGCGGCATCGGCGAGTATTGCGGCATCTTTGGACTCTACGGCCCGGAGCACGCCTCCAGTCTGGCCGTGCTGGGGCTGAACGCCTTGCAGCACCGCGGCCAGGAATCCTGCGGCGTGGTCAGCTCCGACGGCCGGCGCCTGCATCGGCGCATCGGGATGGGACTGGTGGGCGACGTCTTCAACCACACGGACCACTTGGCCCTGCTGCCCGGCATGGCGGCCATCGGCCACACGCGCTACTCCACCGCGGGCTCCAGCGACTACCACAACATCCAGCCCATCCAGGTGATCACCAAGGACGGCGAGTTGGCCATGGCGCACAACGGCAACCTGACCAACGCCGCGGCCCTGCGCCGGGAGCTGGAGGCCGCGGGCGCCATTTTCCAGACCACCACCGACTCGGAGGTGATCCTCCACCTGATGGCCCGCAGCCGCGGCGCCAGCTGGGAGGAGCGGATCCGCGAGGCGCTGGTGCGCTTGCAGGGCGCCTTCTCGCTGATTTTCCTAAGCCCCGAGGGCATGGCCGTGGCGCGCGATCCGCTGGGCTTCCGGCCCCTGGCGCTGGGGCAGCTGGACGGACACCCCGTCTTCGCCAGCGAGACCTGCGCCTTCGACATCATCGGCGCCAAGAGCGTGCGCGACGTGGAGCCGGGCGAGCTGCTGGTGGTGAACGGCGACCTGCACTCCAGCCACTTCGCCCAGAGTTCGCGCCGGGCCCACTGCATTTTCGAGTTCGTATACTTCAGCCGGCCGGACTCCAAGATCTTCGGCGAGAACGTGGACAAAACCCGGCGCAAGCTGGGCAAGGCCCTGGCCTTCGAGCATCCGGCGGAGGATGCGGACATCGTCATCCCCGTGCCGGACTCGTCCAACACGGCGGCGCTGGGCTTCAGCCGGCGCAGCGACGCCAAATTCGAGTTGGGGCTGATCCGCAACCACTACGTGGGCCGCACCTTCATCCGCCCGGGCCAGCAGAGCCGGGCCGACGGCGTGCGGCTCAAGTTCAACGCCGTGGAAGGCGTGCTGAAAGACCGGCGCGTGGTGCTGGTGGACGACAGCGTGGTGCGCGGCACGACCATGCGCAAACTGATCCACCTGCTGCGCGAGGCCGGCGCGAAAAGCGTGCACGTGAGGATCGCCAGTCCGCCCGTGCGCTTCCCCTGCTACTACGGGATGGACTTCCCCGACGAGCACGAGTTGGCCGCCCATGGCCGGGACGTGGAGGAGCTGCGCATCGCGCTGGGCTCCGACAGCCTGGCTTTCTTAAGCCTGGACGGCATGCTGGCCGCCACGGGGATGGATCCGGCCTCCTTCTGCACGGCCTGCTTTTCCGGCGATTATCCCCAAGCCGTGGTGGATGCCGGACTGCCCGCGGGCCGGCAGCCTGCCGGACCCGACCGGCTGTTTCCCCGGACATCAACAACCCAGACAGGAGAGCGCGAGTGAATTCCGAGAGCTTCCGGTTGGACGACCGACACCTGGACGAGGCCAAGCGCATCGCCGGCTCCCACTGCAAGCGCAGCGGCTGCAATACCTGCTACGGTCGGGGCTGGCAGGGCGTGGCCCAGGACAACACCATCGTTCTCTGCCACAAATGCGTGGATCCCGAGGCGGCCTTCCGCGACTGGAAGGACTACGTCGCCGAGATCCCGGAACTGCGCGAGCACTACCACGAACTCTTCGAGGAGCCCGCGGACGAGACGGGCGGGGAGACCGCATGAGGATTCTCATCGTTGAGGATGACGGCGGCAGCCGCGGCATCCTGCTGGAGCACCTGAAAGTCCGGGGCTGGGAGGTCCTGAGCTGCGGGGATCCCGCCCGCGGCCTGCGCCTGCTGGAGTCGGAGCAGCCGGACCTGGTGCTGACCGACATCCATCTGCCGGGGGCCACGGGCACGGACCACGTCCGGGCCTTCTGCCAGGAGCGCGCCGGCCGCCGGCCCGTGGTGGTGGCCATGACCGGCTACCCGGCGCTGGAGAGCTGCCTGGACTGTCTCCAAGCCGGAGCCTCGGGCTATCTGGTCAAGCCCTTCCGCGTGGACGAGTTCATCCAGCTGGCCGAGCGCGTGCTGGATGAGCGCCGTCTGCTGGGCCATGCGCGCAGCCTGGAGTTGCGCATTGCCGAACTCGAGGCCGAGCTGGCTCGCCTGCGGGCGCCGGGGAGCCCCCCGACCGGCCGACCGGAGCAGGAGTCCCCGTGCCACTGACCCCAGAAGAGCCGATCGCGCCGGTTGGCGAAACCGTCCCGGCGCCCCGCGGCGAGCCCGATCCCCGGCAGCTGGAACGCCGGCTGGAGGAGCTGACTCGCGAGCTGGAGATCAAGGACCGCCTGCTGACGGGCAACCTGCTGCAGATGGAGCGCGTGGCGGGCAAGCTGCGCCAGATCCTGGCCTCCATGTCCAGCGCCGTGTTGATGGTGGAGCTGGACGGCTACTTGAGCGAGGCCAACCCCCGGGCGCGCATGCTGCTGAACATCGAGGGCGAGCTGCCCATCCTGGCCTCCGCCGTCCTGCCCGAACCGCTGCAGAACATCCTGGACGAGGTGGTGGGCGAGGGTCGACACGTCAGCCTGGACGAATTGTTGCTGGAGGGCCGGCACGGCGTGCAAACTCTGCGAGTGGACTGCCGCCTGGTGCGCGACGACATGGGCAATCCCATTGGCGTGCTGCAGATCCTCGACGACCAGACCCACTTGATCCACATGGAGCGCCGCTTGGAGCAGAGCCGCACGCTGGCCGCCCTGGGCGAGATGGCCGCCAGCGTGGCCCACGAGCTGCGCAATCCGCTGGGGGGCATCGGTGGGTTCGCGGCCCTCCTGAAAGACCTGCTCGAACCCGAGAGCGACCCGCACCGCTACACGCTGCGGATCATCGATGGCGTCGAGGGGCTGAACAAGGTGGCCACCAACCTGCTGACCTACACGCGTCCCGTGGAGCCGCGCCTGCAGGTGCTGGACCTGCGCCAGCTCCTGCGCGAGGTGCTCAGTTTCATCCAGATCGAGGTGGAGCAGGCCCGCCTGCCCCTGGAGCTGGAGATCGACCTCGGGCTGACGGAACTACCCGTGCGGATGGATCCCGAACTGATGCGCCAGAGTTTCCTCAACCTGTTCAAGAACGCCGTGCAAGCCTTCGAGGGCGGCCCGGGCCGGCTGGGCTGCCGCGTGCACCAGACCCGGGCGCCGGGTGGCGCGGCCCGCATCGCCGTGGAGGTCTGGGACACCGGGCCGGGCATTCCCGAGAACCTGCACGAGAAACTCTACAACCCCTTCTTCACCACGCGCGCCAAGGGCACGGGCCTGGGCCTGGCCATCGTGCGCAAGAACGTGGAGCTGCATGGCGGCGTGATCAGCCTGCGCTCCAAACCGGGACAGGGCGCCTGCTTCACCGTTCAGCTGCCCCTGGCCCTGGAGTTGTGAGGGATCGGACACGAAGCACACGAAGCACACGAAGAGAAAACCACCATGAAAAGCGGTCGCTTGCTTCTTCCCGGTCTTCACACCCTTCGTGTTCTTCGTGTCCACGCATTGAGCGAGAGGTGGACATGAGCGACGTGATGGGCAGCCGAAAAGTCCTCGTGGTGGACGACGAGAAACTGATCCGCGAGCTGCTCCTGGAGGGCCTGGGCCGGCTGGGCTACCAGATCCGCACCGCGGGCGGGGGCCGGGAGGCCCTGGAGCTGCTGGCCCAGGAGTCCGCCGACCTGGTGCTGACGGACATCAAGATGGACGGGATGGACGGCTACGAGTTCCTGGAGGAGCTGCGCCGGCGCGTGCCCGACCAGATGGTTCTGATGATGACCGCCTACGGCAGCGTGGAGAGCGCCATCCGAGCCATCAAGCTGGGCGCCTTCGACTACATCCAAAAGCCCTGCATGGTGGCCGAGGTGGACCATCGCCTGCGCAAGGCCTTCGAGCACCGCGATCTGCTGTTGGAGACGCGCATGCTGCGCGGCCGGTTGGAGGGCCGTGAGGAGTTCGGGCGCATCGTCGCCCGCAACAAGGTCATGAAGCAGATCTTCGACATGATCCGCACCGTGGCGCCCTCGGGCTCGGCCGTGTTGATCCAGGGCGAGAACGGCACGGGCAAGGAGCTGGTGGCCCGCGCCCTGCACCACTACAGTGACCGCGCCGACCGCAAGTTCGTGGCCAAGAACTGCGCGGCCATCCCCGACGCCCTGCTGGAGAGCGAACTCTTCGGCCACGTCAAGGGCGCTTTCACGGGCAGCGTGGGCGACCGCAAGGGCATCTTCGAGGAGGCCGACGGCGGCACGCTCTTCCTGGACGAGATCTCCGAGATGCCGCTCAACCTGCAGAGCAAACTGTTGCGCGTGCTGCAGGAGGGTGAGTTGCAGCGGGTGGGCTCCAACGACGTGGTCACGGTGGACGTGCGCCTGATCAGCTCCACCAACCGCGACATGAAGTCCGAAGTGCAGGAGGGCCGCTTCCGGCGCGACCTGTTCTACCGCCTCAACGTGATTCCCATCACCCTGCCGCCACTGCGCGAGCGCGTGGACGACATCCCGCTGTTGGCCGAGCACTTCCTCAAGAAGTACGTCCAGCGCATGAATCGCACCATCCTGGGGATCGAGGAGGGCGGGATGCGCTATCTGGTCTCCCGGCGCTGGGAGGGCAACGTGCGCGAGCTGGAGAACACCATCGAGCGTGCCGTGGTGATGGCCACCGGTCCGATCCTCGACGCCGGCAGCTTCAAGCCCCTGGAGCAGTTCGCCGAGGAGGGCGGGGACTTCGAACTGCCCGCCGCGGACATCACGGTGGACGAGATGGAGAAGCGGCTGATCCTGGCCACGCTCAAGCGCTACAACAACAACCGCACGCGCACGGCCGATGTGCTGGCGATCAGCATCCGCACCCTGCGCAACAAGCTCAACGAATACCGGGCGGCGGACCCCGGCCTGTCGGCGATCATCGACAAGGGTGCGCCGGACGCCGGTGAGTAGGTGAGTGGTTGGCCCTGCATGCCTCTCGGGAAGGCAATGGGCGGTTGAGATCACGGAGACTCGAAGTCTCGAAGAGACACGAGCGAGTTGTGCCGCTGGCTCTGCCGTCCAACCCAAAAACCCGTGATCGGCTGTAGAATCCAGTGCTTTCCTTAGGAGTTTTCGACGACCATGGCTTGTAGGATTCCTTTGAGCCTTTGTGACTTCGTGTTCCACCAACCCGCGTGGGACGGGCGGTGGACCCGCACGGCCAGACGACAGGATCGGGCATGAGCAAGGTCAGGCTCCAGCGCTGGTGGATCGCCGCGGGCGTGGCCTTTCTGCTGGCCGTGCTCTTCAGCCTGTTGGACGCCGGGCTCTTCGGGTTGGAGGACCGCAGCCTGGATCTGCGCTTCCAGCTGCGCGGGCCGCGCCCGGTGGAGCACAGCCCGCTGGTGCTGGTCACCGTGGACAACCGCAGCTACAAGGACTTGAACCAGCGCTGGCCCTTCCCGCGCGGCCACTTCGCCCGCGCGCTGCGCAACCTGAAGCGGATGGGCATCCGACTCATCGTGCTGGACGTCCAGTTCACCGAGGAGGCGGCGGGGGATTCCGCCGGCCTGGCCGAGCTGGCCGCCGCCGTGCGCGAGTGTGCTCCGGTGGTGCTTTCGGGCGAATTGGTCTACGAGCGCGGCGGCTACCAGCGGCTGGACCGTCCCCTGCCCGTCCTGCTGGAGACGGGACAACCCTGGGCCCTGGTCAACGACCTGAGCGACCCCGACGGCGTCAACCGGCTCTATCCGCTCTTCCTGCCCGATCCCGGCGACGGGACGCCGCGGGCCGTGCTGGGCGCGCGCCTGCTCTACACGCTGGATTCGCTGGAGGGTCGCGGCGGCACGGGCCTAGCCTTCGGGCCCATCGCCGGCGGTTTCCGCAATCTGGGACTGCGTGCACTGCGCCTGGAGCCAGGCAAGGCCAACGCCGTCCGGATCAACTACTACGGGCCCGCCGGGACCTGGACCCACCGCAGTTTCTCCGATTTCCTCGACGACGCGGAGTTCACCCTGGCCGACCCGGACCAGGACGCCGACTACGTGGAGCAGTTCGCCGACAGCGCGCTCTTCCAGGCCCTTTGGCCCGGCGAGATCCATCCATTCGCGGGCAAGGTGGCCCTGGTGGGCGTAAGCGCCACGGACTTGCACGACGACAAGCGCACTCCCTTCTTCAATTACCAGGGCCGGCGCCAGCTCATGCCCGGGGTGGAGGTGCACGCCCACGCCGTGCAGACGATGCTGGACGTCGCCTGGATCGTCAACCCGCTCACCGGCGCCCGCGCTTGGCTGCTGCTGGCCGCCATGGCCCTGGCCGGCGGCTGGATCACGCGCCGGCTGGGCCC